>VAYG01000113.1 GCA_005885015.1 Actinomycetota bacterium | reverse complement strand
CGGGGCCCGGTGGGGGGCGGGCCGGCGATCAGGGGGATGCCGCGGCGAAGGGTGGGGAACGGGACCGCTTGGAGCTGCTGGGGCAGCAGAACGCCCCAGGGGGGCCTAGCGGCTACGTCCGGGGGTCCGGAACCGAAGCAGCGGGTAGGCGCTCCGCCTGGGGCGGCTTAGTGGCCCTGGGGACCCTTCCCGAGCAAGGTGCGCCCCCAGGGCCTGCCAGGGGGGCTGGCCCGGCGAGCCTACAGGGCGGCCGCTGCGGGCGTCAAACGGTGAGGGCGGCTGCTGGCATGGGCCCGAGCCTGGCGTGGCCGTGCTGGCCGTCCTGTGACCTCCTGGCCAGGCTCCCAGGCTACCGGCCTGGCCAGGACCTGGCGCAGTAGGGGATGCTGCCGCTCGGGCGGGGTCAGCGGGGAACCGTGGGCCGCGTCCAGGCCGTGGGGCCAGCTGATAACTGCTCGGCCATCGACCAGCTGCAGCGCGATGGCCTCCACCCGCCCCGACTCTAGCAGCCAACCGCTGGGCGGGATGGCCTCCAGGTTGACGGTGCGCCGCACGGTCTGGTAGCCGATCGGCAGCGGGCGGGCCAGCTGCACGCGCAGCCGGGGCCAGGCCGTGAAGCGATAGCGGCCGCGGTCGAGTCGCTGGGCGCGCCTGGGGATGCCGGCCAACCGGCGCTCATGGTCAAGGATCAGGTGCTGCGGGCTGATGACCGTCACCGCCCCGGCGGCGGTCTTGATCCGCACGCTGAACGGGCGCAGCTTACGGTCCAGGCGGGCCAGGTAGGCGTCCAGGTAGCGCAGCTGGGCCCTGGGCCCCAGGCGCGAGCCGCCGGCCGCCTGCAGGCTCCTGGTCGGCACCTGGGCCACGTCCACCAGCACGCCGTCGGTGTTGACGCTGACAACCGCCGGGCCCAGGGCGTCCACCATGCGCCCCACCGCCACGCGGGTAGCGGCCTGAATCCAGGCCAGCACCGCGGGGAAGGCATCATCCGCCCACTCGTCGCGGGCGATAGTCCACAGCTCGCCGCCCACCCGCAGGAAGTCGGCCGGCCGGCGGCCCTCGCTCACGAATCCGCGCTCGACTCCCCAGCCGGGGCGCGGGTCCGGGCGGCGCTCCAGCACCTCGCTGGAGTGGCCGGCCCACTTGCCGGGCACGCAGCGGCTCCAGTGTTTGGCGGCTAGGCGGGCCATGGGCGGCACGTCCGGGGTGCGAAGGTCGAGCAGGCTGGCCAACCAGCGCGCCCAGCCGGCCATATGGTCGGCCATGCCGTAGCTGTAGCCGGCGCCGATGCTCAGCAGCTCGCCGCGGCGCAGGGCCTCGCGCAGCTCGGGCCCGGCCAGCACCGTACGGAACCTGCCGACCGGGTAGAAGATTCCCTGGCCGGAGTCCCACGGGTAGCGCGGGCTGGCCGTCTGAACCTCGCACTCGGCCAGCACGTCGAGCACCGGGCTGCGCAGCCGAATGTCGGTCGGCTGCAGGGACTCGAAGCGGCGCAGGCGGCGCATGGGTAGCGGTAGCTCGCTCATGGCCACTAGGTGCGCGGTGCTTATGTCCAGGTCGGCATACAGCCCGGCGGGTAGCACGCCCTGGCGCATCGACTCCCGGCGGCCGCCGGTCACGGCTCGCATCTCCAGGGCGCGAGCCTCGGGATCGGGGTCAACTAGCACCTTGGGCGCCGGCCGGCGGTGGCGGTAGCTGCTCCAGCCGGTGGCCGGGCCGGTGATCGACCAGTTACCGAAGCGGCCGGCGTCCCACCAGTCCATGAGCTGGCCGATGGCCCGCGCGGTGATCGCCACGTCGCGCCGGCAGCGTGCGAACCAGGCGGCTTCCTCGTCATGCTCGCCGGGCAGCTCCAGCTTGCGCATGCCCAGCAGGCGGGCGATCTCGTCGAGCCCCGCCGGCAGCCATGACCAGGTGTCGGCCACCGCCAGGCGCCGCGAGCCTTTGGCCAGCCGGCACCAGGGCGAATCGCTGGTCAAGGCGCCCTCGGTGATCCGCCAGCCGCGGTCGCACAGCTCGACTGGAAGGGCGGTCACGGCTAGGTCAAAGTTCAGGTTGTGGGCCATGATCCACAGCGTGCGGTCGGCGCGCGCCAGGCTGTCGATCAGCTCGCCCAGCTCGGCGGCGGTATGGCCGAAGTAGTCGGCCTGGCGCGGCTTGCCGGGACCGTCGCCCTTGCGGCGCAGCAGCCGCGCGCACCATAGTCGTAGCACCTCATGGCCGCTGGCCTGGCCGTCGATCGGCCGCGTTTCGGTGTCGATCACCAGCACCCGGAACGGCGACCGCTCCTGGCCGTTGGGGCGCAGCCAGTGGGTATGGCTAGGCCGGGTCATGGCTGCTCAGGATGGTGCAGTGGACTAGGTGCCGACCGCAGCGGTAGGTGACGATCCCCCAGGGCTGTAGCTCGACCCGGTAGCGGCCCCGGTTGCGACACTGGCGCCAGGTGCAGTACGCACGCGGCCAGCCGGTCATATCGCGTTCAGCATGGGGGCGTCCCAGCTGATGAGCACCTGGCCGTAGCCGGCGGCCATGTCCTGGGCGTAGGCGTCGAGCGTGCCCATCAGCTCGCCGAGCGTGTCGGGGCGGTCGGCGCCGAACACGATGCGCACCCACTGTTGCGACTGGCCGGCGGCGTCCTGCAGGGTCATGCGTACGCGCGCCTCCCACTGGCCGAGCGCCTCTTGGGCGTCGAGCGGGCGGGCGTAGATCGGCTGACCGATCACCGAGCTGGTGATGGCCTGCTCGGGCGCGCCGCGCTCCAGGTTGTAGGCCGCGTCGCGTACCCCGGCCGCGTTGGCCCGTAGATCGTTGACCTGCATCAGCGCGTCCGCGGGCAGCCGCACGCCGGCCGCGGTGGCCTGGGCGTGAATCTCGTCCCACATCTCGGCGGTCGTCATGCGACCCAGCGCGGACTCCAGAATCGGTCCGTAGAAGTAGGCCATGGACCCGATGCGCGGCGGCGGTTCGGCCATTCCCTGGCGCCCTCTAGTGTGCGATGATGGCGGCCCTCGCAGCGACGGCGGGGCTCCTGGTTCGGTCGAAGGGCCGGCGCTGATACCTCGCAGCGCCGGCCCTTCTGTGTGCTAGCCCTCGTCCTCTTCGCCCTCGTCCTTGCTGGCCTTGGCTGGCAGGTGCGGGCCGCCGGGGGTTTCGGGTGCCGAGCCCAGCTCGGTGCCCGGCTTGGGTAGGCCGCTGGTGCCGCTGGCATCGTTGCCGGCTAGCTGGGCCGCGGTCGGCCTGAACGGCTGCTCTTTGTTGGGGTCGGTGGCCATGGTTAGCTGTCCTCCTGCGTTGTGTTCGGGGCTAGTCGCCCTCCGCTGCTGCCGATGATAGGTCCGGCTCGTCGGGCGGGGGCGCCGCTTTGACCCGCTTGCGCGCCTCATGCGCGCGTCGGCTGGGCGACGTGCCGCGCTTCACCACGCGGGTGCTCCTGGGGGCCTCTAGGGCGGCTGCTGTGGCCGGTGTCAGCTCGCCCAGGTCCTGGGCCTCAGCTGCGGCCCATTGCTCCGGTGTAGGCCGTCCTGTGGCCTGCAGGCGGCGCACGACTGCATCCTCGTCGTCGTCCTCGTCGTCGTCGGGCTCGGTGTCGGGTACCGCGGCCAGGTTGAGCGCGGGCTCGGGCTCGGCAATGCCCAGCTCGCTGGCCAGCTGCTGCCCTAGCTGGTCGGCCTGCGCGGCCTGCTGCTGGGCTTCTAGCTCGGCCTGGTTGGCCTGCTCGACCGTGGCCCGGCACAGCAGCACGTAGTGTTCCTGGCACCAGGCGAAGGTGTCGCCGTTGTCAACCCGCGACACGATCCAGTCGCCCAGGTTGGGGCAGCCGGCATAGTCGCAGTGCATGGGCTGGGCCATCGCTCAGCCTTCGACCGCGTGCAGCTGCGGCGCCTGGGCGGCCAGCTCATCGGTGGCCGCTGCGGCGGCGATGGCCACCAGTGAGTCGTGTAGCACGTTGACGCCCCGCCACAAAGCTTCGACCAGGTCGGATCGCCCGCCCAAGGTGACGGCTTCGCTCAGCACCTCCAGCTGTTGGGCTAGAGCTCGCTCGGGGGGCAGGGTGTCGAGCAGGGCGGCCGCCACGGCCGCCCGCTGCTCGGGGCTCACTTGCGGATCACCAGGTGCTGCGGCCGGCCGCCGGCGGCCGACTCGCGCTCGGACTCGGCCGGCGTCACCTTGAGGGGGAAGCCGCCCAGCGCGAAGGCTTGTACTAGCTGGGCCACCACGTTGATGGCGCCAGTCGTGAAGGTCACCGCCTGGCCGGTTTCCTCATCGACCGCGTCGACCACCAGGAACCAGGGGATTCCGCCCTCATAGCTGCTCGGCATCTTCTGAATCGAGCGGATCACCAGGTCGCGGCCCAGGTAGGCCTCCATGCCCTGCGAGCGCCAGGGGGCGTCTAGGTCCTCCACGCTCTGTGCGTCGGCGATGGCCTGCAGAATGCGCTCGTAGCCTTGGGTGCCGGCGTCGGGCACCGCGGCTAGGGTGGCCTCAAAGGGGGCCACCGCCTGGGGGGTGAGCTGCACGCTGCTCGCTTCGGGGGTTCGGGTTTCGGTGCTCACGGTTGGGGACTCCTGTTGTCGGTCACTCCCCGCCCTGGGCGGGCGGGGCAATCGGACCCGGTGTCGGGGCGGCCGGCGCGTGTAGCCGGTCGCGGTGCTCCAGGATCGCGCGGCGGGCCTGGTCGGTCATGGGGTAGTGGCGGTGCCAGGTGACGATCAGCAGCTCGCACAGGTAGCAGTAGGCGCCGTGCTGGCCGTCGATCAGTCGCGCGCCCCACCACCAGCGTGCGGCCGGGTGGCGCAGCTTGGCGCGCTGGGCTAGGTCGAAGTCGCCGGCCAGCACGTCGAGCTGATCGCGCTGGGCGGCGGGCAAGCTCAGCCCCGGCACCGCGCCGGTGTCGCGGTTCAGCTGCGCGGCTGCCTGGCGCCGGCGGACCGCGTACAGCTGCGCCCGGTTACGGCTGGCCATGCGCCACCCGCTCGGCAAACAGCCGTTCGCGTAGCTGATTGCAGTAAGCGCAGCCTTTGACCGGGCGCCGGCCGATATGCCGAGCGTGGGCCTTGCGTTTGGCGATGGCCGCCTGCTCGTCCAGCAGCCTGGCGCGCTCGTATTCGGTGGCCACCAGCGGCACCGCGTGGCCGCCGTGAGCTGGCACCCGGTAGGGGCCCACCCGCGCCGAACAGATACCGAAGGGGTGCAGCGGGTCTAGGCTGGCGTGATCGTAGGCGGCCGGCGCGCCGTCGGCCGCGCACCACCAGGAACGAGTAACTTCCTCCATGCGCTGCGCTCGGTCCTCGGCTAGCTTATTCACGCTCAGCACCCTCCGGCGTAGTGGCCGATGGCGCGCACCAGGAAGTACAGCGGCAGCATGGGCGGGATGAGCACCAGCGGGCCGCCAGTCAGGGCCAGGCTGTCCAGGATCACGGCCACGATCACCAGGATGAGCAGGGCGCGAGCCGCGCCCCACCAGGCCGAACGGGTCACTTCAGCGCGCCTCATCGACGTCGCGGCTGCTGCCGTCGCTCATGATGGCGCGCACTCGGAACGGCCCCGAGCGGCCGGCTACCAGGTACAGGCCGGCGTAATAGCCGGCGCTCACGCTCCAGAATCCGGGCGAGCCGTGGGCCACCGGCGCCGTGCTGACGCGCTGCCAGTCAGTGGGCCGCCCGGCGTACAGGGCGTGCGTGAAACGCAGGACGTGCCAGAAAGTGACGTGACCGGGGCCCACGTAGGCCCGCCAGCCGGCTTGGTACACGCGCTCCAGTGCGGCTAGGTGCATGAACCCCAGGCCGGCGCAGAAAGCGCGCAGGCTGGCGATCGGAACGTGCTCCAGGTAGCCAGCACCTAGAGGATCGCCCAGGGTCACGCTGCCGACGCCGTTGGCCTGGGCGTACATGGCATGCCCGCCGGTGTAGCCTGGCTGGCCGCCCATCGCCCGAATGTCGCCGGGCAGCGACTGATAGGTGCCGAACAGCACTACTCCGAATCCGGGGTCAGACAAGGCGGCGGCGATGTTGGCCCAGCTGTAGCCGACGCCCATGCGCAGCCCGTAGCGGGCCACCAGGCCGGCGGCCAGCTGGGCGCCGTCGGCGCCGGTGTCCTGCGTGCCCATGGCATCCTGCAGGGCCTCGCGCTCGGCCACGCCAGAGGGGTGCCCGCCGCGGTCCACCTTGTTGGCCAACATCAGGCCGCTGGCCGGCACGCAGTCGGCCACGATATGGTCGCCCCACTCGGTGACGAATGGCGGCAGGTAGCTGCTCACAGCGAGCCGCTATCTTGCTCGGACCTGAGCGTCCCGGCAGCGTGCGCGTATCGCTGGGCTTGCTCGTGCGTGGCCAGGCCGTGACTGCCGCCGCAACGTCGGCCCTGAGTGTCAACGTACGAGCAGCCTGCTGGGCGGCTAGGCTCCCGATGCTGCTCGATCCATTCCGGCGTGAATCGCTCGGGCTCGCGGCGGATTAGCGTACCGTCCGGGCGCTGGTCCCAGGCGTTGCCGACGACAACCAGGTGCCGGCGGGTGATGCGCGGCGGTCGCAGCTGGCGGCGCATGGCCAGGGCGCCCATTAGTGCGAAGCGGTAGGCCAGGGCTAGGCCCATGCTCCACTCGTCGCGGTGCTCGGGCCGATGCGCTCGCTTGCGGGTGGCCTGCATTCGCTCCCAGGCCACTTTGGCCAGGTGCTCGGCATTCTCCAGCGGCGTGTACTCAGGGATGTACAGATAGTCAGTCACGGCTCGGGCTCCTATCGGTTCGGGCGCCTGGCCTGGCGCCCCTTACTGCAGAGAGATACGCCGGCCAGGCTCGTGCAGCCTAGCACAGTGCTAGGTCGGCGTGTCCAGTACTTATGTCCTGGCCCGCCGATACGACACGATGCCCGGCCCGCCGGCTACCGCCTGGGGATCGGGGCGCAGCAGGGCGCTAGCGTACTGATTCAGCCACCAGGCGGCGGCCATGATCTGGCCGGGGCTGGCGTTCTCAATCTGCAGCTGGTGATCGGCCATGCCGGGACCAGTGAACGTCAGCACGATGCGCGACACCTGCTCGGTGCCGTCGTGCTCGGGAGTGGGCTCAGCTGCGGGGCTGGTCATGCGGGGCCTCCTGGGGCTGCTCAGCGGACGGTGGGGGCGGTGGCGAGGGGGGCAGCTGCTCGGCAGCCTGGGCGGCACGCTGCTCGATCGCGGCCTGGGCGTCGGCCAGCGCATCGCCGGCAGCGGCTACTAGGTCGACCGAAACGGGTAGAGTCACGCGCTCGCTCCTGGTTCGCCCGGCAACGGCTTGCCGGCGTGCAGCGAAAGATACAACCAGGCATCATGGGCGGTATAGCCCAGCTGCACCAGCTGGTCGCTGGCCTGCTCGCGAGTCAGTAGCCCCTTGGCAAACGCGCTCCGATAGTCGGCCGCGGTCAGAGTGCGCACGTTGGCCTGGCGCTCCAGGCTCCAGACGCTCACCAGCTGTTCGATGTTGTCGGCCGGCACTTTCAGACTGGCGAGCGTGGACTTCACGGCGGCCTGCGCGATCTTATGGCCGACATACAGGCTGTGCACCCGGCCCACAGCGGCGGTCATGAACCGCTGCGCCACCTCCAGGTCTACCACTTTAAGTAGGTAGTCGGCCTCATGCGCATCGTACTTGATCGACTGCAGCATGGCCGCCGCCTGGCCGCGGTCGGTGATCCGGTCGCGATACAGGGCCAGCATGGCGGCCTGCGCCAGGTCGCGGCCCTTCTCGACCTTCTGCGCCGAGCCGCTGGACAGGTAGGCGGTCACTAGCTCGGGCGGCACCCCCTGGCGTTGCAGCAAGCTGGCCGCCTGGTCGTGACTAAGGCTGCCCTCGCGGTACATGGCCGTGATGGTCCGCGGCGGGGGCAGGTACTGACTCAGCGCGCGGTAGGCGTCAAGCCATTTGTTGCGCCACGGCCCCTCCAGGAAGGCTTGCTCGAAGCTGGTGACCCCAGGCCCGCGGCCGGCCCACGGGATGATCCCGCGCCGCGCGGCTTCGGCCGCCTCCAGCGGGCTGGGCGCTTGGCCCTGCGTGTCGAACAGCACCTGGTAGTAGTCGGGATCGCCGCCCAGCTTCACGTAGCGGTCGAGCGCCTCGGCATGCGTCAGC
>VAYG01000112.1 GCA_005885015.1 Actinomycetota bacterium | reverse complement strand
ACGTCTACCTCGACCTGTCCGTGATGATCCCTTGGGCCTCGGTCGGCATCGAGCACAAGCTGACCGCCCTGCTGGGGACGGCCCCCGCCGGCAAGCTGCTGTACTCCTCGGACGAGGCCTCCGAGCCCGAAGTGATCTGGATCGCCGCCCGGCTGGGCAGGCGGGCGCTCGAGGGGGCGCTGACGGAGGCGGTGGACCGGGACTTCCTGACCGTCCAGGAGGCGGAGCGCCTGGGGCGGGGCATCCTGTCGGAGAACTGCCGCCGCCTGCACGGGCTGGGGGCCTAGGGCGGCCACGCTGGACTTGCGCGCTGGGCGGGGGGAGAATTCGCCTCGATCAGACGGGGAGCTCGGGGCGTCGCCCTGGCCCACCAGGGCCCTGCCCCTAGTTGGCAGAGAGGGGTGAGAGATGCAGGCGACGCGGGAGCCAGAGCGCGCCATGGTTTCGGAGCAGCTCGCTCCGGTCCTGGTGTCCAGGACGCTCGGCCCGTTCGACTTGGTGGTCATCTTCGTGGCCATCGTCCTGTTCATCAACAACTCCGCGGGCGTCCAGTTCGCGGGGCCGGCCATGTTCCCGTATTGGATTCTGGCGTTCCTGACCTTCCTGGTCACCGGGGCCTTCGTCACCGCCCAGCTGGGACGGATGTTCCCGGAAGAGGGATCCATCTACGTGTGGACCCACAAGGCGCTCGGGCCCTTCTGGGGGTTCCTTGCCGGGTTCCTCGCGTGGTGGCCCGGGCCGATCGTGATGGTGACCGCGGGCATCCTGGTGGCCACCTTCCTCCAGCAGATCGGCGCCCTCGCGAACCACTCGATCCTCACCAAGAACTGGGAAGTTGGATTGGTCGTGCTGGCCGTGATGTGGTTCAGCGCCGCCATGTCCCTGCTGAGGATGCGCCTGACCCAGAACTACGTGAACATCCAGTTCTTCTTCTACGCCGCGGCGATCTTCCTGATCGGACTGGCCGGCGTGGTATGGCTGGCGAAGGGACATCCCGCTGCGAACTCGTTCGCCGCGGCGAACTGGAAGCCCTTCCTGGGTGACAAGCTCGTCTTCCACATCCCCGCCAACCTGACGTTCTTCTCCTTCGCCATCCTGGCCCTGCTCGGCATCGAGACCCCGCTCAACATGGGGGTCGAGGTCAAAGGAGGAGAGCGGGCCATCCGAACGTACCTGATCTGGGGCTGCATCATCGTGATGGCCGCCTATCTGTGGACCACGTGGGGCAACATGGTCTCGGTGCCCGTGGGCAAGGTGAACGGGACGACCGGGGGCGCGCAGGCGGTCGGCGCGGCCATGGGCAAGGGACTGGGGATCGCGGTGGCGGCCATCCTGGCCTGGGTCTTCCTCACCGCATGCGTCGTGTACAACTATGCGTTCGCGCGGTTGCTCTTCGTCTCGGGGCTGGAACGGCGCCTGCCCCATCAGGTCGGGCGGGTCAACCGGAACAAGGTCCCCGCCAACGCGGTGATCCTCCAGACGGTGCTCGCCACCTTGATCGCCATCCTCATCTTCTTCGTCATCGGCCGGGGCGGGGGCGACGCGAACAAGCCGTTCTTCGCGTTGTACGCGGGCCTTACCATCGTGTGGTGCATCTCGACGGCGATCCTGTTCCTTGACGTCTTCTTCGCCAAGCGGGCCAACCCGGTGAGGTTCGAGGAGGCCCGGCGGGCCCCGCTGTGGGTCCTCTACGTCAGCGGGGCGGTGGGGTCCGTCGTGAACCTCGTGGCGGTGTTCCTGATCTTCACCGGGACCTGGTACCCGCCCGGGTACAAGACGCTGGCGGAGTGGGACTGGTGGATGTTCGGCATCACCGCGGCATCGGCGATCGTCGGGGTCAGCATCTATCTGATCTCCGAGGTCACCAGGCGGGGCACCGACGTGGAGGCCATCGAGGAAGGACGAGCGGTGCCCGCGCCGGCCGGAGGTGGGGCCGGGGAATAGCCGGACAGGAGCCGGTCAATAGAGCTCCAGGTATTCCTGGAGCTCCCAGTCGGTCACGTGATCGGCCAGCCGAGCCAGCTCGTGGCGGCGCATGGCCGTGTACGCCTCGATGAACTCGGCGCCGAGGAGCTCCACGATCTTGTCGTCGGACTCCAGGAGCCGGAGGGACTCCTCCAGCGCCGAGGGCAGCGGTTCCTTGCTCTCGTCCTCCTCGGCCGGGGGCCGGGCGGCCGGCCCGAGCTCGGCCTGGTCGGTGATGCCGAGGATCCCAGCGGCCAGCAGGGCGGCCGTGGCCAGGTAGGGATTGGACAGGCCGGAGGGCCCGCGGTTCTCGAGGTGACGGTCCTCCGGTGACCCACCCTTCACCCGGATCAGCGCGCTGCGGTCCTCCGGGCCCCACGAGACGTTGGTGGGGCTGAAGGTGTGCCTGCGCCGCCGCTTCAAGCAGTTCACGGTCGGGGCGAGGAGCGCGTAGATCGAGCGGGCGTGGCGCAGCTGACCGGCCAGGAACTGCCGGCCCACCGTGGAGAACCCCATCGGGTCGTTCCCGTCGGCCATGGCCGACTCGCCGGTGTCCCTGGACAGGAGGCTCATGTGCGTGTGGGCGCCGCACCCCGCGGAGTCGGGGAAGGGCTTGGTCATGAACGTCGCCAGGAGGCCCTCGTGGCGGGCCAGCTCCTTCACCCCGTTCTTGAAGCTGAACGCCTGATCGGGGCCGGCCATCCCGGTGGCGGGACGGAAGTTGATCTCCCACTGGGAGCCCGCGTACTCACAGTTGGCCGTGATGATGTCGATGCCGAAGTCGCGCATCTCCGAGATGATGCGTTCGATGACCGGGACCCACGTGTTCCGGACCGTGTTGAAGATGTGGTAGCCGGTGAACAGCGGGCGGTGGGTCTCCGGGTCCAGAAGGTAGAACTCGTATTCCACACCGACCAGCGGCTCGTACCCCAGGTCCCGGGTCCGCTCGAGGACCCGCCGGAACACCTGACGGGGAGCGGCCATCTGGGGGCGCCCGTCGGCCCAGAAGCCGTCGCAGATCAGGCGGGCGGTCGCCTCGGCCCACGGCACCACCGCGGCCGTGGAAGGATCCGGCCGGAGCAGCTGGTCGGCGTAGGCCACTTCCTCGTTGTACAGGGTGCCCGACACCACGTCGGACCGGCTGTCCAGCACCACCGTTCCCCCATACATGTTCAGCCCCGTGCGGGCGTACCGTTCGGCGTGCTCGATCGGCACGATCTTCGAACGGCTGGTGCCGTGCATGTCGGGCAGCTCGAACCGGACCTTGCGGATCCCCTGCTCGCGCCAGTGGGCAAGCACCTGCTCGACGGTCTGGGATCGGTCCTCGGTGGTCACCATTCGGCCTCGCTCCCCTGTCTACACGGCCCGCTCGTAGCGCTGGCGCTCCCAGTCGGTGACCGTCTCGCGCCAGGCCTTGAGCTCCCAGGCCCGAGAGGTCACGTAATACTCGCTGAATTGCTCCCCCAGGGCCCGCCGGAGCGCCTCGTCCCCCTGGAACGCTCGCAACGCGGACTCCAGCGACCCCGGCAGCTCCGGGAGGTCGGCGCGCGCGTACGCGTCCCCTTCCACCGGCTCCGGCGGCGTCGCCCGGCGGCCGATGCCGTCCGCCGCGGAGGC
Source organism: Actinomycetota bacterium (assembly GCA_005885015.1). GTDB lineage: Bacteria > Actinomycetota > UBA4738 > UBA4738 > UBA4738 > AC-52. The sequence continues at coordinate 8,365 of VAYG01000112.1, read as the reverse complement.
GACCAGTGCGGCCAGGGCGAGATAGGGGTTGGCGTCGGCGCCGGGGCGGCGGCACTCCAGCCGGCACAGCTCCGGCCGCTCCGAGCGGATCGCCCGCACCGCGGTGGAGCGGTTCTCCAGGCCCCAGCTCGCGTTGACCGGCGCGAACCAGCCGGGAACGAGCCGCTTGTAGGAGTTGATCGTGGGGTTGAGCAGCAGCGAGGCGGCCGGGAGATGCTCGAGGATCCCGGCCACGGACGAACCAACCACCGGCGGAAGGGGAGCGGCGGGCTCCGCCGGGGCAAAGGCATTGCGTGCGTCGCTCCAGCACGACAGGTGGACGTGGCCGCTCGATCCCTCCTCGCCCGAGACGGTCTTGGCCAGGAAGCTGGCCCGCAGGCCCAGCGACGAGGCCAGGTCCTTCACCGCGAACTTCACGAGCGTGGCGTCGTCGGCGGCGCGCACTCCACGCTGCGGGGACAGGTTCAGCTCCAGGAGGCCCGGCCCCGCCTCCGTGTGGAACGCTGCCAGCTCGATCCCCAGGCCCTCCAGCGCAGGCACCAGGGCGGAGACGAGGGCGTCGAATCGACCGAGCTCGGCCACGCTGTAGCTGATCCCGCTCGACAGCGGCCGGCCTTCCCCGTCCCGGAGCCTGATCTCGTATTCGAAGGCGGCGAGCACCTCGTAGCCCAGCCCGTCCATCGTCCCCAGGACGTGGCGGAGCACCTCCCGGGTGGCGAACGCGCACGGGCTGCCGTCGGCCCAGGTCGGCGTGGCCAGGCAGATCCTCCACCCCGGCCGCCACCGCAGATCGTGCAGGGTGTCCGGGTCCGGGTGGGCGAGCAGATCGGCCGCCCCCGCGCGGATCCCGAACCGCTCGTAGTCAGTGATCGGCGTGTCCACGGGATCGAGCCCCAGGAGGAGGTCGGTCATGGCAGCGCCGTGCCGCAGCGCGGCCTGGAACGCGTTCGGCCGGAACGCCTTCCCCCGGATCGACCCGTTCACGTCGGGGATCCCCAGGAGCACGAACCGGGCGTCGCCGGCCTCTCCCTCCCCCTGCGTCTGGGGCGCCGGCCGGCGGGCCGGCTGGGCGGGGGCCTCCACGCCGCTCACCCCCGACCTCCCACCGGCGCGTCCCGCAGCGTCTTCGACACGCTCGCCTCGACCTCCGTCATGGTCTCGGCGAAGCGCTGGGTCATCTCCGCGAGCTCCTGGTCCGTGCTGACGAACGCCGGAGCCAGGAGGATCTGGTCGCCTGTGTACCCGTCGGGCGTGGAGTGGGAGGACGTGACCAGGAGGCCGTGGTCGAGGGCCGTCTGCGTGCGGGAGGAGGGACTCACCGTCCCGAGGATCCACCAGATCCACGCCGAGGAGGAAGCCGCGGCCGCGGACCTCCCGGACGATGGACATCCCGGCCAAGGCCTTCTCCAGCTCGTCCCGCACCGATGGTCCTCGGTCCCGGACCCGCTCGACCAGTCCTCGTTGCACCAGGACGTCCAGCACCGCCAGGCCGACCGCGCACGGCAGGGGCGCCCCGTCCCATGTATGTCCCAGGTCGAACTGGCGGGAGCCGTCCGCCAGCGCTTCATACACGCGCTCCCGGCAGAGCACGGCGCCCAGCGGGGCGTAGCCCGCCCCCAGTCCCTTTCCGATCGTCACGATGTCGGGCTCGATGGGCAGCTGGTGGGCGGCCAGCCAGCTCCCCACCCGGCCCATCCCGGTCACGATCTCGTCGAAGCAGATCAGGAAGCCGTGGCGGTCGCGGCGTTCGGCCAGGCCCTCCCAGAACCGGTCCGGCGGTGAGTACGCCGGAAGGGCGGCCGCGCTCACCGGCTCGCAGAAGAATGCGGCCACGGTGTCGGGCCCCACCTGTTCTAGCGCTCGGTCCAGGTCGTCGAGGGCCGTCTGGCCGCTGGGGTCGAACCGCCACGTGGCCGGGGCGATGTGCGGATAGCCGGAAAGGTATGGCGTATGCGGTTCCTGGAGCGCCCGCCGTCCACCCAGGGCGAGCGTGGCCATGGTGGAACCGTGGTAGGCCTGGGCTGGGGAGATCACCCGCCACCGGTCCGTTTCGCCGCGTTCGACGTGGTAGCTCCGGGCGAGCCTGAGGGCCGTCTCGTTCGCCTCGGACCCCCCGGTGACGAAGCGCACCCGGGCCATCTCCGGGGCCACCTCGTCGACGATGCGCCGGGCCAGCCGCTCCTGCGGCTCGTTGCTGAAATGGTGGGCGTACATGTAGGCGACGCGCTCCGCCTGCTCCTGGGCAGCGGCGATCACCTCGGGGACGCCGTAGCCGAGGCAGGTCACCATGGCCCCGCCCGAGGACGCGTCGAGGATCTCCCGGCCATCCGTCGTCTGGAGCCAGACTCCCTCCCCCCGCTCGACGTTGGGGTAGTCGAGGTCGAAGAAGCGCGGGAGGACCGACGTGTCGGCCGACCGGACGCTTCCCGCGGCCACGCCCGCCCGATCAGCGCTCATGCGCCGGCTCCGAGCCGATCCGGGCCACCTCGTCGAAGTACCGCCGGAGGAGCCGCTCCGAGTTCCTGCGGTGGGCATCCGCGTGTCGGTTCGTCTCTTCCAGCAACGCGTCGGGGTCGACGCCTTCCTCGTCCAGCTCGTGACGGTAGGTACTGACCCAGCCGTCCATGATCTCCGGCGTCACCTCGGGATGGAACTGCACCCCGAGGTGGCGGCCGCTGACGAATGCCTGGGGTCCGGCGTCGTTGTCGGCCACCAGCGTGGCCCCAGGTGGAACCGAGAACGCGTCGAAGTGCCACTGGAACCAGGGGCCCTCGGACACCAGCTCGGGATCTCGACTGCGGACCGGGATCCATCCGATCTCCGACGCCGGCGCGCGGTAGGCCTGCCCTCCCAGCACCCGGGCCAGGAGCTGACCGCCGAAGCAGACGCCCAGGATGGGCACGTCGGCGTCGACCGCCCGCTCCAGGAGCCGCCTCGATCGCTCCACGAAGTGTCGGGACTCGTCGTAGGCGGGGAACTCGGAGCCCAGAGGGACGATCACCTGATAGTCGCGGGGATCGACCTCGTTCCCTTCGAGGTCGATCCGAAGCACCGAGACGTCGGCCGCCTGCTCCTCGAGCCACCGGCTGATCAGCCCAGGCGGTGAGGCGCCCTCGTTCTGCACCACCAGGACACGCGGGCCCTTCCCGCTCATCGGGCCTTCCGTCCCATAGCCGTTGCGGCCGGCAGGGCGGTATCCACCTCGGCGGCCACGTCGCGGACCGACCCGGCGAACCGGCGCACCATCTCCGCCAGATCGTCGTCGCCGGTGGTGAAGGGCGGGGCGAACAGCGACTGGTCGCCCGCATACCCGTCGCGCGTGGGCATGGTCGAGTACGTGATCAGGCCCCGGTCGAACGCCGCGGCGTCCACCCGCCCAGCCACTCCGAGCTCGGGGGGCAGGAACGACTCGCCGTCGCTCGGGTCGACGTACTCCACGCCGAGCAGGAACCCGTGTCCGCGGACCTCCCGGACCATCGGAACGTCGCGCAGCGCCGCGGCGAGCTCGTCCCGCAACCGCGGGCCGCGGTCGCGGACCCGTTCGACCAGTCCCTCGGACCGGAGCACGTCGAGGACGGCCAGGCCCACTGCGCACGAGAGCGGCGCGCCGTCCCACGTGTGTCCGAGCGTGGCTCGCCCCGAGCCCGCGGCGAACGCCTCGTATACGTGGTCGCGCAACAGGACGGCGCCGATGGCGGCGTAGCCGGCCCCGAGCCCCTTCGCCGTGGCGATGATGTCCGGCATCAGCGGGGTGCCCTCGCCGGCGAACCATCGGCCCGTGCGCCCCACTCCGGTGACGACCTCGTCGAAGCACACCAGGAACCCGTGCCGTTTCCGTCGCTCGTCGAGCCCCTCCCAGAACCGTCGGGGAGGCGTGTAGGCCGGAAGCGCCGCCGCGCTGATCGCCTCGCAGAAGAAGGCCGACACGGTGTCCGGCCCGGCCTCCTCGAGGGCGCGATCCAGGGCGTCCAGCGCCGCCTGGCCCGTGGGGTCGAAGCGCCACGTGCTCGGCGGGATGTGCAGGTGTTTCGCGAGGTAGGGACCGAACGGCCGCTGGAGGCCGGGACGGCCGGTGAGGGCGAGTGTGGCCATGGTCGGGCCGTGATACGCCTGGGCCGGCGAGATGACCTGCCACCGCCGGGGATCGCCTCGCTCGACGTGATAGCTCCGGGCCAGCTGCAGGGCCATCTCGTTCGCTTCCGCCCCGCTGGTCACGAAGCGCACCCGCGTGAAGCCCTGGGGTGCCACGTCGACCAGCTCCTTGGCCAGCCGTTCCTGGAGCGGGTTCGTCAGTCGTTCGGTGTGGACGTAGGCAAGTCGCTCCGCCTGCCGGCGGGCCGCGGCGATGATGTCGCGGCGGCCGTGACCGAGGGTCGCCGCCATGGAGCCGCCGCTCATCGCGTCCAGGTAGCGGCGGCCGGCCGAGTCCTCGACCCAAGCGCCCTCGCCGCGAACGACTATGGGGTAACGGCGATCGAACTCCAGATGGAGCACGCGGGAGGCCGCGATGTCAACGTACGGTTCCGATGCCATCAGCCCCCTCGCTGCATCCCGGATCAACCCAGATGAACTGCAACGGGCCGCTGTGGCATCTTATCAGCGGGGACTCGGCGCCTAACGCGAGTGAAGATCCTCGAACCGGCCACCGAGGGAACGCTGGCCGAGCTGCCGGAGGCGGAGATCGAGGACGTGGAGCGAGCGATCGCCCGGGCCAAGGCGGCGTTCCCGGGGTGGCGGGCCGTCACACCTGGGGATCGCGCGGCTTTGATGCGGCGGCTGGCGGACGCCATCGCCGATCAAAGGGACGAGCTGGCGACGCTCGAGGCCCGGAACGTCGGGAAGCCGATCGCCGACGCAAGGGGGGAGATGGGCGCTGTCGTTGATCTCTTCCACTACATGGCGGCGGCGCCCGAGCGGCTCTTCGGGAAGACCATCCCGGTGGCCGGCGGGGTCGACATGACCTTCCGCGAACCTCTCGGGGTGGTCGGGCTGATCACCCCCTGGAACTATCCCCTCTGGCTCGCCAGCACGAAGGTTGCGCCGGCCCTGGCGGCCGGCAACACCATGGTGCTGAAGCCGGCGGAGCTGACGCCCCTGACGGCGCTGGAGCTGGAGCGCATCGCGCTCGACGCCGGGATCCCGGAGGGCGTGTTGAACGTGGTGGTCGGCAAGGGGCGGGTCGTCGGCGAGCGCATGGTCCAACATCCTGACGTCGCCAAGATCGCGTTCACGGGATCGACGGAAGTCGGCAAGCGCATCGGCCAGCTCGCCTCGGCCTCCATCAAGCGGGTGACCCTCGAGCTGGGCGGCAAGTCGGCCAACGTCATCTTCGCCGACGCGGACCTGGAGCAGGCCGCTCTGTCGGCGCCGCTGGCGGTGTTCGGCAACGCGGGGCAGGACTGCTGCGCGCGCTCGCGGATCCTGGTCGAGCGGCCGGCGCTCGATCGATTCATGGAGGTGTTCGAGAAGGCGGTCACCGCGCTGCGGGTGGGTGATCCGCTCGACGAGCAGACCCAGATGGGCCCCCTGATCTCCGCGGACCAGCGCCAGACCGTGGCCTCCTACGTGGAGGACGGCGCGCCCGTCGCCTTCCGCGGCTCGGCTCCGCAGGGGCGGGGCTACTGGTTCCCGCCGACCGTGCTGTGCCCGGTGTCGAACGACGAGCGCGTCACTCGAGAGGAGGTGTTCGGCCCGGTGGCCGCTGTCATCCCCTTCGAAGACGAGGAGGAGGCGGTCCGGATCGCCAACGACACGGTCTACGGGCTCTCAGGCTCGATCTGGACCCGGGACGGCGCCCGGGCCCTCCGGGTGGCCCGCGCCATCCAGACCGGCACGATCTCCATCAACTCGAACACCTCGGTCCGGGTCACCACCCCGTTCGGGGGGTTCAAGCAGTCGGGCCTGGGGCGGGAGCTCGGTCCGCACGCGCTCGAGCACTACACCGAGCTGAAGAACGTCTACATGGCCACCGGCTAGTACCGCCAGCGGTGGGCCTCGACCACCTCCGCGTCCTCCTTGCCGGCGAAGGCCTCGGCCTCGCCCCGGCGCACGGCCACGAACGCGTTGAACAGGACGTCCCCCATGGCCTCCCGGATGACCTCCGACTTCTCCAGGTGGGCCACGGCGTCATCGAGTGACTCCGGCAACCTGCGGACCTTCAGCTGTTCCTGCTCCTTCGCGGACAGGGTCCCCGGGTCCACGGTCACCTCGGGAGGGAGGCGCAGCTTCCGCTCCACTCCCGACAGCCCGGCGGCGATCAGGCACCCCGCGACGAGGTAGGGGTTGGCGCTCCCGTCGAAGCACTTGACCTCGGTGTTGGCGGCCGTCTCCCGGGTCCCCACCATGCCCGTGACGAACCGGACCGCCGCCTCGCGGTTCTCCCGGCCCCAGCAGGCGAACGCGCCGGCCCAATGGTGAGGGATCAGCCGGAGGTAGCTGGCCACGCTGGGCGCGCCAACCGCCACGAGCGCGGGAAGCTCGTCGATGACGCCGGCCACGAAGGCCTCGGCCTGGGCGGTCATCCCGTGCGGGCCGTTGCCTCCCGCGAACAGGTTCCTGGAGTCCTCCCACAGGCTGAAGTGGATGTGGCCGCCGTTGCCGACCTCGCCCACGATGGCCACGGGGGCAAACGATGCCCGGTATCCGTGCCGCGCGGAGACGCCGCGGATGGTCTGCCGGACGAGCACGTCCATGTCCGCCGCCCCCACCGGGTCCCCAGGGGCCACCGAGATCTCCAGTTGTCCGGTGGCGTACTCCGGATGGAACTGCTCCACTCCAACGCCCTCGTCCTCCAGGGCGACGATCAGGTCCCGCGCGTAGTCGGACACTTGCGCGAGCACGGCTGCGCTATACGCCGGTCCCCGGTGGATCGGCGTGACGTCGTCGCCCTCGACCCTGGCCACGAACCATTCCAGCTCGAACGCGAGCCGCATGCTCATGCTCTCCGCGGACAGGCGCTCGGCCATACGCCGGGCGAACGTCCGCTGGCAGCACGCGAATGGCTCTCCCTCCTGGGTGAATTGGTCCGTGGGCGCCCACGCCCATCCCGGCTGGGCGGCCAGCGGACGCAGGATGAAGGTGTCCGGCATGAGGCGGAGGTCTCCCACCGGCCCTCCCAGCTCGCCCGTGGAGGTGAAGAGGTCGTTCACCAAGTGGACGTCGAAGATCGGGGAGAGCCCGATGCCGAACCGGGTGGCCCGCTCCAGGAGGGAGACGGGCACGGTCTTGACCAGCGTGATGCCCGAGTTGTCGACGTTCGTCAGCGCGACCGCCCGGATCCCTTGGGCGATCAGGGTCTGCGTGAGCTCCCGGGCCCGCTCGACCCGAGCCGCGATGACGTCGCCCTCCATGTCCCCTCCTCCCGCGTCGGACGCCCGAAGCGGGAGAGAGCGTATCTCAGGTGCCGAGCGGTACGTCGGCCAGGACGAAGCGAACGATGCCCAGCCCGCGATTCATCCAGAGGCTCCGTCCGTCCAGCCTCATCCCGGACCCGAGGTCTCCCAGCTCGTCGGAACGCGCGACGATCCGCCCCCGGGCGTCGGTCAGCGCGATGGAGTGCAGGTCACCGAGGAACAGGACGAGACCGTCCTCGCGGGCAACCGCAGACTCGAGCCCCCCCTCGACCGTGACGAGTCTCTGGAAGGAACCGGTTGCGGGATCCACGCGGCGGACCCCCGTGGGTCCGATCCACCAGACTGCTCGCGAGGAGGCCACCACGCTGAGACCCTGCTCGGGACCGCCGGGGACGCGGGTCCGGCTCCGGATCGCCAGTCCGACGGGATCGAGTCGATAGAGGAATGCTCGGTCCGCGTTGCCGGCAGCAACCCACAGCCCCGTCGACCCCTTGGACATGCTGAAGATCAAGCCGGAGCCGCTGGGCGCCAGATCGAGTCCGGGGATGACCACGGCGGCTCGTTCGGCCAAGGACACGGGGTCGAAACGGACGACCCGATCCCCGACGGCCCCCCAGAGAGAGGCCCCGTCCGTGACCAGGGGACCCACGTTGGCGGGGAGGGTGATTCGCTTGGTGAGGCGGAGCGTCGAAGCATCGACCCGAACCAGCTCGTCCTTGGCATCGGTGAAACGACCGATGACGTCGGTCCCGACGTAGACGGCGGTGCCGGTGGCCGCCATGGGGCCCATGTAATAGGCCAGATGGTCGGGAATGGTCGCCCTGGTCCTCGTCCCGTCTGCGGCGATCCGCACGAGGATCAGGGCCTTCTGGGAGCTCGATGCCCGCCCGGAGAACAGGGATCCGTCCGCGGCCGTCATCAAGTCGGCCGGCACCGGGAAATCGGTAGCCGACAGGACAGCCGGCGGAAGGGTGGGAGCAGTCGAGGGAGACGGACTGGAGCTGGAGGAGATC
>VAYG01000111.1 GCA_005885015.1 Actinomycetota bacterium | reverse complement strand
TGCGGTCCTGAACCCGGCGGGCGATCGCCGTTGGGCTGATGTGGCCCTCGGCCGACATGACCTCCGCAAGGATGGCCCGTCGCTGCGGGGTCATCCGCATCCCCCGCGATCGCAGGAGCTGGGCGATCGGTTCGGTCGACACGCTCATGTCCTCTCAGTGTAGCGCCGCCCTTGCATCTGCAATGAGTTGCGGCTGCTAGAGGACTCGGGGGACGTTCAGGCCCCTCAGTGGCCGTGATCGTGCGACATGCCGCCGTGGTGGTCGGCGGGCCCGTTCATCATCCGGAGCATCTCGGGCCCGCCCGTCCTGAGGAACCGCGCCACCAGCAGCCCGGCCAGGGCGAGGAAGATGATGTTCAGCACGGTGGTGTAGTTGAGATGCACGCTCGCCTCGATGACCTTCGCCTGTCGCGGTCCCTCCGGGATCAGCCCCAAGGCGTCGAAGAGGAACTCGACCACGAGCCCTGCCGCGACCATGGTGGCGTAGAACGTCCCGAGCAGGAACAGGCTCACCCTCCGGCCGTAGTACTTGCGGTAGATGTTCAGGATCGGCAGGACGATCAGATCGGCGAAGATGAAGGAGACGACCCCGCCGAAGCTGATGCCCCCGTTCCACAACACGGCCGCCAACGGCACGTTCCCGATCGAGCACACGAACGAGAGCATGGCCACGACGGGACCGATCAGCGGCCCCCAGAGCTTCGCCAGCGTCGGATGCTTCACCAGGAAGAAGCTCTGCCAGAAGGTCTCGGGGACCCACGCGGCGAGGGCACCGGCGATGAGCAGGCCCACGGCGATGTCCACCCAGATCGATGCCCAGTCCATGACGAAGTAATGGCTGATCGAGGTGAAGCCGCGAGGGGAGAAGGCTCTGGACAGGATCGATCCTCCGCCCGCGGACATGTCCATGTCGGCGTGGCCCTCCATGCGTCCGACCAGGCCTCGGTCGGCCTGTCGACGTGCCTCCTCGACCAGTCGAGGCGTCAGCAAGACGCGGAACAGCAGGGCCAGGAAGAAGATCATCAGCAGTCCACCCACGAACTCGGCCACCGTGAACTGCCAGCCCAACAGCAGCGCCAGGATGATGCCCAGCTCGATCACCAGGTTGGTGGAGGCGAACTCGAAGGCCATGGCAGAGGTGAAGTTCGCGCCCTTGCGGAAGATCGACCGGGCCAGGGCCGTGGCCGCGTAGGAGCACGACGACGAGGCCGCACCCAGGCCGCAAGCGACGGCCAGCGACCGGGGGGAGGCGTCGGGCAGGAGCCGGGTGATCTCGCCCTTGGACACCACGGCCTGGACCGCCGCGGAGAGGGTGAACCCGAGGACCAGGGCCCACAGGATCTCCCAGGTCATGCCGAAGGCGAGGTTCAGCGCGTGAGCGACTCCGCCGAGCACGGTGGCGATCGGGAGGGTCGAAGTCGTCATCGCCGGGCGAACCGTCGGACGGCGGCGCTCAGCTCGTCCATCTTCTCGGTGCCGTCCCCGCTCCTGACGGCGTCGGCCACGCAGGTTCGGACGTGGTCGTCCAGGAGCATAAGACCCAGGGACTCGCAGGCCGCCGATACGGCTTGGAGCTGGGTCAGGACGTCGATGCAGTAGGCGTCGTCCTGGACCATCTTCCCGATCCCGCGGATCTGTCCCTCCAGCCTGCGGATGCGCAGGCGCGCGCTCTCCTTGGTCGAGGCCTTCATGGCGGCTGGTCCTCCTCCAGACGGATCATTCCCCTTTATACCCTGGGGGGGTATGTTACGCGAGGCGAGCTCAGATGTGGCCTCCGGCCCCGCCGGCCACGTCGATCGAGGCCCCCGTGATATAGCTGGCCCGGTCGCCGGCCAGGAACGCCACGATCCCGGCCACTTCGTCGGGCCGCCCGAACCGCTTCACCGGGATGCCCTCGGCCGCCCGGGCGAAGAAGTCCTCCGCCGGGATGCCCGGGGCCCGGCGACGCCGGATGTTGTCCCAGTTGGGGGTGAGGACCGATCCGATGTTCACGCTGTTGACCAGGATGTTGTCGGGACCGAGCTCGATGGCCAGGGTCTTCGACAAGGAGATGCAGGCCGCCCGGTTGACGCTCGTGGCGAAGAGGGCGGGATCGGGGGAGCGCCCCAGGATGGCGTTGATGTTGATGATCCGGCCGCCCCCCCGCGCTCGCATGTGCGGCAGGACCTCCCGGGTGCACCGGACCATGGAGAAGAGCTTCACGTCCAGGTCGATCTTCCAATCCTCGTCGGTGAGCGTCTCGAAGGTGCCGGGCCGCGCGGCGCCTGCGTTGTTCACCAGGATGTCGATGCCGCCGAGGGATACGGCGGACCGGGCGATGAAGTCCTTGACCTGCTGGGCGTCGGTGACGTCGGTGACCTGGGCGTGCACGGTTCGCCCGAGCGCTCGAATGGCGTCCCCCGCCGCGACCAGCTCGTCGTCGTGGCGGGCGCAGATGGCCACGTCGGCGCCCTCCCGGGCCAGTTCCTCCGCGATGGCCCGCCCGATTCCCTTGGTGGCGCCCGTCACCACGGCCTTCTTGCCGGAGAGACCAAGTTCCACGGGCCGAATCCTCGCACAGGCTCGCCCCGAGCCGGCCGCAGGAAGGCGTGAGAGCCGCTCCCGTGACGGAAGCGGCTCTCGAAGCCCGGACGGCCGTCGTTGCGAGGGGGGGTTCGGAGGTCCGGCGCCCGTCCGCGAGGGGAAGGTGCCCGAGGCGGGTCCGGGCCAAACCTCTTGTCTGGAATTCTTTCCTCAGGGTCCCTGAATAGACTGGGGCCGCTTGCCCCTTCCGGCGCGAGGAGGTTCGTCCCATGGGAGAGTTCGTTCGGCTCGAGGTCGAGGACGGAGTGGGGACCATCCGCCTCGACCGGCCCAAGATGAACGCGATCAACGAGGAGCTCACCCGCGAGCTGGGCGAAGCCGCGGAGGAGGCGGCACGGCGGGACGACGTGGGGGCCGTGGTCGTCTGGGGAGGACCCGAGGTCTTCGCGGCCGGGGCGGACGTGAAGATGATGTTGCCGATGGGCCCCCTGGAGGTGAAGCCGATGATCACCGGCCTCCAGGAGGTCTTCAACCTGGTCGAGGAGATTCCGAAGGTCACCATCGCCGCGATCAACGGGTTCGCGCTGGGGGGTGGGTGCGAGCTGGCCATGTGCGCCGACTTCCGCTACGCGGCCGAGGACGCCCGGATCGGCCAGCCGGAGATCCTGCTCGGGATCATCCCCGGGGCGGGCGGGACCCAGCGCCTTCCTCGGCTGATCGGCGAGGCTCGGGCGAAGGACCTGATCTACTCGGGGCGGCACCTCAGGGCGGAGGAGGCGAAGGGCATCGGCCTGGTCAATGAGGTGTTCCCCTCGCCGGACGTCTACTCCAACGCGGTGGAGGCCGCCCGGAGGTACGCCCACGGGCCGCTGGCCGCGCTGCGCGCGGCGAAGATCGCCGTGAACTGGGGTGGACGCGGCGAGTTCCGCGCGGGGATCGTGCTGGAACGGGAGGTGTTCTCGGATCTCTTCGCCACCGAGGACCAGAAGACCGGGATGCGATCCCTCCTCGAGCAGGGCCCCGGCAAGGCGAAGTTCAGCGGCAGATAAGGGGAGGTATGACGCTCCGGCCGGCGAAGCAGCGGGACCTCCCGACCTGCATGGAGATGTTCGACGAGCTGAACCGGCTCCAGTCGCCCTGGCGTGTGTTCCCTCCCCGGCCGGGGATCAGGGACGAGGTGGAAGACCGGTACCGGGCGGCGCTCCAGGATCCCGATGCCCTCCTGGTGGTCGCCGAGGAGGACGGCGCGGTGGTGGGGATGGCCGAGGGGCACCTCCACCGCCCCTCCACCTTCTCCCACCAGGTCGCCGTGGAGCTCTCCAGCGTGTTCGTCCGCCCCGGCTACCGCCAGAGGGGGCTGGCTCGCTCCCTGACGGCTGAGGTCGCCCGATTCGCCCGCCGGCGCGGGGCCGCCATCCTGACACTGAAGAGCTTCGCCCAGAACGAGGAGGCCACGGAGGCCTGGGGGCGGATCGGATTCCGGCCCCGGGTGTTGCAGATGGTCGCCACCTCGGAAGAGCTCGCCGCCGAACCTGAACCGGGCGAGCATCAATCGCCGCCCACTCGGGAATCATCTCCTGGCGCCTCGCGTTCGTAATCCCAGCAGAGGCTGGATGTAGGTCAGCCGAGGCACTGCCCGCCCGGGCCTTGGCGCCCGGTGCCGGAAAGGGATTGGGATGAGAGAAGAGGGTCTTCCGCTCCGCGGGACGCCGGTGCGACCCTTGCCGCACCGCAATCGGGTCTGGACCTCAGGCCGAGCGTGCGCCGAGCCGGGGTGCATCACCAGGATCTCGATCTACAACCGGTCGCAGTATTGCTGGGTCCACGAACCCCTGCACTACTACGTGGCCAGAGGGCGCAAGAAGGCACCCCAAGCCGCCTGAACGAGGACCACGGGCTAACTGAGGCCGACCCACTAGCTGATCCCGTTCTGGATCCACCGCCCCACGGCGGAGGCGATCAGCTGGACCGCCACGGCGGTGAGCAACAGGCCCATGATCCGAGTGAGGAAGTGGATGGCGCTCGGCCGGAGCCACCGGCCGATGGCGCCGGCGAATCGAAGGGACGCCAGCACCACCAGAAGGGCCAGCGCCGCTCCCATCACGACGGCGAGTGGTGGCCACGATTGCCCCGGGTCCGGCCAGGAAGGGTGTTCCCAACGGGACCAGGGCGATGCTCGTGTCCTCCGGCACACCGATCACGGCGCTGGTGCCTCGCAGCATGTCCAGGGCCACCAGGAAGAGAAGCACGCCTCCGGCGACCATGAGGCTCTCCAGGCTGATCGACAGGTATCGGAGCAGGGCGTCGCCGAAGACTGCGAACACCAGCAGGATGATCGCCGCGGTGAGCACGGAGACATAGGCGGCCCGGTGCCGGGCCCTCGGCTCGTAGTCCCTGGTGAGGGCGAGGAACACCGGGATGTTCCCCAGCGGGTCCAGGATCACCAGCAGGGTCAGGAAGGCCTGGCCGAACGTCCTCCAGTACACGGCGGAATCGTACTGGGCCGCTCGTAGACTTCCGAGCGATGCCGGCCTACCCGAATGGGCTGCGGTTCGAGCGGATCGTCGTGCCCACTCCATATCGAATCGGACCGGCCAACGTCTACGCCTTCCCAGATGAGCCGGTCACCCTGTTCGACTGCGGACCGAACACGCCCGCTACGGAGACGGCCCTGATGCTCGGACTGGAGGGCGCCGGGATCCGGCCCGAGCAGATCGGCCGGATCGTGATCTCCCACGCCCACCCCGACCATTACGGGATGGCCCCGCGGCTCCAGGAAATCTCCGGGTGCCAGATCCTGGTCGGGGAGCGAGACCTCCCGAAGCTCACCGACCGCTCGATGCTCTACGCCACGGGGCGTCTGCTGCTGCACGCCGGGATGCCTGTGGAAGAGCTGGTGGACATGGGCGAGCGGGAACGCAAGCTGGGAGACCTCCGGCCATCCATTGAAGGAGCGGCACCGCTGTCCGGCGGCGCACGCCTCCGCTTCGAGGGGTTCGAGCTGGAGGTCCTGCACCTCCCGGGGCACACGGCCGGCCACATCTGCCTGTTCCACCGGGAGAGCGGGGTCCTGTTCTCCGGGGACACGCTGCTCCTCGACGTGAGCCCGAACCCGTTGATCGAGCCCGACCCCATGGACCCGACCGAGCGCCGGCAGAGCCTGGTGGAGTACATGGCCAGCCTCGATCGGCTGTCCGAGCTGCCGCTCTCAACGGTGTTCACCGGCCACGGTGAGCCGATCGAGGATCCGCACGCCCTCATCGAGGACATGCGCCGGCACCACCGGGAGCGAACGACTGCGCTGGCTGCGCTCCTCGACGACGGGGGCAAGACCGCCTGGCAGCTGGCCGGCGAGCTGTTTCCGTCATTGGAAGGCTTCGACAACTTCCTGGCGGTGTCAGAAGTGGTCGCCCACATCGACCTGCTGATCGCGCACGGTCTGGCCGAATCGGATGACCGTAACGGCGTCGCCTATCACCGGCGCTCCAGCTAGCTACAGATGAGGCGACTCCTTCCACAGGCGGGGGCAACTCTGGCGAGCAAAGGGCTTGGTACTGGCTGAGCTCCAGAGAAGCTGGGCTTCTCCTCGCCCGTCGCCTCGCCAACGATCTCAGCGGTCAGCGGGCTAGAGTCCCTTGGGCGCTTGCCTGAGCGGTCAATGCGGGGAGGAACTCATGAGTACAACCGATGTGCCAATGACCCCGGATGGTCGGCTTCCCCAGGCCACCTTCGACCGGCTCGTCAACACGATCGCCGAAGAGCTTGGTCTTCGAATCAGCGTTCATCGGCTGGATAATCCGAACGGGGTACGCGAGACAGCAGAGGTAATTGCAGATCTGATCGTCCGGCGATTCGAAATCCAGGGTCGACCTCGATCAACCTGACCTACTAACCACCTATTAGCTGGGCAGCAACGTCAAGTAGATGGCTCGCCGAAGGACAAGATCTCCTCGAGTGCTTCCTCCCCCTTGATGTCGCCCGGGCTTGTGAACCGCTCAACCTCTACATGACCATCCCCGAAGAACTCGACCTCATAACGATGACCCGGGACGTAGACCATGACCAAAACCGCTTCCGGTCTGTCAACCCGCAGGTCGTAGGTCAAAGTATGGGCGCCAAGTAGCTTCAAGAATGAGAGGAGCTTGTCGATTCCCACGGTCTCGTGGCTTGTTCCCGCTTGTTCCCGCGGATTCATGGATCTGAGTATCCGCACTTGTGCAAGCCGAAACAATCATGCTTCGGCTAACCCTGTTGCGGGTTGCGTTCCTTGACGATGCGCTCCGAGATCTCTTTCGCCTCGGCCAGTCGGGTCTTGTCGACGAAGAGCCGAACCCCGAACTCCCACACCTGGCTGACGTAGCCGGGCTCCTTGTACCACCACACGATGCCGGCACGTTCGAGCTCGCCGGCGATCTCGTTGGCGGTCTCGCGCGTGTACTGCCCGAGATGGACCGTGGAGATGTTCTCCTTGTGTGGACGCCTCACCCGCTCGAGCCCTCCGGACCGTCCACGTTGACCACCACGTCGCCGGTCCCGAACCGGACGACCACGCCGGAGGCCTCGTCACTCCCGGGGTTGCTCTCCCGATGGATGGCCATCGGCGGGATGTGGAAGAAGTCGCCCGGACCTGCTTCCGCGACGTCACCACCGCCCGGACCCGATTCCATTCGCATCGTTCCAACGACCATGTGAATGATCGAATGGTGATCGCCGTGATGGTGCCATCCCGAGACCATCCCGGGTTCGGTTCGAACCATTCCGGCCCACAGCGAGCCAGAAGCGAACGCTTCCAATCGGTTCATCCCGGGAGTCGGTTGGCCGGGGACCAGCTCGTTGGATCGGACCAGCCGGACTGAGTCGGCCATGACCGGCCCAGGCTACCGCCTGAGCGCCGCCCGCGCGTCGGCCTCCGTCACCAGGGGCCGGCGATAGTTGCGGAGGGCGAACCGGTCGCAGGCGGTCTCCGCGGCCGACCGCTCGCCCCGCCGCTCCCGGAGGTACCAGTGCATGTACTCGTGCAGGTACAGGAAGCGCAGGACCTCCCGGGGACGCCGGAAGGTCACCCCGTCCGAGAGCCAGACGAAGCGAATCCCCTTGCCGGGCAGGCGCTTCGCTCCGTACGGGATGATCTCCCCGAACGGGAGGAAGGGCTCGGGAAGCTGGAGGGTGATCCGGTGGATCTCGAACTCGGTCCAGGCGGCCAGGTGGGGGGTCTTCCGGTACCGGAGGGGCTTGACCACGATGTCATAGCCGGTCGCGTTTGGGAGTCCGGCGAGCATCTGCCGAACGCGCCCGGCGGGGAGGCCTGGCACCAGGGAAGCGAGCCTCACCCCCGCGAGAGTACAGGCAGATCGAGGGGGTCCTGAAAAAATCTTGATTGCCCTGGTCGGACCGGGTGGACGGGCCTCCCCGAGGGGCCTCTTTGGAGCCGGCGCCTGGCCGTCGGCTCGGACAGCGGGCCGACGTAGGGCCTCCCGAGACGGTCAGCCGGGCCCTCGGGAATTGCTCGAATCGATAGCCATCCTCGCCCGGCCGAGCTCAGGCCGGGCCGCAGCCTGCGCCCAGGAAGACGCGAAGCGCCAGCAGCGTCTTGCCGTCCAGGAGCGTCTCGACGCAGGCGGGGTCGCCTGCCCGCGGCGACGGCTTGGCCTGCCGAGCCCACGCTCCCGCGACCGCCCGAAAGAATGTCGTGGCCCCTCCTCCGAGCCGGTGCAGGGTCACCACCGAGCCGACGGACTCCTTCAAGACCAAGCGGTCGCTGCTGACCTTGGTGAGGATCCCCCCGATCCACACCAGCGGCGGCTGGTTGGGGCCTCCGCCACCGCTCGCTTGCGGGATCGGCGGAAGGCCGGTCCGTTGCGACGGTGGAGAGGTGGTCGGTGGCCGGGACCACTGCTGGGCACCCCGGTGCCGCGGCGGGCTCGTGCACGCTCCCGTCGCGAGCACGACGAGCGACGCGACGACCAGCAGGGGGGCTCGTGGGCGCATGCCCCGATTATGCGAGTGCGGTCAGCCCTTCTTCGCCCGGATGGCGGCGGTGATCTCGGGGACGATCTTCAGCGCGTCGCCGACGATGCCGAGGTCGGCGTACTGGAAGATGGGAGCGTCCTTGTCCTTGTTGATGGCGATGATGCGCTTGGCCGTCTTCATCCCCACCAGGTGCTGGATTGCGCCGCTGATCCCGACGGCGATGTACAGCTCGGGAGAGACGGTCTTGCCCGTCTGTCCGATCTGCATGGCGTAGGGAACCCACCCCGCGTCCACCACCGCACGCGAGGCGCCGACCGCGGCGTTGCCGAGAGCTGCGGCGAGCTCGTCGAGCAACTTGAAGTTCTCGGCCTGCTGGAGCCCGCGGCCGCCGGCGATGACGACCTTCGCCTCCTCCATCTTCGGCCCGGACGCGGCTTGCTCCTGGCGCTCCAGGCGATGCGCCTTCTTGAGCTCGTCGGGGATCTCCACCTGGACGGGCTCGACCTTGGCCGGCCCTCCGCCGGCGGGCTCGGCCTGGAACGACTTCGGGCGGGTGATCACCAGCTTCGGATTGGGTCCCGGGAGGGTCACGTCGACGATCTGCGAGCCGCCGAAGATCTGGGTCTGCGCGTAGTCCGGGCCCAGCAGGTCCGTGGCGTTGGCCATGAGCGTCGAGCCGGTCTTGGCCTGGAGGCGTCCCGCCACGTCCCGGGAGTCGTACGTCAGGGAGAACAGGACGACCTCAGGTTGATGCTGCTGCACCAGCTGGTGCAGCGCGTGGGCCGCCGGCTGGGCGATGTAGTCCGCGAAGACCTGGTCGTCGCTGGCGTACAGCGTCTCGGCGCCGAACCGGCCGGCCGTCTCGGCCGCCTTGGTCGCTCCAGGCCCAAGGGCGACAGCGGCCACCGACGATCCGAGCCCTCTCGCCTTGGTCAGGTTCTCCAGGGCGCCCGGCTCCACGGCGCCGTCGGGCGATACCTCCGCGTAGACCCACACGCCGGGCATGTCAGATCACCTTGGCCTTGGTCAGGAACTCGACGACCCGAGAGGGAGCCTCGCCCGGATCCTCCACGATCTCTCCGCCCTCCTTGGCGGGCACGGGTTCCACGCCCATGACCTCCTGGGTGGCCTTGACCTCCTCCGTGGACAGACCGAGGTCGGACAGCGCCAGGGTGTCGGTGGGCTTCTGCTTCGCCTGCATGATTCCCTTGAGCGTCGGGTAGCACCAGGGCGGGGAGCGAGCACTCCACCACGTCGTAGCCCATCTCGGTCTGGCGCTCGATGCGGATGGATCCGTCCTTGTGTTCCAGGCTGCGGGCGAACGTGGCGCAGGGGATGCCCAGCAATTCCGCCACGGCCATGGGCAAGGTCCCCGTGTAGCCGTCGGTGGACTCGACTCCGGCCAGGATCAGGTCGAAGTCCTGCCGCTTGACCGTCCCGGCCAGAACCCTCGCCGTGGCCAGGACGTCCGCGCCCTTCAGCGCGTCGTCGGTGATGAGGACCCCTTTGTGGGCGCCCATGGACAACGCCCTGCGTACCGCGCCGACGGCTGGCTCGGGCCCCATGCTGACCACGGTGACCTCACCGCCGGTCTGCTCGGCGAGCTGGAGCGCCGCTTCGACGCCGTGCTCGTCGCCGGGGTCCAGGCCGCCCTCGACGCCCTCGCGCACCAGCCGGAAGTCCTCGCCGAGCTTCGGCGTTCCCTCGGGGTTGGGGATGTACTTCACGAAGACGACCACGTTCATGGAATGCACATCCTATCGGCTGGTTCGTGACCGCATCCCAGATACCACGAAGGGTGCGTCCGGAAACCTGACCGGCCGGTTGTGGGACGCTGCTACGCTCGCCCGTGATGTCCCCGAAGCCATCGGTACTCGTCGCCATGAGCGGGGGAGTGGACTCCTCCGTGGCCGCGGCCCTGCTGCACGAGCGGGGCTACCGTGTGCTGGGCTCCCACATGAAGCTCGTCCATCTCGAAGGCGTCGACCACGGGTGCTGCGGGCCGATCGCCGAGACCGACGCGGCCGCCGTCGCCGCCACCGTCGGGTTCGACTTCGAGGTCGTCGACATGAACGTGGAATTCGAGCGCACCGTGCTGGCCGACTTCTACGCCGAGCACCGCGCCGGCCGGACGCCGAACCCGTGCGTCCGCTGCAACGAGCACATCAAGTTCAGGGCCTTCCTCGACCGGGCGGACCGGCTGGGGCTCGACCACGTCGCCACCGGGCACTACGCGCGGACGTGGCGCGACGGAGCCGGCCGATGGGTCCTGCACGTGCTGGGGCAGGAGCAGCTTCGCCGTGCCCTGTTCCCCGTGGGGGACCAGACGAAGGATGAGACCCGGGCCCACGCCCGGCGACTGGGCCTGCCCGTTGCTGGCAAGGCCGACTCGCAGGAGGTCTGCTTCGTCCCCGGGACCGACCACGGGGAGTTCCTGGCCGAACGGGCACCCGACCTGGTCCGCGAGGGGGCCGTAGTGGACCCGGGCGGGCGCGTCCTGGGGCGTCACGACGGGACGTTCCGGTTCACGGTGGGCCAGCGCCGGGGTCTGGGCATCTCGACGGGGGCCCGGACGTACGTACTGGAGGTGGACGCGGAGGCCAACCGTGTCGTGGTCGGCCCCGGCGAGCTCCTCGCCCGCGGAGGATTGGCAGCCGACCGCGTCTCCTGGGTGGCGGGAGAATCTCCCGGGACCGAGCCATTCGAGGCGTCCGTCCGTCTCCGGTATCTGGGCGAGGACGTCCCGGCCGTCGTCGAGCCGAAGGGAGCCGACGGGGTCCGGGTGGAGTTCCGAGCGCCCCAGCGCGGCGTGGCCCCGGGCCAGAGCGTCGTGTTCTACCGGGGCGACGAGGTCCTGGGCGGGGGCCGCATCCTCGAAGCCACCCGTTGACCGGATACGGGCGTTGGTGACGCGTCGCGTCACCGGCAGCGTGTAGCCTTTCGATCCAGATGCGGCTGCTGAAGCGCAAGCTGGAGCATTTCGACGTCCCGGTACAGGACCTGTTGTTGCGGGTGACCGGCCCGGACTATCTCTACGAAGAGGTCCGCGCCGCCGGGATGCTCTTCTGGGAGCAGATCCAGTCCTATGCGATCCGCAACCCGGCCTTCCGCACGAGCAAGCGGGCCCTCGAGGTCCCTCCGGAAGCCCCCCAGATCATCCGGGAGATGGCCGAGACAGCCGCCGCCGCCGGCGTCGGG
>VAYG01000108.1 GCA_005885015.1 Actinomycetota bacterium | reverse complement strand
GTTGCGTGGAAAAGCTCCTTCACGAGGCGAAGCTCCCGGTCCCGTCCCACGAACGGGGCCTCGAGTCCGATGGACTTCAGGGCGCCGCCCACACCCGCCACCACCCGGGCGGCCTTCCACAGCCGCATCGGCTCGGCCTTCCCCTTCAGCTCGTGGTCGCCAGCGTCCTCGTAGGCGATGGCTGCGTCGGTGGCCCGGCGGGTGGTGTCGCCGACCAGGACGGTGCCGGGGTCGGCCGCGGACTGGAGGCGGGAGGCCGTGTTCACCAGGTCCCCGGCCACCATGCCCTGTCCTTCGGCACCGAGGGTGACGGCCGCCTCGCCGGTTAGGACCCCAGCGCGAGCCTGGAGGTCCGGTGCTCCGACCTCCAGGCCAAGCGCGGCCACCGCGGCCAGGAGATCGAGAGCCGCTCTGACCGCCCGCTCGGCATCGTCCTCCTGGGCCACCGGCGTCCCCCACACCGCCATGACGGCATCGCCGATGAACTTCTCCACGGTGCCGCCGTACCGGGCGATNNTCAGGGTCCGGCACGTGTCGAAATACCGGGACAGGAGCTCGCGAACCTCTTCGGAATCGCGGGATTCCGAGAGGGAGGTGAACCCGACCAGGTCCGCGAACACGACCGAGACGAGCCGGCGCTCGGCCGTGGGCGCCTCCCGAGAGGCGGGCGGTCGCTCGGCGGCTTCCTCGAGCAGGGAGCCGCATTGCCCGCAGAAACGGTCGTCCGGCTCGTTGCCCGCGCCGCACGACGGGCAGGCGACAGCCAGCGCGTTACCACACTGGGAGCAGAACCTGCGCCCAGCGCGATTCTCGGTACCGCAGTTCGGGCAGATCAGTTGACGTCCCCCCGGCCGATTCGGCCGAAAATGTAGCCCCGGCGGCTCCGAACGTACAGGCCCGGAGGCCGTAGAGGCGCGGGACGGCGGGACTCAGTGGTCGCTGCGGCCTGTGAAGTGGAACTTCGACACCTTGATGGCCGGCACCCGGGAGGCGGAGAAGAAGAACTCGCTGACCATCTCGGTCTCCTTGCTCACCATCTCGGTGTTGGTGAGGGCCTCCAGGATGGACTGGGTGAACCTGAAGTTCTTCACCGGATGCTTGATCTCGCCGTTCTCGATGAGCCAGGTCCCGTCCCGGGTCATCCCGGTGATGATCGACTGCGTGGGATGGACCACGTTGGAGTAGTGGAACCGCGTGACCAGCAGACCCCGCTCGGTCGCGGCAACCATCTCGTCCTCGGTGGCGTCGCCGCCCGCCACGGACAGGTTGAGGGGGAAGGGACCTTCCGGGTTGGGCGGCGGCAGGGCGTGGCCGGTCGACTCCTTCCCGGCCTGCCCGGCGCTCCGCCGGTCGTACACCCCGTCCAGGAACACCCCGTCCCGGATGATCTCCACCCGCCGCTTGGGCGTCCCCTCGAAGTCGAACGTGGCCCCCGACGTCCCGGGCGTGGTGGCGTCGTCCACGATGGTGATGGCCGGCGCGGCCACCTGCTGGCCGTGTTTCCCGGACAGGCACGAGCGTCCTTCCGTCAGGGCCCGCCCCCCGAACCCCAGGTACGCCAGGAACGCGACCAGCGTCGCCACGGCGGCGGGCTCCAGCACCACCTCGTAGTGGCCGGAATCGAGGTCGCGGGGGTTCTGGCTGTCGGCGGCCTTGCGGGCGGCGCGGCGGCCGATTGCCTCCAGGTCCAATTCCCCGGCCCGGGCCGCCCAGGACTCGACGTAGCCAGCGCCCCCCTCGCCACCCGAGATCAGGGTGGTCACCGACGCGGAGGTGACGGGCTGGTAGCAGAACTGCCCCTCCGTGTTGGCGAGTGCCACCTCCAGGGCCGTGGTCTCGTACGACCCCGCCGCGTGGAACCCGTCGCCGACCTGCCCCACCAGCCCGGCCACCCCTTCCGCCCGGTCCTCCGGCGTGATCGACGCGGTGGCCTCGTCGTAGGCGTCCTTGTCCGGGACGTCGGCCCGCGGCGCCAGGCCGGGGAACAGCGGGTCAGGCGAGACCACCTCGGCCATCTCCTTGGCGCTGGCCGCGGCCTCCCGGGCCCCTTCGGGTGTCAGCTGGTTCGTCGCGGCCACCCCGACCCGGCCACGGCTCACCACGCGAACCCGCAGGCCGGTGTCCTCGCGCCAGGTGCTCTGGTGGATGGACGAGGACGCGAACCGGGTCAGCCCGCCCCACTCGTGCATGAGCAGGACCTCCACGCCGTCCACGCCCTTCAGGGCCAGGGCGGCGTCGGCCGCCGCGCGGATCTGGTCCGGCCCGATCAGCCCGGGCATGGCTACCGCACTCCCACCTGGACGTTGCGGAACCGTGCCGGAGGGGTGCCGTGGCCCACCCGGGCCACCTGGCCGGGCTGGCCCTTCCCGCAGTTGGGCGTGCCCCACAGGGTCCACTCCTCGCGTCCGCCGACGGCGTCGCAGGAGCCCCAGAACTCCGTGGTGATGCCGGTGTAGTTGGGGTTCCGGTACATCTCCATGCGCTTGCCGTCCTTGATCCGCCAGGCGATCTCGCACCCGAACTGGAAGTTCACCCGCTTGTCGTCGATGGACCACGACTGGTTGGTGGCCATGAAGATCCCGTCCCTGGTGTCGCCCACGATGTCCTCCAGGGACCCTTCCCGCGGCTCCAGGTTGATGTTGGTCATCCGGATGAGCGGCAGGTTCTGCCAGCCGTCGGCCCGCATGGTCGCGTTGGACCGCTGGCCCAGCTCGGCGGCGGTCTCCCTGCTGGAGATGAACTCCTGGAAGATCCCGTCCACGATCACCGGCACCCGCTGGGCCGGGACGCCCTCGTCGTCGTAGCCGAACGTACCGAGGCCGCCGGGGACCGTGGCGTCGGCGGTGATGGAGATGAGGTCGCTGCCGTACCGGAGCTTCCCCCGGTCCTCCGGCTTCAGGAACGAGGTCCCGGCGAACGCTTCCTCCATCCCCAGGACCCGGTCCAGCTCGATGGGGTGCCCGATGGACTCGTGGACCTGCAGCTCCACCTGGCCGCTGTCGAGGACGAGCGTGGTGACCTCGCTCGGGCACTCCTTCGCCGAGAGCAGCTGCACGGCCTCGCGCCCGGTCCGCTCCGCCTCCTCCACCAGCCCCAGCCGGGGGATGTGCTCCCATCCCGCCGCGGTGATATGGCCCCGGAACGAGTTCGGGTACGAGCGGCGCTGCATCTCGCCGTCGGCCAGGGCCGTGGCCTCGATGCCGCCACCGGAGTTCACGATGGTCTGCTCGATCAGCGCACCCTCGCTGGAAGCGAACAGGGTGTGCCGCCGGTACAGGTCCAGGACCGCCTCCGCGAACGAGACCCCCTTCACCTCCTGCATCCGGCGGCTGGCCTCCATCAGCAGCGAGACCTTCTCCTCCAGGGGGACGGTGAAGGGGTCGACCTGGACGGAGCTCGACCACGTGGCCACCACCGGCTCGACCTCGGCTAGGCGCACCGCTTCGCCGGGGAGGCGGGCCGCGGCCCGGGCGATGGCCACGGCCAGGCGGGCGGTCCTGGCCACCTCCTGGTCGTTGGCCCGCGCCGTGGCGGCGAAGCCCCAGTACCCGTTCACCAGGACCCGGATGCCCACCCCCACGGACCGGGAGCGGTCGATGCCCTCCATCTCCTGGTTCTTGACGGTGAGGGACTCCGATTCCTCGGTGACCATCCGGGCGTCCGCATAGTCCGCCCCGGCCACAGTGGCCTCGGTCACCGCCTGCTGCACGATCTCCTGCACGCTGGCCCTCCGGAGTGTTCAGGGGATGCGAGGCGGAAGCCTACTGCAGCCCGTGGGAAGGACGCATCCCGCTCACGAGCTGAGCTCGCTGGCACGGCCCAGCAGGGTGTCCACTTCCGCCTGCAGCGGACTCGCGGCCAGGGCAGCGAACGTCTTACGCGCCGCGTCGAGTGGCTTGAGCGAGGCGTCGCGCCGCCCGATCCGAGCGAGGGCCCTGCCGGCGCCCAGGTTCGCCATGGCCTCCTCGACCACGTGCCCGTAGCCCTGCCAGGCTCCCGCAGCCTCGGCATGCAAACGGGCGGCCTCATCGAGCTGGCCGGCATCCTCGGCGAGGACGGCTCGGGCGCTCAGGGCCGCGTGGCCGTGCCGGCTCGGTCCCTTCAGGCCCGAGGACAGCAGGCGTTGTGCCGGTGTGGCGTCGCCGGATGCGACCGCCGCCCTGGCGATGTCGGCGAGGTACAAGAGGGTCCAGAACGGACGGTCTCGGGTGGAGTCCGCAATCTCGGCGAGGAGCTCGCCGGCGGCCGCGCGGTCGCCCCGGGCCAGCAGGACCTCGGCGGCGCTGAGCAGGGCCGGCGACAGGATCTGGGGGTCGCCGACCTTCCTGGCCGCGGGAAGGAACTGGTCCACATGGGGGGCGGCCGCCCCTCCCCGGCCGCGGCGGGCCAGGACCAGCGCGCGGAACGACCTGGCCATTGTGCTGATCTGGGTTCGGTCCTCGTCCCCGGCGACCAGCAGCTCGGCCCGGTCGAGCAGGTCGTCCCACCGGCCGAGGTCGAACAGCATCCACAGCTGCTCGGCTCGGCCCCAGGTGGCGTGCCCGAGGATCCCCCGGCGGCTGGCGAACTCGTATCCGGTCCTGTGGACGTCCAGGCCCCGAGCCGGGCCATCGAAGAACCAGTAGCAGTCCGCCAGGTTGATGTACGCGACGGAGGTCTGCTGACCGAAGCCGTTCTCCAGCCCGATCCGCACGGCCTCCTCGACGTCCGCCAGACCGCCGCGATCCCCGTTCTTGGACCGAGCGACGCCGCGGAGCTGCAGGATCACCGAGGCCGTGTCCTCCCTACCCACACGTCGGGCCAGGTCGATGGCGCGGTCGGCCACCGCCAGGACCTCGTCATTGAGGTCCAGGAGCATCAGCCCCCCGATCTGCTGGGCGTAGGCGAGAGCGAGCTCGGGCCCCGGCGGCTCCCGTTCCAGCATGGCCACGGCCGCGTCGGCGAGCCGGCGGGACTCGGCGCCCTCGCCCCCGGTGTGCACGGCCGTCGACAGCCAGGCCATCGCGTTGCCCTGGAGGAGCCGATCGCCCGCCGCCGCGCCGATCTCCACCGCCTCACGGCCGGCGGCCACGGCCTGCTCCAGGCGACCGGCGGCGAAGCGCATCCGGCACAGCCTCGTCAGCATCCGGCCCCGCTCGGCCGGATCGTGGGAGAGGTAGCCCAGCGCGTGCTCCTGGTATTCGATGGCCCTCCCCGTGTCCAGCGGCTCCGTCTTCTCGGCGGCCAGCCGCAGGAACCGGGCGGCGGCCTCACGCTCGGCGTCCGACGTGGGCAGCCCCGCCGCGGCCGCCAGCCGGAGGGCTTCCTCGTGGTGGAAGGCGAGGAGCTCGGCGTGGTCGGCGACCCGGTCACCCGCCATGTCCTCCATCCAGGCGGCCACGGCACGGTGCTTGTCCGCCCGCGCTGCCCGGGGGATCTGGGAGTAGGCCACGTCCCTGATCAGGAGGTGCCAGAAGGAGTACTCGGCCTGTCCCGCCACCGACGAGCGCCGGGCCGGACGGACCAGCTCCTTGCGGGCCAGCTCGTGGAGACCGTCCCGGACCTCCCGCTCGTCTCGCGACCCCATCGAGGCGACCGTCCCCGACCAGAACACCTTGCCCACCACCGCGGCGTCGTGCAGGAGGGCCTTGCGTTCCGCGCTCAGGGTGTCGAGCCGCGCGGCGATCAGCGCCTGCACCGTTTCCGGAAGCAGGAACTGGGCCGTATCGTCCACGGTCCACAGGTCGCCTCGTCGTTGCAGGACCCCCCG
>VAYG01000103.1:16784-24560 GCA_005885015.1 Actinomycetota bacterium | reverse complement strand
GGAGCTTGAAATGCTCCACCGTCTCGTTCCCTCCGGGTACGGCCAAAACGGGCATGAACGAGGTATACCCCCTCAGCCAGGGGTCACGCTCAATCGACCGCAAGGTCGGAACGTCACGGTTCTCCTTGCACTGCACGTCGAGGGGGACGTATGGTCCCGGCCAGCGTGACCGGCCCGCCGCAGTTCCGAGCCGAGCCCACCACCTCGCCCCACGGCTTTCGCCTTGCGGGCGAAGTCGACATGTCGAACGCCTCGGTCCTGGGTGACCTCCTGCGCCCGGCACTTCGGGCAGGGGGAGACCTGACGCTGGACATGGAGGGGATCACGTTCATGGACAGCACGGGCATCCAGATGCTCCTCAGGGCGGCCAAGGAGATCGCGGGACGGGGACACCTGGTCCTGTACCGGCCCGGGTCACTGGTCCTGAACGTCCTGAAGTTGATCAGGGCGGAGGAGCTCCCGGGTCTCTCGATCGTCGAATAGCCTCGTCGCGGATTCGTCAGGAAGCTACCCGCTCAGCCTGGGAAGCGACCCGGTGGGCGTCGCGCTTGGAACCGCTTCGAGACCGGAGCTCGCTGCTGCGGCGCTTGACCATCCTCACCACGGTCCCGGGCCTCTGGTCGGTGCCGCAGTCGATGCTGATCTGATCCATCACCGACATCATCAAGAGGAAGCCGCGACCGGAGAGCTGATCGGGGGCGGCGCTGGGCATCGTCCTCTTGAACGTCCCCGAGTCGCGGACCTCCACCTCCACCCGATCGCCGAACGGCCGCCAGGAGACGTGAACCTGGGGCGTTCCGCTGTGGATCACCGCGTTGGCGCCGGCCTCGGACACGGCCAGGACGATCTCGTCGACCCACGGCTCGAACGAATCGATCACGGCCCGGCGACGAACGAATTCCCGGATCCGAGATAGGGCGGAGAGCCGGGCGGGGAACGAGCGTGCCATGGCCTTCCCCTCGTCTCCATCTCGTCCTCGCTCGACGAGGATCCGGGAGCCTTTCCGATCCAACCCCATGAGCGACAGGACCACTCCCACATGTCTCATCGGGGACCACAGGACCAGGCGCCCGGGCGGCGTGATTCGTCCCGTCGCCCGGATGAGCGCGCGCACCCCACTCGAGTCGATGAACCTGAGCGAGGACAGGTCCAGGACGAGATCCCCCTCGCCGGCCGCTTCCACCTCCAATCGAAGGGCGACCTGGGCGGCGACGGAAAGATCGAGCTCCCCCGAGAGGCGGAGCCTTCTCGGCTGCCCAGCCGAGGCGATCTCGAGCGGCATAGGTTGTTCTTACCCCCTCTCCCCGGCAACAATCGCCCGCTCCGGCCCTCAGCTGAGGGGACGGCCATCCTCGAGGCAGTAGACGTTGTACGGGCGACGGATCACGGGCAGGGCGACGTTACGCACCGGGACACCGCCCGGCGTCACGCCCTTCTCGGTCCCCCGGTGCGCATGCCCGTGGATGACCAGGTCCGCTCCGGCCCGGTCCACGGCCTCGCCCAGCAGGTAGCTCCCCAGGAACGGGTAGATCTCCGGCCGCTCCCCTTGCAGGGTCTGCTCGATGGGCGCGTAGTGCAGGAGCACGACCCGCACGTTCGTGTCGAGACCGGACAACGCTCCCTCCAGCTCCTCGGCGATCTCCTTGGTGTGGCGGATGAACGCCTTCATCTCGGGCTCTCCGAAGTCGCTCCCGCAGGCGCCGGCGAAGCCTCCGCCGAACCCCTTGGAGCCGGCGATCCCAACCCGCTGTCCGTCGAATTCGATGACCACGCTCTCTCCCTCGAGCACCTGGATCCCGCTTTCCGAAAGGAGCTTCCTCACCTCAGCTTCCCGGTCCGATTGGTAGTCGTGGTTCCCAAGAACGGCCACGACCGGAAGGGGTGGGTCTCCCAACTCCTCGGCCAGGATCGCCGCCTCCCCGGGATCACCGACCCGGGTGAGGTCTCCGGCCAGGAGCAGCAGGTCCGCGCGTTCCGGCAACGACTCCAGATGCGGGCGGAGGGTGCCTCGAAGGTCGGCCCCGAAATGGAGGTCCCCCGCCGCAGCCACGCGGATCATCCGAGCTGCTCGACCTCCGGAACCCCGGAGATGGGCTCCACGGTCACGTGGTTCGATACCTCGTGATCGGGCAGCAGCTCCTCGACGACCGCGGCGATGACGGTCCTCCGTTCCTCGGACGGCACGGCCCCCGTGATGAACACTCGGTCGCCGGCCATGGTCACCTCCACGTGGAGCTCGCCCACCCTGGGATCGGCCGCCAGGGCCTCGCGGACGTGTTGCACGAGATAGTGGTCCGGCTGGCCGCGCTCCGCCGGGCCGCCCCCCTTCATGCCGACATCCTCCCGGGAGCCGCCGGCGAGGCGGCCTCCGGCTCGAGGATCACGTCGATCAGGGACCGGATCGCCGAGGCCGGCACGGCGATGTCGTTGGACTGGGCATAGAGGAGGAGGCTGGCGACCCGCCGGGCTGCTCGCCGAGCCCGGCGGATCAGGTAGTCCCAGTCGAGCTCGGCCCGGGCGACGATGCCCAGTGCGTCGAACCAGTGGCGAGGGGTCTTCTCGTCGTGCACCACCGCCTTGATCACCACCAGATCCTCGGGTGCCACCACCCTCAGGCGCAGCCCCTTGAATTCCTCCAGTGAGGTCCTGGCCAGCATCTCGTCATCCAGGTAGATGTCGCCCGTCGAGCGGAAGATGACGTCGACCAGGACGCCCGCCTTGATGCCCTTGAAGAGCCAGAAGGAATCGGTGCGCTGCGTGGCGAACCCCGCCCCGGCCAGCGCGTCAAGCGTCCGCGGCGCGTCCTCGGGCCGGACGAAGATGTCGACGTCGTGCGTCCACCGGGGACGCCCATGCAGGGCGGAGGCGATCCCGCCGATGAACGCATACGGGATCCCCGCATCGTCGATGGCGTCGATCGCTTCCTTCGCCATGCGAAGGAAGGTCGGCTCGTCGACGTTCCAACCCTCGAAGGAGATGTCGGGCACGGCTCGCATATATACCCCCGCCCGCCCGCGCCGAACCAGACCGACCAAACGAGGTCCAACCGGCGTATCCCGGGACCTGACGGGGTAACTACGAACGTGAAACTCCGGAAGGGAGGCCCTCCATGTCCATCCTCGTCCGTCACGCCATGACCGAATCCCCCCAGACGGTGCGGCCGGACATGAACGCATCCGACGCGGCCGGCTTGATGAAGTCCGAGGACGTGGGGGCTCTTCCCGTGGTGAAGGACGGGCAGCTCGTGGGATTGGTCACGGACAGGGACCTCGTGGTTCGGGTGCTTGCAGAACGGCAGGACCCCGAATCCATCCGGGTCGGGGACATCGCCACGCGTTCGCCGGTGACGGTGACGCCGGACATGCGCCTGGCGGAGGCCCGCGAGCTCATGGAGCGGCACCGGATCCGGCGCCTTCCGGTGATGAAACGGGAGGAGCTCGTCGGCATCCTCTCGCTCGGGGACGTGGCCTGGGCGGACGCCAGCACTCGCGAGGTCGGCGAGGCCTTGAAGGCCGTCTCCGAATCCGAGAGCACCACGACCCAGAACGAGACCGCGGACCGCGGCACGCCCGACCGAGTCCGTCACAAGCGGCGGGCCAGCTAGCCAGCCGGCCCGGCGTGGGTTCATCATCATGGCCATGGCGGCGGCTCGGATCGATCACGTCGTGCGGGCGGTTCGCGATCTCGACGAGGCGGCGGTCACGCTCAAGAACGAGTTCGGATTGGGCTCGGTGGTCGGAGGCCGCCACGCCGGTTGGGGCACCGGAAACCGGATCGTCCCGCTCGGCCCCGACTACATCGAGCTGATCGCGATCCTCGACCCGGAGGAGGCGGGACGGTCCTTCCTCGGGCGCCACCTCATGGAGCAGCTCGAAGGCGGTGACGGGTTCATCGGGTGGTGCGTGGCCGTCGACGACGTCGAGCGCCACGCGGCGACGCTCGGACTCGATGTGACAACCGGTTCGCGAACCCGACCCGATGGGACCGTCCTCCGGTGGAGGTCGGCCGGCCTCCAGGAGGCGATGGTCGATCCTTCCGTTCCCTTCTTCATCTCATGGGACGTCCCGCCCGAGCTGCATCCCGGTCGTGCCGCAGCCGATCACGCATCGAGCCCCAAGGGGATCAGCTGGATCGAGGTGGGGACCGATGCTCTGCGCCTGAAGGACTGGTTGGATGGTGAGCAGTTGCCGGTTCGAGTGGTGGGAGGTCCGCCCGGCGTGCTCGGCGTGGGCATCGCCACGGACTCGGGAGAGATCGTCCTGCGCTGAGCCCCGTGCCTCACCCGGCCGCCAGCAACTCCCCCAGCCCGCGAAGGGCGATGCCGCGGTGGCTGATACGGTTCTTCTCCCCCGGCGACAGCTCGGCCATCGTTCGCTGCTCCCCGTCGGGGATGAAGATGGGGTCGTAGCCGAATCCGCCCGTCCCGCGAGGCTCCAGAGTGAGGCGGCCCTCGCAGATGCCCTCGGCCGTCACGGTCCGGCCCTCCGGCCACACACACGCGGCCACGCAGCGATACCGGGCGGAGCGCTTCGGCTCAGGCACCGCCCAAAGGCGCTCGATCAACAGGCGAAGGTTCGCCTCATCCGTCGCGGCCGGGCCGGCGAACCGGGCCGAGCGTGGTCCGGGGACACCGCCGAGCGCGTCGACCTCGATGCCGGAGTCGTCCGCAACGGCCGGGATGCCCACGGCGCCGGCGACCGTCTTCGCCTTGATGACGGCGTTGTCCAGCAGTCGGCGACCCGGTGAGGACGCGAGCCACCGACCGATTCGGCCAGCACCCACCGGACCGGCCAATCCGCGCAGATGGCCAGGATCTCCCGGATCTTCCCCGGATTCCTCGTGGCCAGGGCCAGCTCGTCGGGGAACGGCACGCTCAGCGGGCCAGCGACTGCTGTTGGAAATCGGTGAGGCTCCGGATGCCCTCGGCGGCGAGATCGATCAACCTGTCCAGCTGGGTCCGGGTGAATGCCTTCCCCTCTGCCGTTCCCTGGAGCTCCACGAGCTCGCCGGACCCGGTCATGACAACGTTGAAGTCGACCTCCGCCCGGGCGTCCTCCTCGTAGCAGAGGTCCAGGAGGAACTCGTCCTGGACGATCCCGGCGCTGATCGCCGCCACGGAGTCGGTGAGGACGTCGGCGGGCATCGCGCCGGTGCCGGACAGACGGCCAACGGCCTGGGCCAGGGCGAGGTAGCCCGCGGTGATCGACGCGGTCCTGGTGCCGCCGTCGGCCTGGAGGACGTCGCAATCGATCCAGATCGTCCCCTCGCCCATCCGTTCGAGCGCGGTGATGGAGCGGAGCGACCGGCCGACCAGCCGTTGGATCTCCTGGGTTCGCCCCGAGGGCCGTCCCGACTGGACCTCGCGGGGGGTCCGCACGGCCGTGGACCGGGGCAGCATGGCGTATTCAGCCGTCACCCACCCGCTCCCAGTCCCCTGGAGGAACTTGGGGACCTTCGGCTCGAACGAGGCGGCCACCAGGACCCGGGTCTTCCCCATCTCGAGCAACGCGGATCCCTCGGCCCACTCCAGATAGCCCATCTCCACCTTGAGTGGGCGGACGTCCCTCGGTCCGCGGCCGTCGACGCGCACCAGCTCGCTCACAGCTCCACCCGCATCCCCTCCACGGCGAGCTCGACGTCCCCTCCGAAGGCCGCTCCGGCCCGTTCCCGAACGACCTCCCGCGGATTCTCCGGCCAGACGTGGGTTACCACCAGCCGGGCCGCGCCGGCCCGCCGCGCGGCCTCCCCCGTCTCAGAAGCGGTCATGTGGATCGGCTCGGCCCACGACGGCGGCTCGATCCAGGTGGCCTCGGCCAGCAGGACGTCGGCTCCTGCCGCCAGGCGAACCAGTTCGTCGTTGGTCCCGGTGTCCGCGCTGTAGGCTAGGGCCCGACCCTCGCACTCCAGGCGCATCCCGAGTGTGGGAACCGGGTGGCGCATGGGTGCGGTCCTCACCCGGAACGGCCCGGCCTCGAATCCGTCTCCTGGCTCGATCACCGTTGCCTGGAACGCCCTGGGGAGGTCCTGCTCCAGCGGCAAGGCGTGCTCGAACATGCCCGGAGGAGCGAACAGCGGGATGGGCGGCTGATCCGTCCCGTACCAGCGGGCCAGGTAGAACGGATAGACGTCGAGGAAATGGTCGAAGTGGCGGTGGGAGACGATGACCGCGTCCACGTCGGTGATGCCGACGTGCCGCTGGAGATTCGCCAGCGTCCCCGTTCCCAGATCGATCCACAGGTTGAACCCGTCGGCCCGGACCAGGTAGCCGCTAGCGGCACCGCCCGGGCGGGCCCATCCGCCGCCCGCGCCGAGGACGATCAGCTCCATCACGGGTGACCTGCCATGTCCAGCGCGACGTGGCGCGCCCCCGGGAACTCCGGCCCAAGGAACCGTCGCCCGAGCTCCGCGAATCGCTCCGGATCCCCGGACGACTCGAACCGGTGAACGGGTGGACCCGGCTCCTCGCGGAGGAGGTCGCCCGAGGCGAGCACGTCGTACAGGTCGTCGGCGGCTTCCTCCGCCGAGGAGATCAGGAGAACCCCCGGTCCCATCACGTGGTGGATGGCTCCTCGGAGCAACGGGTAGTGGGTGCAGCCGAGGATCAGCGTGTCAACGTCCGCCTCACTGAGCGGGGCGAGATATTCGGCCGCGGCCCGCATCAGCCCGGGGCTGGTGGTGTCGCCGCGCTCGACGGACTCGACGAACAGCGGGCAGGCGCGTGAGACGAGCCGGGCCGACCGCTGCGGGTCGAGCCGGTCGAGTGTGCGCTGATAGGCGCCGCTCGAGACCGTGGCCACCGTCCCGATCAACCCGATCCGGCCGTTGCGGGTGGCCCTGACCGCGGCGCGAACCGCCGGTTCGATCACCCCGACCACGGGCACGGGAACCGAGGCGGTGACGTCCTCCAGCCCGGCGGAGGATGCCGCGTTGCACGCCACCACGATGGCCTTGACGTCCTGGCCGGACAGATGGTGGGCGATCTGGACGGCGAACGTGCGGATCTCCTCGAGCGAGCGCGGCCCGTAGGGACACCGGGCCGTGTCGCCGAAGTACAGCACGGCCTCGTTCGGCAGCTCGTCCATGATGGCGCGGACCACGGTGAGGCCCCCCACCCCGGAGTCGAAGACACCGATCGGCCGCGGATCAGTCACCGGAACGTCCCCTCCTCACCACCACAACGTCTCCTCGACCTGCTTCTCGGCCATGGGCAGATCGGCCGCCCAGGCATGGGTGGACAGATACTTCCATCCACCGTCGGCGAGCAAGCAGACCACGTCGCCGCCGTCCAGACGCTCCGCCACTCGCCGGGCGACGTGCACGACCGCTCCCGAGGAGATGCCCGCGAAGATGCCCTCCTTCTGAGTCAGCTCCCTGGTGGCCCGAAGGGCATCTCCAGACGACACGAGGAACTTCCCGTCGAGGATCCGCTCGTCGAGGATGGGCGGAACGAAGCCGTCCTCCAGTGACCGCAGGCCGTAGACGAGCTCCCCGAGCTCCGGCTCGGCCGCGATGACCTTCACCTCGGGGCTGTGCTCCTTCAGCCGCCTGCCGGCTCCGGTGAGCGTCCCCCCCGTCCCCAGCCCCGCCACGAAGTGGGTGACCTGTGGAAGGTCCCGGACGATCTCGGCCCCCGTTCCCTGGTAGTGCGCCTCGGGGTTGGCCTGGTTCCCGTACTGGAAGGGCATGAAGTACTTCTCGTCCTTGGCCATCCGCGCGGCGATCTCGATGGCCCCGTTCGTTCCCTTGTCCGCGGGCGTGAGCACGATCTCGGCGCCG
>VAYG01000103.1:5610-16717 GCA_005885015.1 Actinomycetota bacterium | reverse complement strand
ATCCTTTTCCCCGCGTGGAGACGGCCGTCCGACTCGGCGGCCTCGATCATCCGCAGGGCGATCCGATCCTTCATCGAGCCGGTGGGATTCTGACCCTCGAGCTTGGCCCACATGCGAACCGAGGGCTTCGGCGAGAGACGCTGGATCCCGACCAGTGGCGTGTTGCCGATGGCCTGGAGGATGTCGTTCGCCCTCATCGGCAGTGATTATCTCAGCGGCGGCGGACACGGCTCGTCCAACGAGCGGCCCTCCGGTTCTCTTGTTTCCGTTCCGTCGTGCCGATCAACGAGAGGTGAGAGAGATCCCGAACCGCCGCCCCGCCGTATTCATCGGTGAGGGAATGGGGTACCCTTCAGCCATGGTGAGGCGGCTCTCGCTGCCCTCGGTCGTCGCCCTCATGCTCATCGCGGCCTGCAGTGGTCCCCGGGTCATCGTTTCCAGTCCCGAGCCGCAAATTGCCCCGGCCCCGAGCAGCTCCAGCAATGGGGCGGCCTCGCGGTCATCGCCCAGCCCTACATCCAGTACCTGTTCGCCCCTCCCGAGATCGTCAGCGGAGACGCCAAGGCGCCTCCCACCGGCGTCCGCGACTCCACTCTGCGACTGATGGGCGCGGTCCCCTCCACCCCGCGGTTGAAGCTGACCGCGCTGGCGAGCACCGACGGCACCGCGGCGCTTGCCTTCCAGGAAACCACGCCGTTCAAGTCGCGGTGGGGAGCGGTCATGATCCCCGCCGAGCACAAGGTGTTCTCCGCCTTCGCCGCCAACCCCAACCTGGGGAACTGGCTGATCGTGGTGGACGACGTGATCGTGATCGGGGGGAAGGACCCGGTCCCCCTGACCGCATACCGGTGGCCACGCTCGGCCGTGGAGGCCTACGCGGGGTGCGGGATCCCCAAGATGTTCGTCGTCGATGACTGCACCCACGCCTTCTACTCCGAGGCGCAAACGGTGTTCGTCATCCGCTCGGGCACGAACGTCGGGCAGTAGCCCCCGACCTTCCAGCCCCTCGGCGCTTCAGCGCTTGGCCTTCCGATCGAGCAGCACTTCGCGGGCCGCGCCGGCGCCCGGCCCCCCCGTCACTCCCCCACCCGGATGGGCCCCGGACCCGCACAGGTACAGGCCGCGGACCGGCATCCGGTACCGGGCCAGCCCGAGGAGGGGTCGCCACGCGAAGAACTGGTCGAGCCCGGGCTCGCCGTGGAGGGGATGGCCCTCGGTCAGGCCGTACTCGCGCTCGAGATCGAGGGGAGTGATCACCTCACGGCCCACGACCAGGTCGGAGAGGCCAGGGGCGTACGTCTCCAGGGTCTTCACCACGAGGTCGCCCAGGCCCTCCCGCTCGGCGTCCCAGTCGCCTTCCCGCAGGTGGTAGGGGGCCCACTGGACCAGCACGCTCATCACGTGCCCGCCCTGCGGAGCGCGCTCGGATGGGTCGGCGATGGTGGGGATCGTCACCTCCAGGTACGGCTCCTCCGAAACCCGTCCGTACTTGGACGCGTCGAAAGCGCGCTCCAGGTAGTCGATGCCCGGTGCGATCAGGATGCGGCCGGCCAGACGTCGCGGTTCGCCCCCACCTTCCGAGGAGAATCGGGGGAGGCGCTCCAGGGCCAGGTTCACCTTCGCTACCACTCCAGGCGTCCGGATGTTGCTTGCCCGCCACCCGAGCGTCGGCCCCAGCTCGACGGGATCGACCAGCCGGAGCAGGGTCCGCTTCGGATCGATGCCGGACACGACGATTGGCGCCGTGAGCTCCCGCCCGGAGGTGAGGGCCACGCCGGTCACGCGGCCGCCCTGGGTGGTGACCGAGGCGACCTCGGCAGCCGTCTCGACCTCGGCGCCGGACCCCCTCGCGGCCATCAACAGGACATCCGCCAGCGCCTTCGGTCCGCCCTGAACGAAGACGGCCTGGCCCGCCGCTCCCCCGTCGTTGCCGGCGGAGTCCGACAGCAGGACCGCTGTGGTCCCCGCCGACCACGGCCCCATCGCCGCGTACTGGACCCCGCGGGCTGCCAGCGCGCCTCGCACCGCCTCGATCTCGAAGGCCTCGCCCACGAAATCGGCCACCGCCATCGGCAAGACGCGAAGGATCTCCCGCCCCGCTTTGCTGCCGAGCCTCCTGAACGCACGGACGAGGCGGACGCCCCCCAGCGCGTCGGCCACCGACAGCTTCTTCAGGTCGGGCGGCGTGGCGGCCTGAACGTGCGCCATGAAGCTGGCCAGCGCCCGAACCTTCCGGTCGAACCCGGGATATGCCTCGGCGTCTTTCCGAGACAGGGCCCGCAGGTCACCCGCGGTCCTGGTCGGGTCGCCCCACAAGGTGATCGATCGCCCGTCGGGCTGGGGCGCGAACACGCGAACCTCGGGCCGGATCAGCGTGAGTCGATGATCGGACAGCCGGAGGTCGCGAACGACCCTCCCGTGAAGCCGGCCGACGGTGTGGGCCAGGGCCGGGGCCCGGTAGCCTGGCGCCGGCTCCGACTCCGCCAGCGCTCCGCCCACGTCGCCGCGCCGTTCCAGCACCACGACCCGCAGCCCGGCCCGGGCCAGGTAGGCCGCGCAGACCAGGCCGTTGTGGCCGCCGCCCACCACGATGGCGTCGTAGGGTCCGGTTCCGGCCGTCACGCCGCCCTCTTGTCCTTCAACAGCTCGAGCGCGGCGATGCGCCCCGGCGCGCCCATGATCCCGCCCCCGGGATGGACGGAGGACCCGCACAACCACAGCCCGTGGATCGGCGTCCGGTACCGCGACCACCCAGGCACGGGGCGGCTGAAGAAGAGCTGCTCCAGGGACAGCTCGCCCTGGAAGATATTGCCCTCGGACAATCCGAGGTCCCGCTCGATGTCCAGCGGCGTGAGGACCTGGCGGTGGAGGATGAGCTCGCGGATGTTCGGGGCCCGCTCCGCGATGGTGTCCACGACCGTATCGGCGAAGGCCTCGCGCCGCTCGTCCCATGTTCCCTCGCCGTCGGCGAGGTGATACGGCGCGTACTGCACGAAGCAGCTCATGACGTGCTTCCCGGGCGGGGCCATCGAGGGATCGACGAGGGTCGGGATCACCATGTCGATGTACGGTCGGCGGCTGAACCGGCCGTACTTGGCGTCGTCGTAGGCCCGCTCCATGTAGTCGATGGACGGACTGAAGCTGATGGCGCCGCGGAGGTGCTCGAGGTCCTCCGCGTTCGGAAGGCAGGTGAAATCGGGGAGCCCGTCGAGGGCCAGGTTGACTTTCCCGGACGAGCCCCGGAACTTGTACCGGCGGATCTCGGCCTCGAACTCCGGTGGGATCGACCCCGGCGCCAGCATCTCCAGGAAAGTCCGGCGGGCGTCGGCGCTGGAGAGGACCGCCCCGGCCTCGACCTCCTCTCCCGATGCCAGGACCACGCCGCTCGCGCGCCCGTGCCGGGTCTGGATGCGTTCGACCGGTGCCTCCGTGCGGATGTCGGCCCCTGCCTCGCGCGCGGCAGACGCGATGGCTGCGCTGATCCCCCCGGTCCCCCCCTTCGGGATCCCCCACGCCCGGAAGGCCCCATCGATCTCTCCCATGTAGTGGTGCAGGAGCACGTAGGCGGTTCCCGGCGAGCGGATGCCCTGGAACGTCCCGATGATCCCGGAGGCCGCCATGGTCGCCTTCAGCGGATCGGTCTCGAACCACTGGTCGAGGAAGTCGGCCGCGCTCATCGTCATGAGCTGGACGAAGGTCGCCTGGTGTCGTTCCGGCAGCTCCCGGAACCGCCGGGCCAGACGGACCACCGGCAGCCACGGGCGCGGGTCGATCCGGCCCGGATCGGGCGGCACGATGGACAGGATCGGCTTGATGAACCGGGCCATGTCGACCATCAGCTGGCCGTACTCCTCGTACGCCTCGGCGTCGGTCCGCGACCACCGGCGCAGCTCGCGCATCGTCCGACCGTGGTCGTTCACCCGCCACAGGAAGTCCCCTTCGAGCGGGGTGAACGTGCCGTCGAGGGGGAGGATCTCCAGGCCGTGGCGGGGCAGGTCCAGCTCGCGGATGATCTCGGGGCGAAGGAGGCTCACCACGTAGGAGGCCACGCTGAACCGGAAGCCGGGGAAGACCTCCTCGGTCACCGCAGCGCCCCCCAGGACGTGCCGGCGCTCCAGGACCAGCGTACGGAGCCCCGCCCGAGCCAGGTACGCGGCGGAGACCAGTCCATTGTGGCCGCCGCCGACCACGATCGCGTCGTAGCGCTGGGTCAATCGAACCTCCGTGGAGGGGGTGCAGCGCGGCTACTCTACGGGACCCCGCCGCTCGGGCGGCGGTGGGCGCTGCCCCTGCCTACAATCTCGGCCGGTGGAGGAGCCATGAGCGTCGGCACCGCGTTCCATCCTCGAACCGCCCCGCTGAACAGGAAGATGGAGTGGCGGGAGTGGTCCGGCTACTTCGCCGCGAGCGTGTACGCGGACGCCCCCGACATCGAGTACAACGCGATCCGTGAGGCCGCCGCCCTGATCGACGTCACGCCCCTGTTCAAGTATCGGGTCACCGGCCCGGATTCCATGCGCTTGATCGACCGGATAATCACGCGGGACGCCACCAGGCTCCAGATCGACCAGGTCTACTACGCGTGCTGGTGCGACGACCGCGGCAAGGTGATCGACGACGGAACGATCACCCGCCTGGACGAGACGACGTACCGATGGACGGCGGCCGACCCGTCGCTCCGCTGGTTCCGCCTGAATTCCCGGGGCCTCGAGGTCGAGATCGACGAGATCACCGAAGCCACGGCCGCCGTTGCCCTGCAAGGCCCGCTCTCACGTGACGTGTTGCAGGACGCCACCGACGAGGATCTCACCGGGCTCAAGTACTTTCGTCGCCGGCCCTCTGCCGTTCGCGGGATCCCTGTGGACGTGACCCGGACCGGATACACGGGCGACCTGGGCTACGAGCTCTGGGTGGATTCGGACCGAGCGGTCGAGCTGTGGGACGCCCTGATGGAGGCGGGCCGGGCGTACGAGATCCGGCCGGCCGGGATGCTGGCGCTCGACGTGGTTCGGGTGGAGGCGGGGTTGATCCTGCTGGAGGCGGACTACACGAGCTCCCGCCACGCGCTCATCCCCGAGCAGGCCTACTCGCCGTTCGAGCTGGGGGTCCTGGGGACGTTCACCAAGTTCGACAAGGGCGAGTATGTGGGCAGGCGGGCGCTGCTGGCCGAGCAGGCCGCCGGGGGGCCGGCTCGGCGGCTGGTCGGGCTGGCCATCGATTGGGACGGGATCGAGCGGCTCTTCGCCGCCCAGGACCTTCCGCCCGTCCTGTCGCCGTTGACGTCGGGCCGGGCCACCAGCACCACGTGGAGCCCCACGCTGAAGAAGGCGATCGCCCTGGCCTCCGTCGAAAAGGAGCACGCCGCGGCCGGAACGCGGCTGGACGTGGAGTGGACCGTCGAGGCCAGACGGGGCCGGGCTCCGGCCACGGTCGTGGAGCTCCCGTTCTTCGATCCTCCCCGCAAGCGGGCCTAACCCGCGCCGGCTCAGCGGAGGCGCTCGACTACCTCGAATCCCCGTGCCCGGAGCTCAGCGAGCATCTCCCGCGGGTCTACGGCGAGCTCGACGGGGATGGCGCCTGGAGGGATCCGGCCCCCGGCCATCCGGTGACACATGATCGCGGCGTGCCATCCGGTGGCTTGCTCCATCGCGGTGAACCCCAGGGCCTCGTCGGGATGCACGCGCAGGTCCACGCTCGCCTCTGCGGGCCGCCCGTCGCGCTCCCCGCGCGCCACCACCCGTGCCACGACGATGTCGCGGTCGCCCTCGGCCGCCCGGATCTTCGGCTCCAGAAGCGCGTGGAACACGTCGCGGGGGACCACGCGGGCCCCATCGACCTCGACCGGGGCCTCGCCGAACAATCCGAGGTCGCGGAACGCCCGGAACTGCGCGACGTGGCCCGGATATCGAACGACCTTCGCCTTCAACGTGGGAACCCTCTCTCCGAGCGTCCACGGGGTGGTCGAGCCGGTCGCCGCGGCGAACGCCTCCAGCACACCGAAGGGAGGGCCGAAATCCACGAGCTCGTCCTCAGACGGATCCAGGCACTCCACGTCGACGAGCTTCCCGCCGACCCGCCATGTGGTCGTGCCGTCGTATTCGGTGGTCAGCCCGTCGACGTTGAACGTGAGGAAGTAGTTCCACGGCGGCGTCGGCTGCTCGGGGATGCCCCCGTCGTACAGGATCAGCTCGTCGACCCGGTCCACCAGGGTTGTCCCGTAAGCTAGGAGGTTGCTGGCCAGGCCCGGCGCCTCCCCGCAGTCGGGCACGATGCAGACGCCCAGCTCCTTGGCCATCGCGTCCAGCTCGAGTTGCCGCCGGACGATCTCGAGGTTCCCACCCAGGTCGCACATGTGGG
Source organism: Actinomycetota bacterium (assembly GCA_005885015.1). Classification (GTDB taxonomy): domain Bacteria; phylum Actinomycetota; class UBA4738; order UBA4738; family UBA4738; genus AC-52. Next base: position 10,360 of record VAYG01000103.1, on the reverse strand, counting down.
TGCCGGCTTCCAGCGCCGCCGCGGCGACCTCGAGGTTCAGACGGTAGGTCGCCGAGCTGATGAACGCGTCGAGGCCGGACAGGAACGAGACCAGGGACCGGCGGTCCGCGGCGTCCACTGTGGCTGCCGAAGCCCGATCCCGGCGAGTCAGGCCGTTCACCCGCTCCGCGGCGCGCCGGGCCCTTGACGGGTCGAGGTCGCCGAGGACCACGGAGGCGGCCTCACCCCGCGTGATCAGATCGTAGGCCGCGGCGGTGCCCTGCCGTCCCGCTCCCACGATCCCGTACCGGAATTCAGGCATGGCCAAACGAGGGCATCAAGAGGGAAAAGACAAGGGATCGGAAGGAGGCGACCATGCGTCCCGATTGGCTGTCCCCTCGGAGGGGACTTTCGGTCTCCCGCGACCGACCGGGCGTGGGTACCGCCTTTCGATCCCTCGAAACCGAAGCGTAGCGCACGGATGACGATGTGGCGAATCGGTCAAACCACGGCACGGCCTCGCTTGGAGCTGACGGATCGACCGCTACCGGTATCCGCGGGCGATCTCCGCCTCCGCCACGCGCTCCACCCCGATCAGGTAAGCGGCCTCGCGCAGCGACTGGCCCTCGGACTCGGCGCGCCCCATGACCTGATCGGTGGCCGCCCCCATCAGTTCTGCCAGCCGGGCGTTGACCCGATCCTCTTGCCACTGCTCTCGCTGGAGGTCCTGCACCCACTCGAGGTAGGAGACGGCCACGCCGCCGCCGGACGCCAGGATGTCCGGAAGGACCGTCACGCCGCGTTCGGCCAGGATGGGGTCTGCCTCCGGCGTCACCGGGTAGTTGGCGGTCTCCACCACGACCTGGGCCTTGACGTGGTCGGCGTTCTCGCCGGTGACGGCTTCCTCGAGGGCCGCCACCGTCAACACGTCGCAGTCCAGGCCGATGATCTCGTCCCCGTCGATCGTGTCGGCCCCGGGGAACCCGACCACGCTGCCGGTCTCCTGCTTGTGGGCGAGCACCGCCTTCGGGTCCAGCCCAGCCTCGACGAACACTCCACCCTTGCTGTCGGAGACGGCGAGGATGGGGTAACCCAGGTCCCGCAGGATGATGGCCAGCCAGGAACCCGCGTTGCCGTAGCCCTGGATGGCCACGCGGGTGTCTTCCCTCCGCCAGCCCCGGAACTTCACCAGCCGCTCCAGGCAGATCGCCGATCCTCGCCCGGTGGCGGCGTCGCGGCCGAGCGAACCCCCGACGACCACGGGCTTGCCGGTGATCACCGCCGGGTTGGGACCGTATTTCCGAGAGTACTCGTCGGCCATCCACGCCATGATCTGCGGCGTCGTGTTCACGTCTGGGGCGGGCACGTCCACCTGCGGGCCGATGAAGTCCGCGATGGCCCGCATGAACCCGCGCGACAGCCGCTCCAGCTCGGCCTCGGACAGCAGTTTGGGGTCGACCTGCACGCCGCCCTTGCCCCCGCCGAACGGGATGTTCATCAGCGCCGTCTTCCATGTCATGAGCATGGCGAAGGTTCGGATCTCGTCGAGGGAGACCATCGGATGGAAGCGCAGCCCGCCCTTGAACGGCCCCCGGGCGTTGTTGTGCTGCACCCGGTATCCCTTGAAGACCTTGAACCCGCCGAAGTCCATCGGCACCCGGACCTGAACCGTTACCTCGCGCGCGTGCGTAGCCAGCGCTTCGCGCAGCGACAGCTCCAGGCCGAGCTTCTCCGCCGCCTGCTCGTAGAAACCTCGAACCGCCTCGAACGCCGAGCCCATCCGAACCCTCCTTCGGTCAGCGACGCGGCGGGCAGCGCGAGGGAAGCGTGGCGGCGCGCCGCGCCAGGAAGCCTAGCAGCGCGCGGGGGCGATGGGTACGGCCGGAAGGCGCAGCCGGAACACGGCGCCGCCGTTCGGCGCGCTCTCCGCGCTCACCGAGCCGCCGTGGGACTCCGCCACCTGGCGGACGATCGCCAGGCCCAGCCCGGACCCGGGCAGTCCGCGAGCCGAGGGTGACCGGTAGAACCGGTCGAAGATGAACGGGAGGTCCGCCGGGTCGATGCCGGGGCCGTGATCGCGAACCTCGAGCTCGCCGGCGCGAAGGGTGACGAGAACGTCTTCTTCGGTCGGACTCCACTTCGCCGCGTTGTCGAGCAGGTTGCCGACGGCGCGCGCCAGGCGGGAGGGGTCCCCTCGGACCAGCGTCGGCTCGATAGAGGCCGTGAACTGGACCGCCGGCGATCGGCGGCGGACCTGCTGGAGCGTTCGTTCCACGATCTCGTCCAACCGCACGTCCTCCGGCTGGAGGTGGCGCTCCGTCCCTCTGGCCAGCTCGACCAGGTCCCCGATCAACGCCGTCAGCTCTTGCAGCTGCGAGACCACGTCCTGGAGGAGCTGGCGCCGTTCGTCGCCGGACAGTCCATCCCCCCGCGACAGGACCTCCACGTTGGTCCGGATGCTGGCCAGGGGGGTTCGCAACTCGTGGGAGGCGTCCGCCACGAGCTGCCGCTGGGTGTTGATCGACACTTCGAGGACGCCGAGCATCGTGTTGAAGCTCGTGGCCAGGCGAGACAGCTCGTCGGACCCGAGGACTTCGATCCTACTCGTCAGGTCGCCGGTGGCGATGACGTACTCGGTTGCCCGGGTGAGCCGGCGGACGGGGGCCACCGAGGCCCGGGCGACCAGCCAGCCGGTCCCCCCGGCCAGAGCCACCCCTCCCAAGGTGAGCAGGATCAGCGCCAGCCCCAGGCGGTGCAGCGACCGATCGACCTCATCGAGCGGCCGGGCGAGCTGGACGGCCAGACCCGGGCCGATCCGGGCCGTCAAGATGCGCACGTGCAGTCCGGCGACCACCGCGTCCTCGAAGAACGCGGGCTGCCGTCCCGCAGCCACCGCGCGGACCCTCTCGGTGACGGGCAGCACGATCTGCGCTCCCTCCGGCAACGCGGAGCTGCCACCCGCGTTCACGAGTTGCGCGTATCCACTCGCGCCACCGAGAGGGAGATCAGGGAGCCTGATCCTGAGCACGCCCGGCCCCACCCGGTAGGACACGGCCTGGAGGCGGCTCCGAAGGGCGCCGTCGACCTGACCTCGGAGCTGGCTGCGCACGGCCAGATAGGTGACCCCTGAGGCGAGCACCACCGCCAGGGCCACGGCCAGGGTGGCCACCAGCGTCAGGCGGGCCCGAAACGTCATGACCGCTCCCGAAGGACGTATCCCACGCCGCGGATGGTGTGGATCAACCGGGGCTCCCCGCCGGCCTCGGTCTTCCGCCGCAGGTAGCCCACGTACACCTCCAGCGAGTTCGACGACGGACCGAAGTCGTAGCCCCACACCTGGTCGAAGATGAAGTCGCGGGTGAGCACCCGGCCCGGGTGGCGCATGAACTGCTCCAGCAGCAGGAACTCGGTGCGGGTCAGCTCGATCATCCGGCCCTCCCGCCACGCGGCATGGGCGGCCGGATCGAGCCGCAGGTCGGCGAACTCCAGCACGCCTCCATCCCCCTCGGCCTCCGCCGGCCCCCGCCGGAGCAGGGCCCGGACCCGGGCCAGGAGCTCCTCCAGGGCGAAGGGCTTGACCAGGTAGTCGTCGGCCCCCGCGTCGAGACCCTCCACCCGGTCGGCGACGGCGTCCCGCGCGGTCAGCATCAGGATGGGAGTGCGGTTCCCGATGCGACGAAGGAGCCGGCAGACCTCCAGACCGTCGATCCCCGGCATGAGGATGTCCAGGACGATGGCGTCCGGTGAGCTCTCGCCCAGGCGATCCAGGGCCTCGCTCCCGTCCGCGGCGAGGGCCACGTCGAAGCCCTCCACGCGGAGGGCGCGCTTCAGCGCCTCCCGGATGGCGGGCTCGTCGTCGACCACGAGGATGCGGGAATTCGCGCTCAGCTCTCCTCCAGTCTGCGCCGCCGACCCTTAGACCAGGCTGAATGCGCCGCTACCCGAAGCAGGGGATCAAGCGCGCGGCTCGTTCCCGCCGATGAAAGTACCGCAGTCCCTGCCGAAGGAGGAGGTTCGTCCTGAGCATGTCCGGGCGAACGATGGGGGCGGTCATTGCGGTCCGCCCTTCCCGGATCCGGAGGAACGTCGGCATTGCCTTCGCCCTCGAGGCCGTGTACGGCCTGATCGCGACCGCCGTGTACGTCCAGGAGGTACTCCAGGCCGTCGGGTGCATCGATCCCCCGGCATGCGCCTTTCGGACGGTGNNNTCGGCGACATGATCCAGACCCTCTTCTTCGCCACCCTCTGGGTCGCCACCACTGTGGTGGCGGCGACCGCCCTTCTGGACGACGGCGGCACGCCGTCCGGCCCCATCCGTGGGAGCGCTCGAAGGTGGATGTCAGGGGCCATCCTGCTCAACGTGGTCCTCGGACTCTTCGGGCTCGAAGAGCTCGTCTGGGGGCAGCTCGTGTACCGCGGCGAGGTGGCGTTCGACGCGGTCCTGGCGTGTGTCGGACTCACCGTGGCCTGGAGCGCGTACCGGATCGCAATGGTGCCGGGGGCGACCCGCAAGCAGGGAGTTCGGAGCTAGCCGCCCGCGACGGCGGGCAAGATGGAGACCGTGTCGCCCTCGCGGACCTCGGCTTCGAGCGAGCCCATATACCGGACGTCCTCGTCGTTGACGTAGACGTTCACGAACCGGTGGAGCTTCCCGTCCTCGGTGACCAGGCGCGCCTTGAGCCCGGGGTAGCGGCGATCGAGATGTTCCAGGACATCGCCCAACGTCCCCCCTCCGTTCGCCTCCACCACGGCCAGTCCCCCGACCTCCTTG
>VAYG01000103.1:440-5351 GCA_005885015.1 Actinomycetota bacterium | reverse complement strand
GCCCGCCTGGATCGACCCGATGATCCCAGGGAGGACCCCGAACACACCGCCCTCCGCGCACGAGGGGACGGTGCCCGGCGGCGGAGGCTCGGGGAACAGGCACCGGTAACACGGGGTCTCGGGGCCTGGCATGAACACGGTGGCCTGCCCGTCGAACTGGAAGATCGATCCGTAGACGAGGGGCTTCCCGATCATCTGGGTGGCGTCGTTCACCAGGTACCGAACGGGGAAGTTGTCCGACCCGTCCACCACCATGTCGTATCCCTGGAGGACGCCGACGGCGTTATCGGACGACAACACCACGTTGTGCTTGACCACGTCGATCTCGGGGTTGATGTCGTTCAGGCGCTCCGCCGCGGAATCCACCTTCGGCCTGCCCACGTCGCTGGTGTCGTGCAGCAGCTGACGCTGGAGGTTGGTCAGGTCCACGCGATCGAAGTCCACGATGCCGAGCGTGCCCACCCCGGCCGCGGCCAGGTACATGGCCGCCGGGGAACCGAGCCCCCCGGCGCCGATGCAGAGCACGCGCGCGTCCAGCAGCTTGCGTTGCCCGGCCGCTCCGATCTTCGGCAGGATGATGTGGCGCGAGTAGCGCAGGACCTGCTCCTCGGTGAAGGCTGGGGAGTCGGTCACGTGACCTTCACCTCCTGTTCGTCGACCGTGCCATCGAGGATGGTATAGGCGCGAAGCTCCGGAGCGGTCCGATCGGCGAGCGACAGCAGGACGTAGTGGGCTTCCGGATAGAAGGCCTGACCGCGGTCGGTCGGCGAGGGATAGGCCTCCGTGTGGGTGTGGCTGTGGAAGATCCCCGTCAGCTCCCAGCCCTTGTCCTCGATCTCGGCGAACACCTTGAACTGCTCCGCCGGGTCGAGCCGGTACGTCTCCGTGCTCTGGTCCGCGTTGCGCATCGGGTAGAAGCGTTCCACCCTGCCATCGCGGCCCGCGAGCAGCCCGCACGCCTCGTTCGGCAAACCGTCGATCGCGTGCCGGATCAGCTCCTCGCGGATGTCTGCCGGGATCTCGATCACCTTCCCTCGCTTGGTCGGACCGATCCGTCCAGTCAACCCGATAGGACACTGCAGGTATTTCCGACTGGAGAGATTGAATTTAACATCCGGAGCTGGGGCGGGGTCCAGACCCTGGCGCCAGCGGCATTCCGCCGCCCCCCAGCCCGGCTCAGCCGCGGACCCGCCCCCGCACCGCGAGGGCCCCTGCGGGCCCACCCTCCACACGCCCGACCTCGGCCGCAAGCACGCCCCTGGCCTCCAGGGCTGCGGCCAGCTCTCCGGAGCGCTCGTCGGGCACCGCGATCAACAGCCCTCCGGAGGTCTGGGCGTCCGCCAGGACCAGCTGTTCGGCCCCCGACAGCTCCCCCCAGTCCGCGGCCGGGGAGACGTACCGATGATTGGCCCTGGTCCCGGACGGGACGACGCCCCGCTCGGCCAGATCCAGGGTCCCCGGCAGCAAGGGGATGGAGCTCGCGTCGAGCCTGGCGGCCACCCCGGCCGCACGCGCCGCGATGTGCAGATGGCCGAGGAGACCGAACCCGGTGACATCCGTCGCCGCCGACACACCGACCTCGACCATCGCTTCGGCAGCGCTCGCGTTCAACATGGTCATCGTCTCCACGGCGAGGGCCAGCTGCTCCGGAGAAGCCTCTTCCCGCTTCACGGCGGTGGTGATGATCCCCAGGCCGAGTGGCTTGGTGAGGAACAGGCGATCGCCGATCCTCATCGTCGAGTTGCGGACCAGGCGGCTCGGATCGACGAACCCGGTGACGGCCATGCCGTACTTCGGCTCGGGATCGTGGATCGAATGGCCTCCCAGGATCACCACCCCGGCCTGCCGGGCTATCACCGCCCCGCCCTCGAGGACCCGGGCCAGCAGCTCCAGCGGCAGCTCCTGGACCGGCCAGGCCACCAGATTGAGCGCCGTCACCGGGCGTCCGCCCATGGCGTACACATCCGAGAACGCGTTGGCGGCGGCGATCCGGCCCCAGTCGTATGGGTCGTCCACGATCGGGGTGAAGAAGTCCACCGTCTGCACCAGCCCCTCGCCGCCGGGGAGCAGGTAGACGGCCGCATCGTCGCCCGTGGCCGGAGAGACCAGGACCTCGGCTGGATATTCGGTTGGGGTCAGGAGGCCCAGGACCTGGGCCAGGTCGCTCGGGGCGAGCTTGCAGGCTCAACCGGCTCCGTGGCTGAACCGGGTGAGCCGCACCTCCTCCCGCATCGTCTCGGCCATGCGCTCATCCTAGACAGGCCGAGCGGGGGTGCACGAGGCACCCCCGCTCCGAGACGCCTGCCTAGGAGATGAACGAGCCGTTCTTCTCGATGCCGATCTCCGCGAACACGCCGGCCGAACTGGCCCCCGGATCGGACGTGAAGCTGAACCCATCGGCGTTCGAACCGGAGAAGGATCCGGTAGCCACCGCGTTACGGAACTTGCCGTTGAAGTTCGTCGGATCGGTCGGGTCGCTCGAGCCCGGCTTGTAGTGATGACGGGCGCCCGAACCGACCCAGGTGATGTCGAAGCTGACCGTGGCCGGGACGCTGTGCTCTCCCAGGAACGTGAAGCTGTCGATGATCTGGACGTTCTCCAAGTGCAGCGAGGCGGTCTTGAGGTTCTTGCTGACGGTGAGGGCACTATCTGGAATCTGGATCGTCCAGAAGAGCCCGTTATCGGCGATGTCAGCGTTGAAGTCGTGGACCTGCTCCCCCGAACTGGGGTCGAAGAGGTCCACTCATATGAACCCGAATGTGCCGTGCAGGATGGACCCGTCCTCCGACACGTAGGTCCCTCGGTAGACCCGCATGTCGTTCACCATGTTGTACGTGTTGCCGTCGGCGTCGGTCGCGGTGCCGACGATGTAGGCCATCGCCGAGAACCCATTGAAGTCCGTGATCGTGTTCGGCTCGACGTTCTCGCCCATGAAGCCCTGGTCCTCCGGACCCGGCGCGAACACGTGGATGAGCGGTCCGCCCGGGATCTGGATCCCCCCGGGGATCGGCTTGGGCGTGGCATCGACGGCCATCGCCGCCCCCGGCAGGACCAGCGCAATGGCGACCGCCAGGCCGACCACCAATGGCATACTCGAACGAGCTCTCATAGGCTCCCCCTTCCCCCCTCGTCGATCCGAGGCCGAAGACGGCCCCACAGCCTCTGCTCCCGCGCCGCCGATGTCAATCCGTTTCGGCATTCCGCGCTACCGGGGGATGCACAGGCTCCCGAAGCAGTGGCCACGGAACAAGAGGTAACCCACCCCTGCTAGCGTGTCCACGATGAAGTGCGCGGTGACCAGCGGCCAGGTCTTCCGCCACCGGACGAACGCGTAGCCGAAGGCGGCTCCCAGGGCCAGGTTCCCGGCGAAACCTCCCCACCCCTGGTACAGGTGATAGGTCCCTCGGAGGAGGGCGCTCCCGGCAATGGCGGCGCCGGCCGGCCACCGAAGTTGTTCGAGGCGCCGGATGAGGTACCCGACGACCACGACCTCCTCGAGCAGCCCGTTCTGGAGGGCACCCAGCACCAGCACCGGAACCGTCCACCAGTGACCGAGCGGAGGGACCGGGACGACGAAGCGGTTCACGTTCAGGGCGATGGCCCCCAGGTAGACGCCCAACCCCACCGCGGCCACGCCGACGGCCGCCAGGCCCCCCCACGCCACATCCGTGGCGAGCGTGGCGGTGCCCAGGCCGAACGGCTCCACACCCTCCCCACTTCTCCTGGCCAGGTGGACCACCAACCACACCGGGGCCAGCGCGAACACCATGTCCGCGAGCTGGCGGGCGAGCTCCACGTCCCGGAACAGGGCCACGGCCACCCCGCGGTTCACCGGCGCCTGGAGATAGCTGAGGAGGGCATCGACGGCGCTGGCCAGGAGGGAGAGGGAGAGGACGATCAGCATCTCTTCCGCCAGCGTCCGGCGCGAGCGGATGGGGAGCGGCGGGGGCTCGGCCTCGCGCAGGCGCGGCTGGGTCGCGGTCACGTTCCCACTCTAGGCCCGGGGTCCGGGTCAGGCGGCTCGAGCGACGTCCGGGGGCAGGCTGACCGCGGCGAACGCGTCCAGTCGTCCCTCGCCCCAGACGTTGTTGTCGTCGGCAGAACCTCCGCATTGCAGGTTGCTCACGTCGGCCGCCGAGTCATCGAGGACGGCTCGGGTCCCGGCGATGTCCCTGCGCAGCGATGGGTGGGCGGACCACACGAGCGCGACCGGAGTAACCCCCCGGGACGCTACTGCGGATGTTCACTCCCGGCGCTGCGATGTCCGGTTTGATCTTGGATCGGAGGGGTGATGGTCCCCGGCTGGAGAACGAAGCGATGGCGTCGTTCATGTCGAAGGCACCAACCCCATAGCTTTCCGAATAGCTTGCCGGGGCCGCCACCGTCCCGCAGGCCGGTCCGCTTCCCCCGTTGGAGAAGACCGGGAAGATCCCCGAGGCCACCCAGGCCTGGACGGTGGATCGATAGAAGATGTCGTCCCCCGCCCCGCCCCACGAGTTGCTCACCACATCCGGGCGCTTGTCCGCCCTGGGATGACTGCCCTGGAGGTGGGTGGGCGCGAGCATCCACTGGCCGGAGGCGAGGAGGGCCGTCAGGGAGCAGGACACATCCTCGCAGCCCTTCGCGGCGATCCATTTCGCCCGGGGGGCCACCCCGATCTTGTTCGCTCCCCCGTCGTCGCCGACCAACGTCCCCATCGTGTGTGTTCCATGTCCGACGTTGTCGCACGGTTCAACCGATGGGTCTCCGCAGACGTTGGAGGGATCGAACCAGCTGTAATTGTGGTTGACGCCGGTTCGCTTGCTCCCTCGATACTGGGCGATCAAGGCCGGGTGATCCCACTGGACGCCGGTGTCGATGTTCGCCACCACGATCCCCTGACCGCGGTCGTGGTAGGTCTTCCAGACTTTC
>VAYG01000103.1:0-345 GCA_005885015.1 Actinomycetota bacterium | reverse complement strand
CAACAGGCCGGGTACGAGACGCCAACGCCCTCGAGGTACGAACGCAGGCCGGCCTGGCTGGTCCGGGCGACCCCCTTCAGTCGGTCCACCACGTAATTGCCCCGAGCGGTCCAGTCCCGGATGGAGGGCGCGGCCCTCAGATCGGCCTGCGGGCGGATCACCACCCAGAACGTGGCCGAGCCCCCATTGGCCAGCTCTCGGATGACCCGGGGCTCCACCTTCGCTTCCGCTCCACCATGCGGCGGGTGCGGCGAGATCGCTGGTCCCCATGCGGCCGACAGCAGGACGGCCAGAACTGCAGCCGCCAGCCGGCTCACATCAAGACGTTTCGGGTCAAGGCCTCGG
>VAYG01000102.1:533-5434 GCA_005885015.1 Actinomycetota bacterium | reverse complement strand
TTCGTCACCAACGGGCCGATCGCCGATTTCCTGGTGGTGGCGGCGAAGACCGATCCAGATGCCGGAGCCAGGGGCATCTCCCTGTTCGTCGTGGAGACGGGCGCGCCGGGCCTGGCCACCCGGCGCATCGACACGGTCGGGTGGCGGACGTCGCACACGGGCGAGGTGGTGCTCGACGAGTGCCGAGTTCCCGCCCGCGCGCTGCTCGGCGATGAGAACCGCGGGTTCGCCCACATCATGCGGAACCTGCAGTGGGAGCGCCTGGTGATGGCACTGTCGTCGGTGACGGGGGCGGCGAGGACCCTCGAGCTCGGCATCGCCTACGGACGGGAGCGGAAGGCCTTCGGCCGGCCCATCGGGAAGTTCCAGGTGTGGCGGCACCGATTCGCCGACCTCGCGTCCGAGATCGACGCGGCCCGCTCGCTCGCGTATCACGCGCTGCGAAAGGCCATCGCTGGGGAGGACGCCACTCGGGAGGCCGCGATGGCCAAGTGGCTGGCCACCGAGCTGGCGTGGAGGGTGGCCGACGAATCCCTCCAGATCCACGGAGGGTACGGATACATGATGGAGTTTCCAGTCCAGCGGGCCTGGCGGGACTCCCGGCTGGGACCGATCGGCGGCGGTACCACCGAGATCCTGAAGGAGATCGTGGGTCGTTCCTACGACCTTTGACGCAGTTTCGTTCCGGACACCCCTGGGAACAACGTTCCCGTCAGACAGGCCAAGGAGGTGCCGAACATGGCATACGAGCCCCGCGCGCACGAGCCGGCCCCGGTAGCGCCGGACCCAGATCGCGGCAGCTTCACGGGATTCGCGGCGATCAAGTACACGGCCGTCGTGATCGTCGTGCTGGCGATCCTGGCCTTCCTGATGTGGGTGATCATCCGGTTCACGACCTGACGAAACGCAGTCTTCGATCGATGAGGCCGGGCCGCTTGCGGCCCGGCCTTTCCTCTGGGCCCCGGGCCGCCGTAGCATCGGGCCGTGGTGAAGCGGGACACCCGCCACCCCGTCGTCGAGGTGGGAGATCAGTTGGGGGAGTTGGACCGGCTGGCGGACCGGCTGGTCCCCCGGCGCAACCGTGCCGAGGTCCTGGAGCGCTTCGAGGAGATGTTCCGATCGGGGGCTCCACCCGACCCGCCGCCGTCGGGTCCGCTCGACGGCCGGCTCCTGGCCACCTCGACGTGGGGCCCGTGGGATTCCGTCGTCCAGCAGCTGGCCCCGGGGTGGATGCCCTGGCTGGGGAAGTCGTTCGACCCCGAGGCACAAACGGGGGTGAACCATTTCCTCCCGACCGCGGGGACGCGCCTGTTGATGAAGGTCATGTTCCCTCGGTACGTCCCCGAACGGGAGCGCCTGGACCGAATCGAGGCGTTCCCGTTCCGGACGCGGATCGCCCCGGGCGAGCTCGACCCATCGGTGGACGTGCTGAAGATCGACTACGACTTCGAGCCCAACCCGGTACTGGTCCGAAGGATCCTGGACGAGCTGGTGCAGGTCGCGCCGGGCCGATACCTGGGCAAGGTTCTGATGAGGGTCCGAGACGCCCATCACCGAGTGGGGTTCTTCTCGCTCAGCCTCTAGAGGCCATCACCTCCGAGAGACGTCCCGGCTCCAGCGCGTGGGCCGTGTTGCCGTCCCGTCCGGTCATCGTCTCGGCCTGCAGCAGCGCGTTGAGGATGGCTCCCTCGGTGGCCTCGATCACCGCGTAGTAAAAGGGCGTGACGTAGTCGTCGGACAGTGCGCGGATGTCGTTGGTGATCGACGGCGCTCCATCGGACGTGGCATCGACGGCATCCGCGTTGCCGGTGGCGAAGGCGATGAAGAGATCGCCGCTGGAGTGCTCGCCCGCGCCGCCCATACGGGCGACACCGAGGCCGGCTCGCTGGGCCAGCCGCTCGCACTGATGCGGGAGGAGCGGGGCGTCGGTGGCGACCACGACGATGATCGACCCGCCCGCCCGCGGCTCGGGCCAGTCCCATGGCTGGGTTCGAGGGGTGGCCAGTGGAACCTCCGAAGTGGGGATGGCCCGGCCAACGGGCACCCCGTTGACGCTGAGCCGCTCCCTCCTACCGTGGTTGGCCTGGACCAGGACGCCGACCGTGTAGCCGCCCGCGGACCGGGGCAGGACCCGGGAGGCGGTGCCGACCCCGCCCTTGAAGCCGTGGCATATCATCCCGGTTCCCCCTCCCACGTTTCCCTCCGGAACCGGTCCCTGGTCCGCCGAGGCCAGTGCCTCGTGGACGTGCTCCTCTTGGACGTGCTGTCCGTTGATGTCGTTGAGCGTGCCGTCCCAGGTCTCGGCCACGACCGGCAGGCTCCACCACGCGGAGCGGGGATCCTGGTCGCGAGCGGCAGCGGCGACGATCGCGTCGCGTACCCTCCCCACGCTGTGGGTGTTGGTCAGCCCGATCGGAGAGCTCAGCACCCCGGACTCGCGAACCCATTCCAGACCGGTCATCTCCCCGTTGCCGTTCAGGCGGTGGCACCCCGCGAACAGCAGGGCCCGGCCGACGCGTTCATGGGGGATGACCACGGTCACCCCGGTCCGGACCGGGCCCTGCCCGACGACGAGTGGCCCGTCCCCCTGGATCAGCGTTGCGTGGCCCACTCGGACGCCCGGCACGTCGGTGATGGCGTCCTTGGGACCTGAGGGGGCCTCTCCGATCTGAATATTCATGTCACGCGCGCGCACAGGACCTCCTTCCTCGCGGCCGCACCTTAGCCCGAACCCCGCTGGGCCGACCGCCGTTCGAACCTGCGTTCGCACCCTTTGTTGACTCACCCTCTGCCGGTTGATACGGTCCCGCCGACCTTTGCCCGGCCGCCGGCCCGGCCTCGGGGAACACGCTCCCCGTCGAGGGGAGGAGGGCGGTTGACCGCAAGCAGAGTGAAAATCAGCGCTTCCCTGATCGTCCCCGCTCTCTTCGCCGTCCTCTTCACCGTGCCGGTTCGAGCCGACACCGCCGGCGATCTGCGGGCGGCCAGGGCCAGGCTGGCCACGCTCCAGGCGCACATGAACCGCCTTGCGACGGATTACGCCAGAGCCCAGGCACGGCTGGCGGCCACCCAGGACGGGATGACGCGCGTCCAGGCCCGCATGGCCCGGGTCCGGGTCCGGATGGACCAGATCCAGCGGACGTTCTCCGAACGGGCGCGGGTGGCGTACGAGTCCGGGGGCGTGAGCACGCTCGAGCTCCTCCTGACATCTGACTCCTTCGCCCAGTTCTCCGACGGCATGCAGTACCTGGGCAGTGTGGCCCAGGCGGATTCGGACCTCTTGGACCAGTCGGAGGTCACCAGGGAGGAGTTGCGTCGAGCGCAGGACGAGCTCGACCGTCTGTCCGCCGTCCAGGCCGCGACTGTGGTGTCGCTCACGCGACAGCAAGCCGCGATCGCCTCGGACGAACGCGAGGCGCAGGGCCTGGTGAACAAGCTGCGCGACCAGCTCGCCGCCGAGCGGGCAGCCGCTGCTGCCGCGGCGAAGGCCAGGGCCGAGGAGGAGGCCCGCCGGGTCGGGGGTGGGCCCTTGGTGGCCTGCCCCGTGGGCGACCCGCATTCGTTCAGTGACGACTTCGGGGACCCCCGACCGGGGGGACGAACCCATCAGGGGATCGACATACTGGCGCCCCTCGACACCCCGATCTACGCAGCCCAGTCCGGCACCTTCAACAAGAATTACAACGACCTCGGCGGAATCAGCGGGCTGGTGTACGCGCGAAACGGCGACTACACGTACTACGCCCACATGGACAAGTACGCCGGTGTCCCCGACGGGACCTTCGTTGGGGCCGGACACCAGATCGGGTACGTGGGGAACACCGGTGACGCCCGGGGCGGCCCCTACCACCTCCATTTCGAGTACCACCCCGGCGGGGGAGCGGCCGTGGACCCGTACGATCAGCTCGTGGCGATCTGCTGACTCCATCTCCCGGCGGGATTCCCGCCACCAGGAGCGGTCGGCGAGCCATAATGAGCGAGGCGTCGAAAGGGACGAGACGTGGCTGAATCCAGGGAAGCAACGGGGCGGATGCGGACGGCCGAGGTCCTCGATCGCTCATTCCTCGAGGGGCTGGAGGGCCTGCCCACCGAGGAAGTGAGGCGGCGGCGTGACGAGAGCCTGGCGGAACGGGAGTTCCAGTCCTACCTGCGCCGCCAGGTCCAGGCCCGCCAGGACATCCTGGCGTCCGAACGGGCACGTCGAGAAGCCGGGCGGGAGTCGCCGCCGCTGGTCGAGCGGCTGACCTCCGCCCTGTCGACCGGTCCGCGGAGCGAACGGGCCCGTGGAGAGGCCCTCCGGACCACGTTGACCGATTCCGACATCGAGGAGGCCGAGCAGCAATTGAGCGGCCTCCTGCCCGGTGGCCCTCAGGACGACCCCTCCGCGCTCGACGACGAGGAGCTGGAGCAGTCCTTGGAAGAGCTGACCGGGGCCGAGCGGGCCGTGTCGGCACGCAGGGCCGAGGTCATTCGCGTCCACGACCGGCTTCAGGAGGAGCTGAAGCGCCGGTATCGAGAGGATCCCTCGGAGATCCCTTCCGAGGTCTAGCGGTTCCGGGCCTCCCAGCTGGTCACGTCTCCGCCTCGACGCGATACGCCGCCAGCATCAGCACGTTCGACAGGAACAGCCACAGTCCGAGCAGAACGATGCCGGCCAGGCCGCTGGTCGCGTAGTGCTCCTCGAAATTCGCCCCCATCACCAGGAAGAGGACGAATCCCAGCGAGAGCAGGGAGATGCTGGCGGCCGCGATCAGGGTGGCCCGGGCGATCTGGCCCCGGTCCAGCCGTCTCGGCGGGAAGATCCGGTAGATGAGGACGAGGGCGGCGGACGTGGCTAGGAATCCCGTGGCCAAGGCGATCCCGTAGCCGACGACCCTGGCCGCCCCGGTCGTGCCGAGCGC
>VAYG01000102.1:0-488 GCA_005885015.1 Actinomycetota bacterium | reverse complement strand
GACCTTCCAGCCGCCGGTCGGAACCAGGCCCGAGCCGGTCGAACGCCCGTTCCAGCCCCGATCCATAGGCGGTGGCCGGCCACAGGGCGGTGATGATCGAAACCACCCCCAGTCGAGTGCCGAGGGTGGCCACCCGCTCCAGCGCCTGATCCGCTCCGATGTTCTTCGGAGCGACTCTGCGAAGCTCCGCGGCAAGCTGATGGATGCGCTGGTCGCCGATGACGAGGCTGACGATCCACATGACGAGGATGGTGAGCGGGATTACGGACACGAGCGCGTAGAAAGCCAGGGCAGCCGAGTACAGCAGGATGTCCTGCCCACGGGCGTGTTCGAACAGGCGCCGGATCGGCTTCGGGAGGCGCTCCGGGATCCGGTCCACCACCCGGCCGGTGGCCCGCTTCGCCCGGCGAACCCTCCTTGCGGTCCTGGTCTTCGTGCCGGTCGCCGTTCCCACCGGAAGAATCTTCCCGGTCCGCGCGGCCGCCATG
>VAYG01000101.1:5330-9968 GCA_005885015.1 Actinomycetota bacterium | reverse complement strand
CCGCGGCCAGGAGCTGATCGAACTTGTACCGTTCGCCCTCGCCCTCGAGGATCGCCCAGTCCCCGGGCGAGGGCCCGATCACCCCATCGACCGTGATGTGGGTCGAGATGATCAACTTTCCCATGGGAGCCTCCAGTGCTACCTACAGGGTGGCCAGAACGACCTCACCATCCCCGGCGTCAGGCCTGGCGACCAAAAGATAGTCCCTTGGTTGGCGGGCGAGGCACTCCTGTTCGGTGGCGGCCCTGGGACTCCCTCGCCTGACCCCGAGCGCGGTCGCTCTCCGCGGAGTCAGGCCGTGAACAGCTCGGCGAACCTCTGCAGGTACAGCGGCCAACCTCCGTCGGAGCCCACCGAGTCGCGCTCGCCCTCCCAGCCCTCGCCGTGCCGATAGAGCTTGCGGTGCTCCAGCTCGACCCGCGTCCGCTCGGGGCTCTCGGAGATGAAGCGCACCTCGACCTCACTGGTCTTCTCGAGATCGGTCTCGATCTGCCATTGCGGGTTGATGTCCCAGCTGAACACGACACGGTCCGGCGGCTCGTAGGCGAGCACTCGGGCCCATCGGCACTCGCTCCCGTCGACCCCCCGGTCGTAGATGTGGCCGCCCACGCGGGGCTCGAATATCGTCTCGGCGACCTCGACGCTCAGAAGGGTGTGGTCCCGCGGCTTGAAGCTACCGAACTCTTCGGTGAACACGCGGAACGCTCGCTCGATACCCGCGTCCACGACGACCTGCGTCTGAACCGACCCCTGTCGCACTGCTGTGCTCATGGCACCTCCTCGGTGTGCTGCTCGACGGCCTCCTTGTAGTGGGACCCGTCCCTCCTGCGGGGACGCGGTGCTCCCAGATCTTCACCCGATCCGTCTCGAGGATGAGGCTCGTGCCGAGGTCTTCACTCACGCCCACCACCGCACCCTATCGCATCAGCTGGAGTGGATCGGCTCAATGCGAGCGATGCCGTGACGGGCTAGTGTCACCGACCATGGCCAGGGAAACTTCAGGAGTCGCCCGGGTCAATGGCGTGGAGCTCGGCTATCGGATCGCGGGCGAGGGGAAGCCGCTCATCCTTCTGCACGGCGGCTTCGGGTCGGTGGAGATGTTCGGCCCCAACGTGGAGCTCCTCGCCGCGGGGCGCCGGGTCGTTGGGGTCGACCTTCAGTCGCACGGACGCTCCCCCGCCGTCGAGCGGCCCATGCGCTTCGAGACGATGGCCGACGACATCGCGGCGTTGATCGACAGCCTCGGGTTCGAGCGCGCGGCGATCATGGGCTTCTCGCTCGGCGGGGGCGTCGCGCTGCGGACGGGGATCCAGCACCCGGACGTGGTCGACCGGCTGGTCCTCGTGTCCACCCCGTTCAAGCGCAAGGGGTGGTATCCGGAGATGACCGCGGGCATGGACGCGATGGGCCCGGAGGCGGCGGACTTCCTGATGCAGAGCCCCATGTACCAGGCGTACCAGCAGATCGCCCCTCGGGTGGATGACTGGCCGGTCCTGGTGCGGCAGGTCGCGGAGGTCATCAAGATCGATTACGACTGGTCTGGGGAGATCCCCGGCCTCTCCATGCCGGTCATGCTTGTGATCGGCGACGCGGACGGGTTGCCGCCGTCGCACGCGGTCGAGTTCTTCGAACTCCTCGGCGGCGGCCGGCGCGACGCCGGCTGGGACCGCTCGGGGATGACGCGGCATCGGCTGGCGATCCTTCCCGGCGTAACCCACTACGACATCAACATGGTCCCCGCGCTGTCCGCCGCGGTCATCCCCTTCCTCGACGGCTCATAGAGCTGGCTCGCCGGGTGGAACCGAATAGGCTGCCGAGACGTGGCCTTCACGCGAGGGTTGGACCTCACCGGACCCCTTCGAGAGGTGATCGATCGGGGTGCCTCGTTCGTTCCCAGGGCGCTGGACGAGCGATACCTGCACAACCTGCGACGTGAGCTGGGCGCCGGCGCCTTCCAGCGGTTCCAGGAGGAGTTCGGTCTGGTGCGCCAGCGGATCGACGGCTACGACATCAAGGCGCCATTCGATGGCTTCCCGCTCGTCGGCGAGCTGGCTGTCGACCTCAGGGACCTGGTGCGGGGTCACGGGAAGGGCATCCGAGGAGTGGCGACGTGGGCCCCGAACGAGGCCGGGGTCGCCCGCTACCCTCGTGACTCCTTCGGCATCACGCCCCACCTCGACGGGAAGTGGTATCGGCGGCTCGTCGCGGTGTTCACGGTGTTCGGAACCGCCCGGTTCGCCATCTGCAGGGATCGTGGCGGAGAGGTCATCGCCTCCTGGGACGCGGGTCCCGGGAGCCTGTCGCTACTTCGCGGACCCGGGCTGGGCGGGCATCGGGATGGGCGGCCCTTTCACACCGTGGGGGGGCCTCGTCGGGGTCAGGGCTGCTCTCTCGGCCTGCGAATGAGCGTCAGATCACCGAACTAGTCGGGCCAGGATCCTCGGGCCCAGGTCAGTCGAGGGCCGAACCCTGGAGGACGGGGTCGGGAGTCGAGGAGAGGACCAGCATGGTGCCCTGCCAGCAGAGGGCGTGACCCCGCGGGCCGAACACCACCGACGCCTCGTCATGGATCCGCACCACGCGACCGTCCCGGGCGATCATCCGGTAGTCGGCCCGGAACATCTGACGAGCCCGGTTCGCCGAGTTGCAGGCCTCCACGACGCGGTCCCTGTCATCCGGATGCATCAGCTTGACCCACAGCACGGGATCGGCCATCCATTCGGCCTGCGTGAAGCCAAGGACGAGTGATCGCCACCGGCTCGCCCTCACGGTAGGACTGAACCTTGCCTGGCTCCAAGCGCAGCAGGGCGGCCTCCAACCGGCCCCGTCCCGCCGGCGGCGACACGGCAGGGCTACCCATGGGCCGAACTCCCCATCGCGTCTGCGCTCGTCACGACTGTCTCCTACCTAAGAATCGGTAGGGAGCGATCGCGACTGAGCAAGCGGGCCTCGGTCTTTCGTCGCAAATCGTCGAGGTCGACGGCCGATGTCACCTTGGGCCGGAAGGACGACGAGCTATCGCCTTCGAGCGGGGGAAGGAGCCGCCGCGGCACGCAGGGGCGGGAAATCCGCCGCGAGGCCCTCGGTATCCACCTGGTAGAGCGTCTCGGCTTGGCTCAGGCCTTGAAGGCGGTACCTGCCGAGGCTCCGGAATCGGACCCCCGCGGGCACCGACCCCTCGGCGGCCTTCCGGGTCTTTCCGGACACGACGATCTGGCCGCCGTGAGCCGCCGCGCAGACGCGCGCGGCCGTGTGCACGGAGAGCCCGATGTACCCGGTGTCGGTGAGCGTCGGGCGACCACTGTGGATACCCGCCCGGACCTGGCACGTGAGATCGTCCGGCCAGGTTCGGCCGGTCAGCACGCGCTGGAAGGCCACCGCCGCCTGGATGGCCGGGGCCCCCTCCTCGAACACGGCGAAGAACTCGTCGGCTCGGGCATCGACCTCACGGCCGCCGGCCTCGGTGACGGCGTCCCGAACGATGGCTCGGACATCGTTCAGCAGCCCGGCGTAGCCGTCCCCGAGCTTCGTGAGCAGGGCAGTCGACCCCTCGATGTCCGTCAGCAGGAACGTGACGAATCCGGTCGGAAGCGTCGCGGGGTCCGTGGAACGGGCCTGGACCTCGTTCCCGGCCACCGCGTGCTCGCGCTCGGACCGGAGCTGGCCGGTGATGAACCCGACCGGCACGATCCCGTACTTCTTGGCCGCGTTCAGCAGGCGCTTACGAGCCCGCTCCCGGGCCGCGTCGTCCTCGAACGAGACCCGGCCGAACCGGGCCAGGGCGGCGCGCACGTGCGCCTCGTCGTGGATGGGCAGGCGTCGCCCGCCCTTCGAGTCGATGTACGCGAACGCGCTCGCCGGCAGCTTCGACCGTTCGCTGCTCTTCAGCCGTGCCATTTCATGACAATAACCGGCCCCGCCCGGCCGGGAATTCCGCGGCGGAAGCGGGCCGAACCTAGAGGGTCCAGGTGTCGTTCACAACCGAGCGGCCGACCTGGCCGCCGAACAGGACGATCCGATGGGTGGCCTGGTCGAACGCCATGCCCTGGGACTCGCGCTGCGTCGGGGGCGGACCGGGGTGGATACGTTCCCAGTCCGTCCCCGTCCATATCCAGGTGTCGTGAAGGTCGCCGTATCCGCTCCCGCCGCCGAAGATCAGGACCGACCGCAACGCCGGCTCGTACGCGGAGGAGGAGAAGAACCGGGCTGGAGGCTGCTGCTGGGGGGCCTGGCGGGTCCACGTCCGCCCGTCCCACGTCCACGTGTCGTAAGCGTTGAGGTTGGCCAGGCCGCTGAACATCACCACCGTATGGGTGGCGCGGTCGAGCTCGGCGATGGCCGCGGCTCGGGCCGTTGCCGACTCCGGTGGATGCACGTCCACCCAGTCGGTGCCGGTCCACTGCCACGTGGTGTTCTGGTACAGCCTTCCGTCGAACCCCCCGAACATGTCCACGTGTCCGTTCAGGGGATCGGTGAACAGCATCGGACCCGTCACACCGGGCGGTCGCGTGGCCGTGTCTTGGTAGGTCCAGTTCCCCGTCGAGCCGTCCCATGTCCACGTGTCGCCGAGCCGGCTGGACCCGTTGAAGCCTCCGAACATCACCAGCTGCTTGGTGACCCGGTCGTAGGCGATGCCGG
>VAYG01000101.1:0-5267 GCA_005885015.1 Actinomycetota bacterium | reverse complement strand
GTCGTCCCGGTAGCCCACGTCGTCATATCCGCCGAAGATCACCACCTTCGCGCTGACCGGGTCATAGGCCATGGCCTGGGCGGCCCGGGCGGGCGGCGAGGTCGGGGGCGAAACCTGCTTCCATCCGCGACCCGACGTCGCCGCCCCCGCCGATCCCGTGACGCCCGCGCTCGCCGTCATCGCGGCGAGAACGACCGCCGCCACCGTTCGAGGCGACAAGCGCACGAGGCGTGGTATTGGCACCAAACGCCTCAGAACGTCGTGGCCGGCCGGACCCAGGGATGGTTGGAGCGGGCCGACCGCACTCGGTCGTGCCCGGCTCGGACCGTCCCGCCCTGGATGGGCAGGCCCGAGGTCGGGGCGATCATGTACTCGTTGCACGACTTGATCTGGCCAAGGACACAGTTCCCGTTCCCTTGCTTCGCGTTGGCGATCACCGGGTACGCACTGTCCCCCACGATCGAGGTCGAGATGTAGTCACCGACGAACTTGCCGCCGGCGCTGGGGAGCCAGGCCAACTTGATCGGACCGAGGATCTGGGTGGGGGTGGACCAGTTCGCCCCGCCGTCGATCGAGGAGACGAACCCCGCGTCGAGCTGGCACGTGTCGAGGGTGCAGCTGGACTGCGGGTAGTAGTAGTAGGTGAGGGCCAGGCGTGCCGAGGACCCACCGGCCGATCGGTCGACACCGATCCCCGGGATGAAGTGGTCGACCGTGCTGTCGACCGGATCGATCGGGATCCGGACGACCGGCGTCCAGGTCTGCCCGTCCTTCGAGGTGCTCACCACGATGTCGTTGGAGGCGCAGCCCGACCGGAACCGGCAGTCCGACCAGACCACGTAGACCTTCCCCTTCTTGTCGACCTCGGCCGAGGGGAGTGTCGGGGTCCGAAGAAAGAGCACGCTGTGGTGGGCGATGTTGGAGATCGTATACGGGCCCGAGTAGGTGGCCCCACCGTCACCCGACACGATCACCTGGATCGACCCGGTGTCGGAGGTGAACGGCACGACCACTCCTCCGCTGGGTTGGGCCAGCGGCTGCCCACCGAGGCCGTGCGCCGGAGCCACGGTGGCCTCGCTCCACGTCTTCCCGCCGTCGCTCGAGGTGAACATCTTGACCAGGTCGCCATGGTTGAAGTCGTCCACCTCTGCGTAGCAGTTCCCGTAGTGCGGGCTCTGCGACCAGTTGTCGCATGCGATCCACGTCTTGTCGTAGTCCGCCCCGCCGGTCGGAGTGGAGACGATGACGGGCTTCTTCCACGTCAGCCCTCCGTCGAGCGACCGGTTCACGAGCACGGTGTTCACCGTGTCCACGGTGAGGCCCTCGGCCATCCAGACGTTGTGCTTGGCGTCGTAGGCGATGGAGGGATCGCTGATCCTGGCGTACGGGCCCGGCGGGTTCGCGTACACGGTCGTGGACGGTAGGAAGCCGTGCGTCCAGGTCGCTCCCCCGTCGGTCGACGTGGCGAACCCGATGTTGTCGGCTCCCCCGCCGGGGAAGCGCCCGGTCTGGAACACCCCAACGATCGTTGATCCCCAAGCGAAGGTGTCCGGCTCGAGCTCCGTCTGGTGGTAGGCGTCCGTGTTGGTGTACGGATCCCTGCTGACCCTGGTGATGGCGACATTGGCGGTGGCAGGGGTGGACAGCGCCACCGTGGCAGCCATGGCCAGGGCGGCGGTGACCATCCAGCCGGCGCTGCGTCGTGAAGACCACACGGATCGGCCCATTCGGATCCTCCTCTCGGGGGCGAGTGAGTCCCGCAGTGTAGGGGCTCTCGGCGTCCCCGGCCAGCCGAACGGTAACGCGGGAGGCGTCTCAGACCGCGAACCGGATGTGGAGGACGTCGCCCTCCCGAACAACGTAGTCCTTGCCTTCGACCCGAAGCCGGCCCCGGGCCTGCGCGGCGTCCCAGCCGCCCGCCGCGACCACGTCCTCGTAGCCGACCACCTCGGCCCGGATGAAGCCGCGCTGCATGTCGCTGTGGACGACGCCCGCTGCTTCGGGCGCTGTGGCCCCCTTCCGGACCTCCCAGGCCCGGGTCTCGTCCGGACCTGTGGTGAGGAACGTCACCAGGTCGAGAGCGCGGTATGAGGCGGCCACCACCGCGTCGAGGCCGGGCCGGGTCACGCCGAACTCGGCGAGCAGAGCCCTGGCCTCCTCGTCCTGCATGGAGGCCGTTTCGGCCTCGATCTCCGCCCACACCCCCACCGTCCCCGGCGGGAGATCGGCCGGCACCATCCCACCCTCCTCCAGGTTCGCCACCACGATCACCGGCTTCATCGTCAGCAGCGCCAGGCCCCTGAGGGACGCCCGCTCGGTGTCTGTGAAAGCTTCCTCGCGGAGGGGACGTTCCCCCGAGAGGACGGCGTGGGCATGCTCCAGCGCCTCGGCTTCCTCGGACACGCCGGGCGACCGGCCCTTGGCCCGCTTCCGAGCGCCCTCCAGGGCCGACTCGGCCACCGCCAGGTCGGCCAGGATGAGCTCCGCGGAGACCTCCTCCAGCTCCTTGGCCGGGCGGGCATCCACGCCGAAGGCCCGAAGGACCACGCAGAGGGCGTCGGTCTCGCGCAGGGCGGCCAGTCCCTGGCCCGTCGCCCCGCCGGGAACGTCGACGAAACGGACCTGGGCAGGGACGATCCGCGCCGATCCCTCGAGGCTGGCGAGGACCCCGAGCCGGTCGTCGGGGACGGGGACCACCGCCTGGTTCGCCCGGCCCCCGGCGGCCCCGGACCTGGTCAGCGCGGTGAACAACGTCGACTTGCCCGAATAGGGAACGCCGACCAGCCCGATGCTCTTCATCCCGACGGGCCGCGGAGACCCCGGAACTCCAGGGCCCACGTCCAGCGATCGCCCTCGGGAGAGCGCTCGAACCGGATGAGGCGGCCCTCCTCTCCGCCGGGAAGGAGCACGGGGAGCCCGTGATGGTCCGGCCCCGGCCAGAGCTCGCGCCGGGTCCCGGCCGACAGGTCGAGGAGGGCCATCGGCTCTGTCCCCGTCCGCTCCAGGGCGGCGCACCATTCCCCGGGTGGATCGAGCCGCCGGTACCTGACGTAGCGGGGAGCGCCGTGCAGGAGCAACGGCTCGTCCGGCTTGGTCCACGCCTTGCCGAAGAACCTCCACCGCTCCCCATCCTTGGAGGTCTCCACGGCCCAGGCGATCTCGCCTTCCACGGAGCGGAAGGCTATCGGGTTCCTCCCCGAGGCAGCTCAGCGCGTCTGGCCGTCCCCCGCGTGGTCGGGGTGGATCCGCCCGGCGTGCTCGACGCGGACGAACGCCTCCACCACCTCGGGGTCGAACTGCGTCCCCGCCGCGAGCTTGAGCCGGCGGACGGCTTCGGTCCGGGCCAGGGCCGAGCGGTACGGGCGGTCGCTGGTCATCGCGTGGTAGGCGTCGCAGACGAACACGATCCTCGCTTCGAGCGGAATGGCCTCTCCGGCCAGCCCATCGGGGTAGCCCTTGCCGTCCCACCGCTCGTGGCAGGCCCGGACGACCCGGAGGATCGGTTGGAGGAAGGGGACGGGTGAGAGGATCTGCTCGCCGATCTCGGGATGCCGATTCATCTCCCGCCGTTCCGCGGTCGTCAGCGGACCGGGCTTGCGGATGATCTCGCTGGGGACGCCGATCTTCCCGATATCGTGGAACAGGGCGGCCAGCTCGAGCCCCTTGAGGCGCTGCCCCTCGAAGCCGAGCTCGACCCCAACGGCCAGAGCCATCTGCGCCAGCGCCCTGGCGTGGTCCCCCGTGTACTCGTCCTGGGCCTCCAGGGCGTTGGCCAGCGCCTCGATCGTCGAGACGTAGGCCCGCTCCAGCTCGTCGAAGCGCCGGGCGTTGCCCATGGCGAGAGAGGTGATGTCTGCGATCCCCCGAGCCAGCCTGAGATCCTGCTCGGCGAAAGAGGAAGCGGCGTCCTTGGCCGCCACTACGATCGCTCCCAGCCCGTCCGGCTCCCACCGCAGTGGAGCGACGAGCACGTCACGGATCTCCCGCATCAGGCGATATCGGTCCGGGACCTCGGCGATCATGTCCTTGGGGAGGACGAAGGGGCGGTCCACGGATCGGAGGAACCGATGGGCGGTCTCGGCGTCCACAGTCATGCCCTGAGGCCACGTGCCCGGCCGGAAGCCGCGCTGGGCCATCGGGGCGAAGCTCCCGTCCTCCAGCCTGATCCACGCCGAGACCTCCGCGCAGTCCAGCATGGAGGGGATGGCGGCCAGGGCCCTCGAGAAAACGTCCTTCGTGTCACGCGCCCTGGTGAGGTGCTGGGACAGCTCCAAGAGGGCCCGGGCCACCTCCGCCGCCTCGTGCTCCATCTGGAGCAGCCGGGCGTTCTCGAAGGCCACCGCGGCGCTGGCCGCGAGGGCCTCGAGCAGGCGGATGTCCTCGTCGTCGAACTGATCGATCCCCAGCTTGGACAGCACCAACACACCCACCACCCGGTCGCCGTAGCGCATCGGCACGCCCAGCAGCGACTCGTCCAGGTCGGGCGTTCCCTGGATCAGGACCGCGTACGGGTCGTTGTTGGCGTCCGGCGCGTACCACGTCACCCCGGTCTCGGCCACGTGGCCCGTGACGCCTTCGCCGATCCTCGTGATGAGCGCCTCGTACGTCTCGCCCTGATACTCGGTGAGCTCCCCCCGGAAGGCGATCGGGATCAGCACCTCGGCGTCGGCATCCAGGACGAACACTCGGCAGTTGTGGTAGTCGATCAGGCTGCGCAGCTCGGCCGTGATGGCCTCACCGATCATACGGACGTCGTTCAGGCGGTTCAGCTTCGCCGAGAGGGACTGGAGCATCCGGAGCTGGGCCACGGACCGGGGTTCTCCCTTCGCCGTCAGGGAGGCCAGTCTCCCCTGCGTGCCGGCCGGCGCGGGAGCGTCGGCCCATTGGATCTCTTCCGCTGTGGTCTCCGCGGGCTCGACCGGCCAGCTGCTCTGATCGGATCCGTACACGAGGACTCGGTTCTTGCCCGCGGCCTTGGCCGCGAGCAGGGCGAGGTCGGCGCAGGCGATGAGCTCCCGGGGGCTCGAGGCGTGCATCGGCCCCTCGGCCACACCCACGCTGGCCCAGATCCGCCCCACAGCCGGGAAGTCCACTTCCCCGATCCCCGTCCGGATCCGCTCGCCGAGCGCCACCGCGTCTTCCAGCGTGGCTCCGGGAAGGATCACCGCGAACTCCTCGCCCCCGATGCGGCAGATGACGTCCTCCTGGCGGCAGGTCTCCCGCGACACCGAAGCGACGCCCTGGAGGACCTGGTCACCGACCAGGTG
>VAYG01000097.1:1244-6370 GCA_005885015.1 Actinomycetota bacterium | reverse complement strand
GTGGAAGTAACGCAGCAGCTCCTGGAGCCCCAGGAAGTACCAGGGGGCTTTGGAGGGGTTCGGGGTCAGGTTGTAGTTGGCCAGCTCGCGGAGGGGCGCGTTCACGTATGCCGAGAACGCGATCAGGAACACCGACATCACCAGGAGACTGATCAGCTCCTCGAGAAGCAGGTGTGGGAAGACGTTGATCCGGTCCCCCTGCTCCCGCTCGACCCGCTGAACACCCTCGGGCGGCACCAGGGCCAGCAGACGGTGCTTGTCCGGTGCCCCCGGCTTCGGGGTGGGGACCCTCCCGGTGGGCGGCGGGGCGACCCGAGGAGCCGCGGGGGCGGGCACGAATCCCACCGCTCCTGCCGGCACCGCCACAGCGGCGGCCGGCACCGCAGCCGGCGCGGCGGCGGGAGCCGCGGCAGCCGCAGCCTCCCCGTCGCCCGACGCGGCAGCATGCTGACGCTCGGCGGCCGACTTGGCCTCCCGCTCCGGCTCACCGTGCGCCTTCCGGTAGGCGCGGACACCGGCGGCTCGAGCCCGCCCCTCCGCCACCCGCCTGTCGGTGCCCTTGGCCAGCTCGGCCTGGAGCGTGCTGTCGAAGACCGCCTGGTCCATGGGCGTCTCTTCGCGTGGCGGCATCGCTTACCTCACAGCGGCCCGCTGATCCCGCCGTCCTTGCGGATCCGCCAGAAGTGGACGGACAGGAACAGCACCAGGATGAACGGCAGGAACAGGACGTGGAAGACGTACCAGCGCAACAGGGTATTCGGGTTCACCTGGATCCCGGAGAGGAGGATGAACTTCGCCTGGTCGGGGATGATCGGCGAGTTCCCGGAGATGCCCTCGGCGATCGTCACCGCCCAGATCGACAGCTGATCCCACGGGAGGAGGTATCCGGTGAACGAGAGGCCCAGTGTCAGGAACAGCAGGATCACGCCCACCACCCAGTTGAACTCCCGGGGCGGCTTGTAGGCGCCGGTGTAGAAGACCCGGGCCATGTGCAGCGTCACCGTGATCACCATGAGGTGCGCGCCCCATCGGTGGATGTTCCGGACCAGGTCCCCGAACAGCACCGCGTTCCTGATGTTCTGCATGTCCGTGTAGGCCTGGGCAGAGGCGATGCCGGCCGAGGGACGGTAGAAGAACATCAGGTAGATCCCGGTCACCGTGAGCAGGACGAACAGGAAGAATGACAAACCGCCCAGGCAGAAGGTGTAGGTCAGCTTCAAGCCGTGACGTTTGATCTTGACCGGATGCATGTGGTACAGGACGTTGTTCATCATGGCCAGCGCCCGGTCGCGCTGGGTGTCCTTGTAGCCCTTCCTGAAGATCGAACCCGGCCTGAAGATCGACTTCCACAGGTCGGTCTCGCGAGTCTTGTCCAGGAGCTCCGTCGGGCTGGGAGGCCTGGGCAGTCGGTCGCGCAGCTTCAAGGGCGCTCGAGTCCTCCTCTTATTCCACCTCGACGTCCACGCGTTGGGATACGGGGACCGCGGCGAGGGTTCGGGCCCCGCTGCCGTCCTCGGGTAGCCGCGCGTAGTACAGGCAGTCGCTCGGGCAGCGCTCCACGCAGACCGAGCATCTGGTGCACGCGTTGTCGTCCACCACGAAGATGGCGAAGGCACCCTCCACCTCGGCCTCGACGGCCTCGTCCTCCGAACGCTGGACGATCCCGGGATCCAGCATGAAGATGCAGTTCCAGGGGCAGACGTCCTCGCACGCCCGGCACAGGATGCACGGATCGGGGTCGAGCATCAGGTGCTTGGGCGACTTGACTCCTTGCTTCAGCCACTGAGGATCGACCGTCTCCACCGTGTAATCGGTCTTGATATCGACCTCGGTCTTCACGAACGGCATCGGATCACCTCACCCATCATCGGTAACCGCCGGTCGGGCGGCTCTCGCTCTCGCTGCGCAGACGACGTCGCAGCTTCTGGAGATGGTAGGGGATCACGATCATGGCTCCAAAGGGGATGCTGAACAGGATCACCGCGACCACGTCCCGGGCCTTGAACTCGAAGAACTTCAGAGTGGTCGGGCAGGGACACTTGTGCCACCCGAGCTTCTGGTCCGCGAAGTACAGCCACCAGGACGGGACGAACGCGATCAGCCCGATCCCCACGAACCACAGCACGAGCGAGATGATCACCGCCTTGGTCCACGTCCACTCGAACTCCCGGACGAAGACCTGTCCCCGGTCGAGCATTGGCCGGGCTCTCTGAGCGAGCTTCATCCATCCGGTCCTTCCAGGGGGGCTGCGGCCGGATTATATCGACCGGCTCTGTCCAGGAGTCCGTGCGCCGCGCGCAATGCCGGACCGCGGCCGGAACGGCCCCGCCGGGGGCTTGTGAAGGCGTTCACAAGCATCGGGGACACTATGGCGCACGCAGCCGTGACTCCGCAACCCAGGTATTCGCCACGGGGCCCTGCGACCATAGGCGGGCGATGATCGCGGACGTGGCCCGGGGGGTGAACCAGTGGTGGGCTCCCGCCCTGGCCTTCGCCGCCGGGGTGGTTTCCTTCCTGTCCCCGTGCGTCCTCCCGCTCGTGCCCGGCTACCTCTCGTTCATTACGGGCGGCCACGACCCCACCGATCGGCGGCGGTCGTCCGTCCTCCCCATCCTCCTGTTCATCCTGGGCTTCTCGGTCGTGTTCACGTTCGTGTTCGGTTTCACTGCCAGCGCCGTGCGCGGCTGGTTCATCTCACCCAGCGGTCAGCGCGTCGCCGGCGCCTTCATCCTGGTGTTCGGGGTGTTCATGCTGCTGTATGCGTTCCGGGCCGGGATCCCCTGGCTCTACCGCGAGGGACGGCCGTTCCTGCCCCGGGTCAAGCCGGGTACGACTGGGGCCTTCCCGCTGGGGATGGCCTTCGCCGTCGGTTGGACGCCCTGCATCGGTCCGGTCCTGGGCGCGATCTCGACGCTGGCGTTGAACCAGGGGTCGACGCCACGGGTCCTGTTCCTTTTGTTCCTGTATTCCATGGGGCTGGGGATCCCGTTCCTCCTGATCGGGTTGGGCGTTCGCCGGCTCCTGGGTGCCTTCCGCTTCTTCAGCCGCAACTACCACTGGGTGGCCGGGGTGGGTGGAGCGGCCATGGTGGCGATCGGCGTGCTCCTGGTGTCCGGGCAGTGGACCAGGCTCATGGCCCCGCTCTTCGACTTCATCAACCGGTTCACGCCCGCCATCTAGGTAGACGGGCGAGGGATACTGGTCCGGCATGTCCGAGCATGCCGTCCTTACGCGGGCGACTCCTCCCCGGGCCCCGGTCCGGCCCTCCGGCCTCGTCCGGGGGCTGGCCATCGCTGCCACCGCGGCGACCTTCCTCCTGGTGGCAATCGGCGCGCTGGTCCGGGCCACCGATTCCGGATTGGGGTGTCCCGGGTGGCCGAAGTGCTTCGGCCGATGGCTTCCCCCGTTCCGATACCACGCCGTGATCGAGTACTCGCATCGACTGACCGCTTTCCTCGACATCGTGCTGATCGGCGTGCTGGCCGTGGTGGTGGTGGCCCGGTATCGGGGGGTTCGCCGGGTGTTCGTCCCCTCCATCGCCGCCGCGGTCCTGGTCGTGTTCCAGGCCATCCTCGGGGCGATCGTGGTCGAGGGGAACCTCCATGCCCTGCTCGTCACGGCGCACTTCATGACCGCGATGATCCTGGCCGGCGCGCTGACCCTGGCCACCGTGGGAGTGTTCGATCCCCCGTCCGGGCCGGCAGAACGGGCGAACCGGCTCGCCCGGATGGCCGGCGTGGCCACGGCCCTGGCCTTCGTCCTCCTGGCGGTGGGAACCTACGTGCGCGGAGAGGGGGCCAGCCTGGCCTTCCCCGATTGGCCGCTGATGAACGGCCGGGTGGTGCCGCACCTCGGCGCGTTGCGACCGGCGCTGCAGTTCTCCCATCGAGCTCTGGCCGCCGGGGTGTTCGTGGCCGTGGTCGTCCTCGCCGCCGGAGCCTGGTCGGAGCGGAGGTCGTTCGCGGCCGTGGCGGCCCTGGCGCTGACGGCCGCCGGGCTGTTCGTCGCCCAGATCCTGGTGGGGGCGGTGAACGTGTGGTCCAGGCTGTCGCCCGCCGCCGTGACCGCCCACGTCGCCCTGGCCCCCCTGATCTGGGGGGCGCTGGTCGCCACGACGGTGGTGGCGAGGCGGTCGGGGGAGGTCCGGTGAAGGCGGCGGTCCGGCCCGCGGTGGACGCCGCCCCGGCGCTGCGGGTCCGGTCGGTCCTCTTCGCGTTCTACGAGCTGACGAAGCCGCGAATCGTGGTGTTGCTGCTGGTGACGACGGTCCCCGCCATGATCCTGGCGGACCGGGGAGCGCCGTCGCTGTGGCTGGTGGCGGCCACGCTGATAGGAGGCACGCTCTCCGCCGGCGGCGCCAACGCCATCAACCAGTATCTGGACCGCGACATCGACGAGGTGATGACCCGGACGCGGCGGCGGCCGCTGCCGGCCCAGGTCATCCCGCCGGCCGCCGCGGTCGTGTTCGGGGTGGGACTCGGGGTCGCCGGATTCGTCTGGCTCCTCGCGTTCGTCAACCTCCCGGCCGCCCTCCTGTCGGCGGGCGCCCTGGCCTTCTACGTCTTCGTCTACACACTGTGGCTGAAGCGGTCCTCGCCGCAGAACATCGTGATCGGAGGCGCCGCGGGGGCGGCCCCGGCGCTGGTGGGATGGGCCGCCGTGACCGGCCGGGTGGCCTGGCCGGCCGTCGTGCTGTTCGCCATCGTCTTCTTGTGGACCCCGCCGCACTTCTGGGCCCTGTCACTCCGCTACGAGCGCGACTACCGGATGGCCGGGGTCCCCATGCTCCCGGTCGTGGCCGGGCTCGAGGCGACCACCAGGAGCATCCTCCGCTACTCGGTCGTCCTGGCTCTGACGAGCCTGGCCCTGTGGCCCGTGGCGCACACCGGCCTGATCTATCCTGTCGTGGCGGTGGCCCTCGGTGCGGCCTTCGTGGCGCGGGCGGTGCACCTGCGCCGGTCCCGCACCGTGACTGCGGCGATGAGCCTGTTCCGCTACTCGATCGTGTATCTCGCGTTGCTCTTTGGGGCCGTGGCCCTGGACACCCTCGTCCGGTTCGGACCGAGCTGATCTCCCGCGAGCGACAGAACTTTCACCGTGCCCTGCCTGCGGGCCCGCATGGGCTC
>VAYG01000097.1:552-1094 GCA_005885015.1 Actinomycetota bacterium | reverse complement strand
AAGATCGATCGGCTGTTCCGGCCCGTCTTCTGGATCGCGGTCGGGGTGTTCGTCCTGGTCGAGGGGGCGCTGGTCTACTTCTCGCTCCGGTACCGCCACCGCCCGGGGAGGGGCGTTCCCGTCCAGGTGCACGGCAACAAGCGCCTGGAGATCACGTGGACCGTCATCCCGGCCGTCCTGCTGGCGGCCATCGCCGTCCCCACCATCGGCACAATCTTCGGGCTGGCCCGGGTGCCGCCCGACGCGATGCGCATCCAGGTGACCGGCCACCAGTGGTGGTGGGAGGTCCACTATCCGCCCCAGGCATCGCGTGGCGTGACGAAGGACGTGGTCACCGCCAACGAGATCCACATCCCCACGGGCATCCCCATCGAGATCCAGCTCACGTCGAAGGACGTCATCCACAGCTTCTGGATCCCACGGCTGGCGGGCAAGCAGGACCTGGAACCCAACCACCGGACCCACCTCACGCTCGAGGCACCCAACCCGGGGACCTACTTCGGCCAGTGCGCGGAGTTCTGCGGGCTGTCCCATGCGAACAT
>VAYG01000097.1:0-547 GCA_005885015.1 Actinomycetota bacterium | reverse complement strand
CGCCGACTTCCAGGGATGGGTGCAGCAACAGCTCCAGCCGGCCCAGCCGCCACCGCCCGACGTGCTCGCCATCATGCAGCGGGCCGGGGTGAGCTGTAACGGATGCCACACCATCGACGGGGTCGAGGGGTTCGCCGGGACGGTCGGTCCCAACCTGACCCACTTCGCCGCGCGGAGCGCGTTCGCCGGCGACACGTTCGTACGGAACGACGACAACCTGGCGAAATGGCTGCACGACGCGCCGGGAATGAAGCCCGGCGCCGATATGCCGAACTTCTCCCAGCAGCTCTCGGCGGCCGACGTCGACGCGCTGGTAGCGTATCTGGACGGCTTGAAATGAAGGGGGTGCCACCGGCCCGATGGCGACCGTAGCGACCGAGCCCGAGGCAACCTACCGGCGGCGCGGCATCTTCGCCAGGCCCAAGGGCACCGCCGGCCTGTGGGGATGGGCCACCACGGTCGATCACAAGCGCATCGGGGTGCTGTACGGCGTCACCGCGGTCCTCTTCTTCCTGGTCGGCGGCTCCGAGGCGCTGCTCATCAGGCT
>VAYG01000107.1:3341-11212 GCA_005885015.1 Actinomycetota bacterium | reverse complement strand
GTGGCCGGTGTCGTCCAGATGTACGGGGTCCCCGTGGCGGGCAATCGGCTTCTGCACTACCTGTTCCCCATCCCCTTGATGGCGGGTGTGGCCGTGTGGGGGCTGGCGCGATGGCTGGCGGTTCGGCGGAGGTCCCTCGGCCCGGCCCTAGCGTTCGGACTTGTGTTGGTCGTGCTGGGCGGATTCCTCTTTCTCGCTTGGAAGGCAGGGAGGGTGCAGCGGGCCTGGACCGAGGCGAAAGGAGTCCGGCAGATCGCTGCGGCGGACCGGTACGTCCAAGGGTTCGCGGGTGACAGGTACGTGGTCTATCTCCTGGACACGGGCACCGGCCGGCACCACGAGACCGTGGGCCGCTGGTGGGCGGTCGTTCAGTCCACCATCCGGCCTGACGAGCTGGAGCGAACGCGGTTCTACTATGGCCGACCGGCAGGGTACCTAGACGGTTTCCCCGCCAGCGCCCTGAGAGGCGGAACCCTCGTCCCGCCGGAGGCGGCCTCGCGGGCCCTGGCCGTCGTCATCGATCGGTATAACCACCGGGGATTCCAAGAGGCGGAGGCCCTGCCCGGCGCCCGCGTGGTCGCTCAGGGCGTGGCGGTTCTCAACGGCCCCGCTCCGCCGGCTCCGCTCCCGCTCCCCGCGGCGGTCGAGGCGAACACCCGACCCATCGGCCTGGCGCTCGCAATCGTGCTGATCCTCTTCACGTTCCTGGTCGTCGGCAGCGGGTGGGCCCTGGCGCTCCTGCCTCCCGATCCTCTGGTTCGTGTTGGTCTCGCCCCCGGCCTCGGCGCTGCCTCAATGATTCTGGCGGGCCTCGGGTGGGACCGTGTGGGGCTTCCCTTCCGCGGATGGGCCTCCCTCGGCCCGGTCGCGATCGCCTCGGTGACGGGGTGGGCGCTCGCCCTGATCGTGGCGGCGCGGTCGGTGGTGGGCGTCCAGTCGGGCCCGAGCGCCTCACCGCCCGGCGGCGGCTGAGCGGCGCCGCCGGATGATTTCGAAGTAGGCGAGCGCGGCTCCGGCCGCTGCGGCGACCGGTCCGGCGGCAGCCGCGTCCCACGAGTCGAGGCGGAGCCCGGCCTGGTCGATGACCAGCCCGGTCACCACCAGCATGGCCGTGCCGAAGGCCGGGGCGAGGGAGACGACCTCGAAGAGACGGGTCGGTGGCAGCAGCGCCCACGCCCATCCGATGCCGATCAGGCCCAGGGCGGCGACCGTGGCCGCGCCGAGGAGGGCCAGGCCGGCCGGCCCCGGGAACGAGGGGAGCGCCGGCGGCGCCGAATGGCCGGCGAGGCGGGGCCCCTGCAGGACGATCAGCCCTCTGCCCACGACCCAGTCGGGATGGGCCGCCGCCAGCGCGCCGAAAGCCGGGTTGAACGACGCGAGAACCATCGCCACCGGCCTCCGGGGGAGCAGGGCCCGAACCGCCGGCCAAAACCTGGCGGCGTTCTGGTCGTAGGTGGGTGGCGACGGACGAAACGTCGGGCGCCCCTCCAGGTATCGCACGGGGTCGCCCACGTAGAGATGCGTGTTCACGATCCGATCGGCGGGGAGGACGGACCGGATCAAGTAGGCCATCTCGGGCACGTAGGAGAGGGGATTGGGCCCCAAGTCGTCGACGACGAACACGACCGGTGAGGTTCGGGGGATGCCCGCGGCATCCAGATAGGCCGCGGCGGCCTGGGCGTCCGCGATCTTCGCCGGATCGGTCCACTCGATCCCCCGGTCCGCGGGGAGCTCGACGTACAGCGTGTGGTAGCCGAGGAAGCCCAGTCCGATCAGACCGACCAGGACGACCGCGACGCCGGCGGGCCGGGCCACCCGGGCCCCCGCCGCCAGAAGCCCGATGGCGATCAGGATCGGGAGAGGGAGGAAGAACGACAGGAACCGGTGTGCCGGGGAGTTCCTGCCCACGACGAATAGGAGGATTCCCCCAGCGGTGACGGCGGTCCACGAGCCGGCAACCCGAAGGAGGAATCCGGCGGCGAGGCGCTCACGCTCGGGCTTCCCCCGGCCACCGACGGCCAAGGCCGCCGCGCCCCAGGCGGCCAGCGGGATCGTCAGAGGAAACCGGTAGAGGGGAAGGTCTTCCCGGAGCTTCTTGGTGAGCTCTCGCCGTGTGAGCTGAGGGGTGTTCGGCGCCGCCCGGAGGAGCCCGAAGGCCAGCGCGGCCGCCCCGGCCGTCCCGCCTGCGGTGGCGATGGCCACGCGACCGCAGGGCGTGGCCGTGAAGGGCCGACGTCCGGCACGCCACGCCCGCACGGACGACGGCGCGTACAGCAGCGCCAGCACGACGAGGACGGCGACCATCTCCAGGAAGCTCGTGTCGTGGACGAGCCCGGCAACGGCGAGCAGGAGGCTCGACGCCACCCACCCCCTTCCCCCGAGGACGAAGGACATGAGCGGGACGAGGGCTGCGAGGAACAGCCCGGCGGCGATGAGGTTGTCCGTGTACGTCTCGGGGGCGAACATCCGAATCACCACGAGGGAGGTCCCCACGATCACCGCCACCACTGCCGCTTCCCAGGCAGAGCGGCGCAGGGACCACCAGCGCGATGGCCGCCGCCACCGGCAGCAGCGCCGCCATCGTGAACGTCGAGGCGCCGAGCAGGCGGGACAGGGTGAGGACCACGATGGGGAACCCGGGCCTGCTGGGGCGGACCAAGGAGGGAAACGGGAGGTGGCCCGGAATCCCCGAGAGCCCCCGCTCGGCGGCGAACCGGATCTGCGAGAGGTACAGCGGCGTGTCGTAGCCGACGGGCATCCGGTAGTGCTTCGCCGGATAGATCCCCAGGAAGAACGCCCCCAGGAGCGCCGCGGCCATCGCGACCAGAGCGACGTCTCTCGCCCGGGCGTTCACCGGGCGCACTGTATCAGCGGGGGTGCTCGAGCAGGTCGAGTGGTAGCGTGGCGCCCATGCCGGACCGCCCACCTGGCAACGCCGCGTCCTCGATCCGTCGAGGGAGGCGGCTGATCCCGATCCTCGCCGGACCCCTCATGATCATCGCGGCGACGCTCCTGCTCATCAACGGCTTCGTGTTCCGCGGGCGGATCAACACGGCGGACGCCCTTTCCTTCTTCATGCCCACGTATTGCTTCATGGGACGCAGCCTCGCGGCCGGGCACATCCCCGCCTGGAACCCAGCGATCATGGGTGGGGTCCCATTCGCCGCGGACCCGCAGTCGGGATGGATGTACCTGCCGGCGATGGCATTGTTCTCTTCGCTGCCGTGTGACGTCGCTATCCGATTCATGCTCGCCCTCCAACCGATCCTGGCCGGGCTGGGCATCTACTGGTTCGCCCGGAGCGAAGGGCTCGCGCGGCCGGCGGCGACGGTCGGCGGACTGGTCCTCTCCCTCGCCATCGCCGGTTCCAACCTCGGTCTGTCCCTGCCGTTCGCCGGGACCCTCGCCTGGACGGCCCTCCTGCTCGCGGCGGCGTCGCGCTACCTGCGGGCGACCACGTGGCCGGGCCGGCTCCTCTGGGCATTCCTGACGGCGGCCGCCTGGGGTCAGCTGGCCGCGGCCCACTTCAGCGTGGGCATGCTCATGGGAACGGCAGCCCTGCTGGCCTTCGTCGGCGCCCGGCTGTGGATGATGCTCAGGGAAGGGAGCACCGGGGCCGATGCCCTGCTTCCCCTCGCCGTGCTGGCGGTGGCCATCCCTGCGGTGAACCTGGCCATCCTCCTGCCGAAGCTCTCGTACGAGCCGCGGACGGACCTCTCCCTCGGCTACGCGGGATTGCAGCGGCTCGGCGCGCAGATCGTCGGGAAGGTCTCCCCGCCGGTGCGCGTGGGGCCGGCCCGGCTGGCCGGATGGCCGATGCAACTGACCTCCCCGGGCGGTCCCTACCTCGGGGCCGTACCGCTGGCGCTGATCACGGCGGGATGGTGGCACCGCAGGCATCGACCCGTCGTCGTCGGGATCGCTCTCTTCGCCGCGGCATGCTATCTGCTGGGGCTTCGGGACGTCGCCTCCAGGACTCCGGCCGGGATCCGAGGATGGCGCGTCGTCGATTTCTACCTGCACAGCCCGTCATGGTTCGCGTATCCGGTGCTCCTCGCCTTCGCCATCCTGGCGGCGTTCGGGGTGGCGGCGTGGATCGAGGCCCCCGACCGGCGGACCAGGCTGCTGGCGGTCATCCCCGGCGTGGCCGTCTTCTGGATCCTGCCCCCGTTCATGGGCGTGGCGCTCCACGACCTGATCCTCCTCGCGGCCGGGGCGGTCATCGGCAGCCTCTCGCTCGGCGTCGCGGCCGGCCGGCCCGCGCTGGCCGCCGTGGTGCCTGTGGTCATCGCCGTCGAGCTGGTGGTCGGTGGATTCTCCAGGGGGCGACAGCCCCCGTTCAGCACGGGACTGGGGATCTCGAACGAGCGCGGTGTCTCGGCCGCCGCGTACGTCCGCCCGGGGCCCATCGCCAGCGCGATCCGGGCGGGCGGTGGCCGATACGTGCGGGTGGGGGCGATCGATCCGGGGGACCGCGGGCCCGAGATCGCCAACGGATTGCTTCCGAACCACGGCATGTTGTTCGGCATCGAGAACGTGCTCGGCTACGACCCGGTCGCCCCGCTGCGCTACTGGACGTTCCTCCGCGCGATCCAGGGCGTGCAGATCAAGTACAACCATTCGTTGCTGTTCCGACCGGTGCCCCCGGCCCTGCTGGACCTGTTCGAGGTCCGATGGATCGTGGCCGCCGGCCCGGCGATCGAGCCAGGCGACCAGCGGGTGGTCGCCCAGGGGCCGTGGATCCTCTACCGGCGGGCCCACGGCCCCCCTCGGGCTTCCCTCCTACCGTCCTGGCGCGTGGTGGGCGGGACCGGGGCGGCCTTCCCCAACCCGGCGCTGGACGCGGTGATCGACCCCGGGTTCGATCCGTCTCGAGAGGCCGTGGTGGAGACGACTCCGGAAGTGCCGCCCGGCGGTGGCGGTTCCTCCGGTACCATCGCCTACCGGAGCCTCGGGCCCCAGTCGGCCCGGATCGACGTCGCGGCCTTGGAGCCCTCGCTGCTGGTGATCCGCAACGCGTTCGATCCGAACTGGCACGCCGAGATCGATGGCCACCCAACCCGCCTGCTCCGGGCGGACTACCTCTTCCAGGCCGTCTCCGTTCCACCGGGAGGTCACGTGGTGCGGGTGGCCTACGACGACCCGGCGGTGGGGGAGGGCCTCGCCGGATCGGGCACGGCCGTCGCGGTGCTGGCGGCGGCCGGGCTGTGGCTGGCCCGGAAGGAACGGCGCCAGGCCCGCGGCACGCCGGCGAGTCGTCCGCGCCAGGACGCGGACCATCCCGAGCCCATGCCGGTGGCCTCCGAGCCGGCCGGATAGGCGGGCAGGACATCCGAGCAGACGTACGGGTGAGTCGGGGCGAAGGACGGGGCCGGCACGCCGTTGCCTTGGCAGCCGGCCCCCTGCTCATCGTTGCCTCCGCCGTCGTGGTGTTGCACGCATTCATCTTCGGGGGCAGGGTGTCCGACCAGCATCCCGACATCCTGGCCTTCTGGTTCCCCAACTACTGCTTCCTCGGCAAGAGCCTCGCCGCCGGGCACATCCCCGCGTGGAACCCGTACGTCATGGGTGGCGTCCCGTTCGCCGCAGATCCCCAGTCCGGGTGGATGTATCTGCTACCGATGGCCCTGTTCACCGCGCTTCCGTGTGGGGTGGGCATGGGGCTGTTCATCGCGGCGCAGCCGGTCCTGGGCGGCCTCGGCGTCTACTGGTTCCTCCGGGAAGAGGGTGTGTCCCGCCCGGCGTCGACGGTGGGGGGGTTGGCGCTCTCGCTGTCCCTGGCCGCGTCGCGGCTCACGCTGTTCCTGCCGTTTCCCGCCTCGCTGGCGTGGACCGCGCTCACCCTAGCCGCCTGCGCGCGATACCTCCACGCCACTGGATGGCCCCGGCGGTTGCTGTGGCTCGGCCTGACCGCCGCGTCGTGGGGACAGCTAGTGCTCTCCCACTCGGGGCATGGCGCGATCGTGGGGACCGCCGCGCTCCTCTTCTACCTGGTCGCGGCGACGTTGGGATCGGTGCGATTGGGACGTCGGCGCGGCGCCGATGCGACGCTGGCCGCGGTCCTGCTCCTCCCGGCCATGGTCCTGGTCAACCTCGCCGTCCTCGTCCCGAGGATCGCGTACCTGTCCCACTCGAGCTACGGTATCGGCTTCGGTCATCTCGTGACGCCGACCAGCCACGAGGCCGGGTGGGTCATGAAGTTGGTCGACACTCGGGGCATGTACCTCGGCCCGGTGCTCATGGCCCTCTCCCTCATGGCGCTGTGGAGCCGCCGCCACCGGGCACTGGCCGTCGCGTTCTCCTTGCTGGGGGCGATCGGCTACGTGCTGGCCCTCAGGATCGTGGTCGACCCGCTGGCCCGGGCCCTCAGGGGCGTGCCGCTGCTCGACTTCTACCGTCACTATCCGAACCGGTTCATCCTGGCGGTGCTCCTGGCGCTGCCGATCCTGGCGGGCCTCGGCCTCCAGGCCTGGATGGACGCTCCATCGGCCCGCCGCCGACTACTGATGGTCGCCCCCGGCCTCGTCGTGTGGGTTCTCCTGCCGCCCATCTTCGGGACGCCGCAGGCGTACCTGAGACTGGCCATCGTCGGTGCGGTGGTCGGGGCGGGGGCGCTCTGGCTGACAGGGACGAACCCCAAGCTTGCCTGGGCGCTGGCGGCGGTCGTGGCCGTCGTGCTTGGCGCCAACGCCGTCCTTGGCCAGCGGCCGCTGGGGCACGGAGGCGGGACGCTTGCGAGCGGGCCCGGCGCGTCCGCCGGATGGTTCGACCCGCTCCTCCGTCCCAGGATCGACCCGAAGGTCTACGTACGTCTCGGCCCCATCGGGCGAGTGCTGTCGAGGGGGGATGCCCGGTTCATCAGCTTCGATCCCGGGCTCGCTTCCTCGCGGGGGTATCTCCTCGCCCAGCAGCCTTCGGACTGGCCGCTCATGGCGAACCAGCGGTCGATCCTGTTCCGCTCGGAGGATGCCCAGGGCTACAACCCGTTCCAGCTCATCCGGTACTGGCGTTTCGTGCGGGCGGAGTCTCCGCTGGAGCTCAGCTACAACGTCGGCCTGTTCCTCCACCCCACGCCCGGGGCGATGGATCTGCTGGACCTGGGGTGGATCGTGGCCCGCCCCGGACTGCCCCCCTTCGGCGCTGCTCTCGTCGCCCGCGAGGGCGGATGGACGGCGTACCGGCTCCCCGGCCAACACGACCGCGCCTCGCTCGTCACCGCGTGGTCGGTGATGACCCCGGACCGGTCTCTGAGCACGGTGACGAGGCCCGATTTCGATCCATCCGGCGCGGTCGTCCTGGAGCGGGACCCGGGGCTGCCCGGGCCCTCCGGAGGTTCCCCGGGCACCGGCGGGAGGGCGAGCTACTCGGGGATCGGTCTACAGTCGTCACGGATCACCGTCGAGGCGAACGTGCCCTCCATCCTGTTGGTGCGAAACGTGTACGACCCCAACTGGCACGCCCGCGTGGACGGGCACCCGGCACCGCTGCTGCCGGCGGACTATCTGGTTCAGGGAGTACCCCTGGAGGCCGGGAGACACACCGTGGACCTCTCCTACGACGACCCCTCGATCGGCTACGGACTGGCCGGGTCGACCATCGCCCTGGCCGCGCTCGGTCTGGCCGCGCTCTTGCTCGGGCGCCGCCGCCGGAGGGCCGGGGCCGACTAGCCGCCCCCCGCGGCCGGCTGTTCGATCGTCGGCCACCATCCACCGGGGGGCGCCCGGTACAGGGTCACGCCGCCCACGTGGATGGGCCGCACGCCGAGCGACCCGAACAGGCGCCCCCACGGTCCGGCTGTATGGTCCGCGGCCACGCTGGCGCCCACCCGCTCTCCGATCAGGAAGGCCCGGAGGGCCCGGGCGTAGTCGGGA
>VAYG01000107.1:0-3244 GCA_005885015.1 Actinomycetota bacterium | reverse complement strand
GATCACCAGCGTGTTCGTCCGGAGGGAGAGGTACCTGGCCGCGGACCCGTCGCGAAAGAACGCCGGGGCCCGGTCGCTCGCTCTCCACAGCGGCGCGGCCAGGTTTGGGAGAAGGACGATCGCGCAGAGGGCGGCGATCGCCCAGCGCATCCACGGTCGTCTGCCACGAGCCGCCAGCCAGAGGGCGGCCATGATCGCCACCGCCAGCCAGGCGAACAGCATGAACCGAGACGGAAGGGCCGCCTGCAACAGCCCGGCCTGCGTGGCGAGCGTCCAGGGGAGCGAAACGGATTCGGAACCACCGACGTGAAGCGTGGGTCCGAGCGAAAGCAGCACGACGATCCCCGCGGATGCCAGCAGCACCCTACCGGCCACCGTTCGCCACTGGGTGGCGCCGAACCAGGCCACGATCAACAGCAGCGGCCCCAGGTACGCCCCTTCCTCGGCGAGCCCCGCGGTGAACGCCGAGGTCCGGGCGGAGAACACGTCGTGCCCGATGAGCGTGGTCCGCGTGGGGAGGAAGAGGTTCAGCAGATCCGTGGAGTGCGTGGCCGGCCACCCTGCCCGAACCGGAAGCGGGCTCTTGAAGAGATAGAAGAGGTACGGGCTGACCATGGCTCCGGCGACGACGTAGGCCGCGAGGACCCACGGGGCCAGCGCGACGACATCTCGCCGGCGGGCCCGTCCGAACCACATGGCCAGCAACAAGGCGATCCCTCCGAACAGGGTCGTGGTGAGGAAGACCTCGGGGGAAAAGGAGAACAGGAGCACCAGCACCCCGCCCAGTGCGGCGGCGAACGCCAGCGGGCCGAGCTTGCCTTGCAAGCGCAGCACGACCAGCAGCACGGCCAGGGGCACGGGAAAGACCAGCGAGAGGTTCAGGTGAGCGGTCATCTGGGCCAGCTCGTAGGCAGAGAACCCGAAGAGGTAGCCCCCCAGGACCGAGGGCCAGAAGCGGTCGGTCACCTGGCGACACAGCAGGAACGCGGTCC
This sequence comes from Actinomycetota bacterium, assembly GCA_005885015.1. GTDB lineage: Bacteria > Actinomycetota > UBA4738 > UBA4738 > UBA4738 > AC-52. Next base: position 2,252 of record VAYG01000107.1, on the reverse strand, counting down.
ACCCCGCCAGCGCGGGCGCGGCCAGCATCAGGAGGTTGTAGGCGACCACGGGCCCCCACAACGCGGTGAGGGGGGTCATCAGGAGGCTGGCCCCAGGGATGGATGTGGCCCTGGCCATGTTGAAGCTCCCCGGGGCCCAGACCAGGTGCGCGACGAACGGGTTCAGGCCGTGGCGGAGGGCGTGCGGCCACCAGTCGAGGAACCAGATCTGCGCGCTGGGGTCCGCGTACCCGCTGGCCACCTTCCGGGCGGACAGGCCGATGTAGGTGTGGGACAGGTCTCCGAGCAGGGGCGGCGCGAAGAAAGCGAAGGAGATCGCTGCGTACACAAGCAGAGGCCACCAGGTCTCCCCGGGCAGCCGACGCGCCGGGCCAGGAGCCGGCTCCCCTCCGGCCCCCTCGCTGGTGGGGAAGTGCGTTCTGGCCGCCGGGGTCGCCACGGGATCACCCGGATTCTATGTTCGCCTAGGGCCCAGGGCGCAGGATCAGCGTCGAGTTGGCTCGAGCCTCGAGTCCGCGCCGTAGTGATGCGCGAACCATTCGTAGGTCTGGACGAGGCCCTCCCGCAGCGGAATCCTGGCACGCCATCCCAGCGCGGTCATCATGGCCACGTCCAGGAGCTTGCGCGGCGCGCCGTCCGGCATCTTCGAGTCGAAGACCAGTGACCCGTCCCACCCCACGATCTCGGCGATCAACTCGGCCAGCTCCCTGATCGAGACGTCGGTGCCGGCGCCGACGTTGAGATGGGACTCGCCCTCGTATCGCGTCAAGGCGAACACCGCGGCGTCGGCCAGGTCGTCGACGTGCAGGAACTCACGCCGGGGGGTCCCGGTACCCCAGACCTCCACCGTCCCCGCCCGGGCGAGCTTCGCCTCGTGGAACTTTCGGAGGAGGGCAGGGACGACGTGGCTGGAGGCCAGGTCGAAGTTGTCTTCCGGCCCGTAGAGGTTCGTCGGCATGAGGGAGATCGCGTTCAACCCGTATTGCCGCCGGTACATCTTGGCGAGTTCCAGGGCTGCGATCTTGGCGATCGCGTACCCCTCGTTGGTCGGCTCGAGCGGGCCCGTGAGCAGGGCCTGCTCCGGTATGGGCTGGGGGGCCTCGCGCGGATAGATGCACGACGAGCCGAGCACCACGAGCTTCTCCACGCCGATGTTCCGGCAGGCCTCGATCACATTGGCTGCGATCATCAGGTTGTCGTAGAGGAACTCACCCTGCGCCGACCGGTTGGCGTTGATGCCGCCCACCCTGGCTGCCGCGAGAAATACGAGTTCGGGCTTGACCCGCTGAACCAATGTTTGGGTTGCCTCCTGCTGGCGGAGGTCGACCTGCGCCGAGGTGGCGGTGAGGACCTCCCCGACGGGCTCGCGGGCCAGTCGTCGCAGCAGGGCGGACCCCACCAGCCCCCGATGTCCGGCAACCCACACTCGCTTGCCGGAGAGGTCCAACCGCGTCGCGCTCACGGAAGGCCCTTCGCCCGCTGCCGAGCCTCCTCCAGTCCGAGGCCGACCTTGGAGAGGTCCGCCTCAACCATGCCGTTGACGAGCTCCAGGAAACTGACCTGTGGCTTCCAGCCGAGCTCGGCCATGGCACGCGATGGATCCGCCCGGAGCTCCTCCACCTCGGTGGGCCGGTAGTACCGCGGATCGATCTCGACGAAACGCTTCCAGTCCAGCCCGACGTGCCCGAAGGCCAGCTCACAGAATTCCTGCACGCTGTGACCCTCGCCGGTCCCGATGCAGTAGTCCTCGGGCGCGGGTTGCTGGAGCATCAGGTACATCGCCTCGACGAAGTCGCGAGCGTGTCCCCAGTCCCGCACCGCCTTGAGGTTCCCCAAGTAGACCTTCTGCTGGCGACCGGCCACGATGCGGGCCACCGCCCGGCTGATCTTCCGCGTCACGAACGTCTCCCCTCGGCGTTCGCCTTCGTGATTGAACAAGATCCCCGATACGGCATACATGCCGTAGGCCTCTCGGTAGTTCCGGACGATCCAGTGGGCGTAGAGCTTGGCGATGGCGTAGGGAGACCGCGGCTGGAACGGAGAGTCCTCCGATTGCGGAGGAGGAGCGTCGCCGAACATCTCGGAGGAGGAGGCCTGGTACAGCCGCGTGGCCACTCCCGTCTCTCGAATGGCCTCCAGCAACCGTGTCACGCCCAGGCCCGTAACGTCCCCCGTGTATTCAGGCTGGTCGAAGGAAACCTGCACGTGGCTTTGGGTTGCGAGGTTGTAGATCTCGTCGGGTTCGACCTTGC
>VAYG01000106.1 GCA_005885015.1 Actinomycetota bacterium | reverse complement strand
TGCCCAGCGACGTCAAGGGTGCCTACCTGGCCGTGAGCGGGGTCGTGGTCGTCGCGCTCGCGCCGCTCGCCGAAGAGGCGTTCTTCCGAGGTTTCCTCTACAAGGGACTGCGGCGGCGATTTTCCGTGTGGCCGGCGGCGCTGATCTCGGCGTCGTTCTTCGGGCTGGTGCACTTCGCCGGCCTCGATTTCCTGCTGATCATCCCTTCCCTGATCGTGGTGGGCGTGGTCCTGGCCCTGGTCTACGAGCGCCAGCAGAGCCTGATGGCCTCGGTAGCCGCGCACGCCACGTTCAACCTGATCGGGTTCCTGTTCATCGCGTTCGGACGGTGAGCCTCAGGCCGGGCCAGCCCCGAATCTCTCGACGAGCCACACCACCGCGAACCGCACCAGCGGCCCCGCCTCGAACAGGACAGAGTCTGCTTCGCCGACCTTGCCCCGCCTGCCGAAGCCGGCCTGAAGGGCGGCCTCGCCGATCACCTCGAATGCGTCGACCCCTCCGGGAACGTGGGGCTCGTAGGGGAAGGCGCCGACCGATGAGGTGTCGAAGTCCCGGATCATTCGCCACGCCACAAGGCCAGCTTCCCGGATCGGGAACTCGAAGGTGACCTCGCGTCGCAGCGGCGATTCCACCAGCGACTCGGCGTGATGCAGGATCGTCAGCGTCTCGAGGGGCGCGCCCAGCATGAGGACCTGACCGTCGGCCTCGACCAATTTCGCCAGCGGCGAGCCGCGGCCCTGCGGCTGCTCCCAAGGCTGGTCGGCGGTGAGCCACTCGGCCCGCGGTCCGAGCGCAGCCATCCGGAAGACGTGACCAGTGCTGACCCTTGCCCCGGGCCAGGTCCGGATCCGCTCGGGGATCCGGCCCATCTCGGGATCCGCGGCGGTCAGCTCCGGGTCAAAGGGAGGGAGTTCGGTCCGATAGGCCTGTTGCCACTCTTGGGGCCATTTCTGGAGGTGGTAGGGGTCGTCTTCCCAGCCCACGTATGCCATGAGCGTGCCGTCGGGCCCCAACGCTTCGAGGAGGGATTCGACGACGGTCTGGGATCCGCCGACGACCCATCCGAGCGCGCTCATTCGAGTGTGGACCATCAGGATCACGCCCGGGCGAACCCCGAGGGCGCGCAGCCCCCGCACGATGGTGGAACGCGTGACCGGCCGTTTCCTCTGGACGATGTCCTGCTCGGGCACGGAATCATCGTAGAGGGCGATCCCGCCCCGTGGACCGGCGACTGGAGCGCGTGCTTTACTCGCCCTCACCGAAGGCGGGTGCGAGGGGGGCCGGGCAGAACCGGCGCGGCGAGGAGGTCCGGGGAATGCCGTTGTTTCCCAGCAAGGAATGGCTGGATGCCTACGCAGAGGGGATCAACGGCAGCACCGACTATCGGGACGCCGCCGCGACGTGGGAAGGGGACATGGCCTACGTCTTCGAGCCCGAGCCGGACAAGGGCGTTCCGGAGGAGATCTGGGTATGGCTGGATCTTTGGCACGGCGATTGCCGCGGCGTGAAATACGACCTCTCTCCTGATGGAAGGAAGTCATCAAGAAGGAGCTCGATCCGGTGAAGGCGATGATGCAAGGCAAGTTGAAGTTGAAGGGGGACCTGCCCACGATCTTGCGCCACGTCAAAGCGGCCACCGAGCTCGTGAACGTCGCGGCGAGCGTGCCGACCGAGTTCGTCGACGAGACGGCACGGTAGGGGACAGTCGGAGGTCGAGCGTGAAAGCCGTGGTGTACGAAGACGTCGGGACGATCCGGGTCGGTGACGTCCCTGATCCCGTGATCGAGGACGCTCGTGACGCCATCGTGCGCGTCACCAGGGCCGCCATCTGCGGCTCAGACCTGCACTTCTACCACGGCAAGGCGCCGCTGGGGCCGGGCGACACGATGGGGCACGAGGCCGCCGGAGTGATCGAAGCCGTGGGGCCCGAAGTGGAGCGGTTCGAGGTGGGAGACCGAGTGGTGGTCGCCTTCGACATCGTGTGTGGGCACTGCTGGTTCTGTTTGCACGGCCAGACCTCCTTGTGTGACGACTTCCGCGTCCTCGGGATCGGCACCTTCGGAGGCGAACTCGGGGGAGCGCAGGCGGAACATGTCCGCGTCCCGTACGCCGATGTCAACCTGCTGGCGATCCCGGAGGGGATGGAGGACGAACGTGCGCTGTTCGTGGGCGACAATCTCACCACCGGTTACTACGGCGCCGCCATCGCGGGCATCCAACCGGGGGACTCGGTGGCGGTGGTGGGGGCGGGGTCGGTCGGCTTCTTCTGTGTGCAGTCCGCCGCGCTGCAGGGGGCGAAGGAAGTGATCGCCCTCGACCTGGAGGCCGACCGGCTGGCGCTGGCCGAAAAGGTCGGGGCCACCGCCATCAATGTGAAGGAGCGCAACCCGCAGATGGCGGTGTCAGAGCTGACCGAAGGACGAGGGGCCGACGTGGTGATCGAGGCGGTCGGCAGCCGGCCCGCCTTCGAGACGGCCGTCGAGATCGTGCGCAGGGGTGGGGCCATCTCGGTGGTGGGGATGTACGTCTCCGAGACACTCGAGATCCCTTTGGGTTTCTACTGGAGCCGCGCGCTGCGGATCCAGTTCGCGGGCGTCTGTCCCATCCACTCCTGGTGGGAGCGGGCCATGAAGGCGGTGCAGGCCGGCACGATCGATCCGCTGCCGATCATCTCGCACGTCCTTCCGCTCTCGGAGGCCGTACGGGGCTACGAGCTGTTCGACTCCCGGCAGGCGACGAAGGTGGTGCTGAAGACCTGATGGCGGCGAGCGTCCAATTCCAGGGCGGGGAGCCCAACGGCCTGGCGGCGATGCTCGGCGCCGTCATCCAGGGGAACCTCCTGGCCCATCCTGAGTTGGAGCGCCTGCTGGCGAAGCCGGCAACATACGCCATCGTGGCGCCTGACGTGGATGTGGCGGTGTCGATCCGGCTCTCGCCGGGCACCGTAGCCGTTCGAAACGGCGTGGTGGGGAGGCCGCAGGTCGTGGTCACGGCCGACTCGGAGACGCTCGCCGGCATGTCGGCCGTGCCGCTGAAATTCGGGCTGCCGGACCCCAGGACCAAGGAGGGCCGGGACGTCAACCGCAAGCTGCTCAGGGGGCAGCTCAAGGTGAAGGGGCTGGTCAGGCACCCGGGGAAGCTGGCCCGGCTGAACAAGCTGCTCAGGGTGGCGTGAGAGGAGGAGCGGGACATGGCGCGAGGAATCCCATCCGAGGTCATCCATCATTTCCAGCGCGTGCCGCTCTTCGAATCGGTGTCGAAGAAGGGCATCCGGGAGATCGTGTCCGCGGCCACCGAGGTCGACCTGCCGGCTGGCACACCCCTCGTGTCACAAGGGGAGCACGGCAGGGAGCTGTACGTGATCCTGCGGGGCACGGCGGACGTGAAGGTTGACGGACGCAAGGTGTCCGAGCTCACGCCCGGGGACTTCTTCGGGGAGCTGGCCTTCCTCCACCCGGCCCCCCGGTCCGCCACGGTCACTGCCCGAACCGACATGCGCGTGATGGTCCTGGACTCGCGGGCGATGGACGTGATCGTGGAGCGGGAGCCGGTGGTCGCCAAACGGCTCATGGAGGCCATGGCCAAGCGGATACGGGCAACCGAGGGCCGGTAGCGACAGCTCGGCGCGATCCGCGGCGGGTACCCTACGGAACGTGGACCCATCGGGGCTGGCCCAGAAGGTTCTGGCAGGGGACCGGCGGGCGGTGGCCCGAGCCATCTCCATGGTCGAGGATGGCTCGAGCGAGCTCCCTGCGCTCTCCGAGGCCATCTATCCCAAGACCGGGCGGGCCTACACGGTCGGGCTGACCGGTTCCCCCGGGGTCGGGAAGTCCTCGCTGGCCGAGCAGCTCCTGCGGACGGCCCGAGCGCGAGACCAGACCGTGGCGGTGCTGGCCATCGACCCGACCTCTCCGTTCACCGGCGGGGCGCTCCTGGGTGACCGACTGCGGATGCAGGTTCACGCCACCGATCCTTCGGTGTTCATCCGCTCCATGGCCACGCGAGGCCACCTCGGCGGGATGGCTCTGGCCGCGCCGGAAGCCATCCGGATCCTCGACGCCTCGGGCAAGGACCTCGTCATCGTGGAGACGGTCGGGGTGGGGCAGGCCGAAGTGGAGGTGGCCACGGCCACCGACACTACGCTGGTGGTCGTGGCGCCCGGATGGGGCGACTACGTGCAGGTGGCCAAGGCGGGGATCCTGGAGATCGCCGACGTGTTCGTGGTGAACAAAGCCGACCGGGAAGGGGCGGGCGACGCCGCGCGCGACCTCAAGAGCATGCTGCGCATGGGGCCGAAGATGGACTGGACGCCGCCCGTCGTGAAGACGTCCACGGTCACGGCCGAGGGCGTCGACGAGCTGTGGGAGGCCATCGACCAGCACCGCAAGCATCAAGAGTCGACCGGTGCGCTCGATGAGAAGCGCCGTACGAGGATCCTGGAAGAGGTCAAGAGCATGGTCGCCTTCCGCCTGCGCGAGCGAGCCACCGACGCGCTGGACGTGGACGTCGGGTTGGCGGAAGAGGTCGCCACCCGGGCCCTCGACCCGTATCGGGCTGCTGAGATACTGCTTCAGAGGGTGGCGCGGGACCAGGTCGCGCTGGGAGAGGCCGATGGCTAGGGACGAACTCGAACGGTGGAGGGAGCACTACCGGCAGGCCGGTGAGCGCGACGCCGACTTCCAGACGCTCTCCGGGGAGCCGCTCGAGCCGCTCTACACGCCCGAGGACGTGAAGGATCTCGAATACGACCGCGACCTCGGCTATCCGGGCCACTACCCGATGACCCGGGGCGTGTACCACACCATGTACCGGGGCCGGCCCTGGACCATGCGGCAGTTCGCGGGGTTCGGCTCGGTGGCAGAGACGAACGCCCGGTACAAGTTCCTGCTCAAGCACGGGCAGGGCGGTCTCTCGGTGGCCTTCGACATGCCGACGTTGATGGGCCGAGATTCCGACGATCCACGCTCCGAAGGAGAGGTGGGGCGCTGCGGGGTGGCTACGGACTCGCTGGCCGACTTCGAGACGCTGTTCGACGGCATCCCCCTCGAGGACACGACGACGTCGATGACGATCAGCGGCCCGGCCACCATCCTGTTCGCGTTCTTCCTGGCGGCGGCGGAGAAGCAGGGGGCTGACTGGAAGACGCTGGACGGGACTCTTCAGACCGACATCCTCAAGGAGTACATCGCCCAGAAGGAGTGGATCTTCCCGCCGCGGCCGCATCTCCGGTTGATCGGCGACCTCATCGAGTTCTGCGCGAAGGAAGTGCCGAAGTTCCACCCGATCAGCGTCTCGGGCTACCACATCCGGGAGGCGGGCTCGACCGCAGCGCAGGAGCTGGCCTTCACGCTGGCCGACGGTTTCTCGTACGTGGAGCTCGGGAGGGATCGGGGGCTGGACGTCGACGCGTTTTCCCAGGGTCTCTCGTTCTTCTTCAACGCCCACATCGATTTCTTCGAGGAGATCGCCAAGTACCGGGCAGCTCGTCGGATCTGGGCCCGGTGGCTACGCGACCGCTATGGGGCGAAGGACGAGCGAAGCTGGCGCCTTCGATTCCACACGCAGACGGCCGGATGCTCGCTCACCGCCCAGCAGCCCGAGAACAACATCGTGCGAACGGCCATCGAGGCGTTGTCGGCTGTCCTCGGCGGCACGCAGTCCCTGCACACCAACGCTCTGGACGAAGTCCTGGCGCTCCCGACGGAGAAGGCGGCCCAGATCGCGCTGCGAACCCAGCAGATCATCGCGTACGAGACCGGGGTGGCCAACGTGATCGACCCCCTCGGCGGTTCGTACTTCGTGGAGTCGCTCACCAACCGCATGGAGGGCGCGGCCGAGGAGTACTTCGCCAAGATCGAGGAGATGGGAAAGGGGTCCATGCTCGAAGGGATGCTGGTCGGCATCGAACGAGGCTACTTCCAGTCCGAGATCGCCGACGCGGCATTCCGCGAGCAGGAGCTGTACGAGAAGGGCCGGATGGTCAAGGTGGGGGTGAACGAGTTCGTGGACCCGGACGAAGGTCCCATCGACATCCTGATCATCGCGCCCGAGACGGAGGACCGTCAGATCGAGGCCGTGCAGCGAACCCGGGCCGGGCGCGACCAGTCCAAGGCCGAGCAAGCCCTGGCCAGCCTGAAATCGGCCGCCGGCGGCGACGACAACCTCATCCCGCTCCTGGTGGACTGCGCCCGCGCGTACTGCACGGAGGGCGAGATCACCGACGCGCTCAAGGAAGTGTTCGGGGAGTACACGGAGACGCCCCGGTTCTGACCCGGCCTCAGCCATTCGTCCGTCCCCTGGTGGAGAGGCCGAACATCCGCCCATTCGCCGATTGCGGCAGGCCCCACGACGGGTACCGTAGTCGCGGCTTGCGGCGAAAGGGGCCTCATTGAAGCAGTGGGAGCTTCGCGGGGTGACGGTGGATGTCGGCAGACCGGACGGACCCCGGCCTTCCGTCGATCTCCTGGATCCTCTGCGCGTCCTGGTCAATCAGGTTCCAGCGCTCTTTTGGACGACGGACGCGGAGCTCGTCCTCACGTCGTCCTTGGGGGCGGAGTTCGACCGGCTGGGGCTCGGGGCCAACCAGCTCGTGGGCACGAGACTCGCCGAACTGTTCGAGAGCGAGCAGTATGCGGAGTTGATCGACGCCCATCACCGGGCACTGGCTGGTTCCTCTGTTCACTTCGAGGCAAGGTGGGCTGGGCAGTCTTTCCGGGCCAGAGTGGCTCCTCTCCGGGACCTGGCGGAACAAATCATCGGGACCATCTGCGTCGCCGTCGAGAAGGGCCAACCGGAGCGAGAAGGACCCATTTGGTCTGAGCGCTAGCGAAGCACGGTCACGCTTCGGCGATCACCGCGAACCGTGGCACGTGTTCGAGCCAGCCCAGAACGGCT
>VAYG01000098.1 GCA_005885015.1 Actinomycetota bacterium | reverse complement strand
TAGGAGGGACGAGGATGGGTGGCATAGGGCTTCCAGAATTGCTTGTCATCCTTGGGATCGTCCTGCTGCTCTTCGGATCTCGGAAGCTTCCCGAGCTGGCCCGGTCCCTCGGGAAGGCCTCCAAGGAGTTCAAGAAGGGTGCCCAGGGCGGCGGCGACGACGCCGACGAGCCCGCCCCCGCCAAGCAGGACAAGACCGAGGCCTGATCGCGTCAGGCCGTCCCGTCAGGGCCGGCCAGGATCTACCGTGTCCCGCACCATCCGACCGAGCACGCCGTTGACGAACCTCCCGGAATCCTTGGTGGACAGTTCGTTGGCGGCGTGGACGGCCTCGCTGATGGCCACGGCGGCGGGGACCCCGGTCTGGAGCTCGTAACAGGCCACCCGCAGGATGGTCCGGTCGACCACCGGCATCCGGTGCACCGACCAGTCCTCCGAGATCTCCTCCAAGAGGCGATCGATGGCTTCCCGCCGCTCCTCCACGCCCGACAGCAGCTGCTCGGCGTAGTCGCTGACGGATCGCCCGGCGGCCCGCCACTCCTCGAGGATCTCCCGAGGAGACCGTCCCATGAGGTCGGCCTCGAACAGGATGTCGATGGCCTGCCGTCGGGCGGCGCGGCGGCGGCGGTGCCCTCCGCTTGCTCGCTGGCCCCGACCCTCGTCCGCTCGAGGCTTCATCGGCGCCCTATCTCTCCCTGGTGATGTACTGGCCGGTTCGGGTGTCCACCTTGACCTGGTCCCCCTCTTCCACGAACAGGGGGACCTGGACCACGATCCCTGTCTGGAGGGTGGCGGGCTTCAGCGCCCCGCTGACCCGGTCGCCCTTCACGCCCGGGTCGGTCCTGGCCACCTTCAGCACGACCGAGGCGGGCAGCTCCACCCCGAGGGGGGTTCCGTCGTGCACGGCCACCACGGCGGTGGCCCCGTCGGTGAGGTAGCTGGCCAGGTCGCCGACAACGCCTTCCGAAACGTGGTGCTGCTCGTAGGAGTCCAGGTCCATGAACACGAAGTCGCGGCCGTCGCGGTAGAGGAACTGCATCTCCCTGCGCTCCACGATGGCCAGGCCGACGTCGACCCCGGCGTTGAAGGTCCGGTCCACCACCCCGCCGGTCTTCAGGTTGCGCAGCTTCGTCCGGACGAACGCCCCGCCCTTGCCCGGCTTGACGTGCTGGAACTCGATGACCTGGAAGAGCGTGCCGTCGAGGTCCAGGGTCATCCCCCGCTTCAGGTCGTTGGTGTTGACGCTCACGGCTGCTTCCCACCGGTCACAGGACGATCAGCTCCTTGCCCGTGCGGGGAAGCACGTGGGGCCCCGACGGCCGAACCTCCACCATGTCCTCGATCCGCACTCCACCCAGCCCCTCCAGGTAGATGCCGGGCTCCACGGTGACCACCGCTCCTTCGGGCAACGCCTCTTCGTTCCCCGGCCGGAGCCACGGCCCCTCGTGGATCTCCAACCCAACGCCGTGCCCCACCGAGTGCACGTACTGTTCACCGTACCCGGCCTCGCGGATGATCTCCCGGGTGATCCGATCCACCTCCTGACATGGCGTGCCGGGCCGGACGGCCTGCACCCCGGCTTCCTGGGCCCGGCGAACGATCGAATGGACCTCCCGGAGCTTGGCGGGGGGATCCCCGAAGGCGATGGTCCGGGTCATGTCGGAGTGATAGCCGCCCACCACGCACCCGAAGTCGATCTTCACCACGTCCCCGCGCCCCAGTGGACGCTCGGCCGGGCGGTGGTGTGGCTCGGCGGCGTTCTCCCCGAACGCCACGACCGTCTCGAAGGCCGAGGCCTCGGCCCCCCGGGCCCGCATGGCCGTGTCCAGGTCGAGGGCCACCGACCGCTCGGTGACTCCCTCCACCAGCTTGCCGGTGATCGACTCGAAGGACTCGTCGGTGATCGCCTGTGCCGACTCCAACAGCGCCCGTTCCTCCGGATCCTTGACCCGGCGCAATCGCTCCACCTCGTCGGCGGCGGGGACGAGCTCCAAGCCCGTGGCCGTCACCCTCGAATACAGGTCGAAGGTGAGGTGCGTGGCCTCGAAGGCCATCCGCCCGACGCCCAACTCGCGGCATGCCTCGGCCAGCTTCGGAGGCATCTCCCCCGCGTATGAGGCCCGGCCCAGGTCGGGAACCTCGTGGCGGGCCTGTTCCACGTACCGCCCGTCGGTGAGGAACACGCCACCCGACTCGGTGAGGAGGAGCTGTCCGTTCGACCCGGTGAACCCGCACAGGTACCGGACGTTCGGCAGCTTCGTGACGAGGAACGCATCGACCCCGAGCTCTGGAAGCCGGGAGGCAAGCCGCTCCCATCGGCTCGAGTGGTCCACGAGCGCCGATGATACCCGGCCCCCGTTCTTGGAAAGGCTTGGGGCGGCCCCGCCTCGGGGCCGCCCCACCGGCGGCCGCTCCCCCCGTCGCGGACGCCGGATCCTCGCTTCCGGGACCTCAGGGACCCGGCCGGATCCCGACCGACCGCCTACTTGTTGGCGGTCTCACACAGGGTGAACGGCTGGCTTCCGGACAGGAAGTTGGCGCACGTGCCGTCGATGGACACGAGCTGGAAGTTCGTGGCGAACGAGTCGCCGGGGGCAACCGTGTAGGTCGTGCCGTCGACCTCGACCTGGGCCCGTTTCTGCCCACCGGAGGTGAAGATGGACACCAGCACGACCGTCTGGCCGTTGACCGTGGCGCTGGAGCCGCCGCCCGGGCCCGGCCCGGGCGAGCCGGCAGGCGAAACGCCGCCGCCGGAGGGGGTGGCCGGAGCCAGCGTGCCGCCGCCCTGCGACGGGTCGAACGGGTCACGTCCGGAGAAGACCAGGACCTGCTTGGGCGAGGGCTTCGCCGACGGTGACGGGCTGGGCGTGGGGTTCCCTCCCACCGCCGGTGGCGCGCCGCCCGGCCCCAGGGCTGCCGTGGACTTCTTCGATCCCTTCGGGAGAAGGAACAGCGCGGCAGCAGCGACGACCACGATCAGGCCGACGATGATCAGGGCGCGCCGATCGCGGGACGACAGGGCCATGTCCTAACCTCCTGGGCTGGGTTGCGGGGCGACCGGGGCCGCCGCCGGTTGCTCACCACCGGGGATCGAGCCCGGACCGGCGCTCGTGTCCGTGGTGTAGAAGTTGGCGGTCAGGGTGATCGTCAGCTGCGGAAGCCCGTCCGGCCCGCCGGAGATCGACATCGTGGTGACCTTCGACACCCGCGGGAGCGTCTCCAGCAGGTACATGTACTGGTCGACCGCGAAGAACCCGCCGACCACGTTGAGCTGGACCGGCACCACCGAGTAGGACCCGGCGGACGTGGGCTGCCCGGGAGAGATGCTCACGAAGTCGACGTCCGCCTTGTCCGCCACGGCGTTGAGGGACCGGATCAGTCCCGGCAGGTCGGCCGTCGGCGGGATCTGCGTCTTGAGCTGGGCCAGGGTCTTGCGGTCCTTCGGGGCGTCCTTGGCCGCCGCCTTGAGCTGGTCGAGCTGCGCTTGGAGCACCGTCTGCTGCTGCTGCGCCTGCTGGACGTCCTTCTGCTTGGCCCGAACCTGGCCGGCCTTCGGGAGTATCAGGGCCACGACCATGACCAGGACGACCCCGACCCCGACGAGAGCGGCGATGAGCGCTGGTTTCCTGTTCACTTCTTGCTCCCCTGCACGGTTGCCTCGTATGCCAGGTCTACCGATCCGTTGAACTGGATCTTGGTGCCGGTGCTGCCTTCTCCCGTGGTGGTCTTCTGGGCGCTGCTGACCCACGAGTTCACCCATCCGTGCACCCGGACCAGCCGGGCGAGCCACAGGGCCACGGTCGGGTTGTCCGAGGCCATGCCCTGGAACTGGATAGTCCCCACCAGCGAGCCCGTGAGCGGCGCGGCAGGGGCGGCCGGCGCGGCTGGGGCGGCGGGGGTGCTGCCCGACGTGCTACCACCAGACGGGCTCGGGCTCGGCGCGGGGGCGGGGGCAGGAGCCGCGGCGGTCGTGTCCGTGAGCGTCCCGGTGACCGCGGTCAGCCACATCTTGTCGGGGATCACCATCGAGATGTCGCGGAGGACCCCGGACCACCGGACCTGGTTGTTCAGGGCCTGCGCGGCGAGGCTCTGCCGGAGGGCCACGTCGGCCTTCAGCTGGGCGAAGGGCTGGAGGGTGGAGATCTGTCCCTGGAGGCTCTGGTTCAGCGCGTCCTGAGCCGCGAGCTTCTTGTTCTCGTTCGACAGTCGCGCCGTCTGCAACATGAACACGAAGAAGAGCAGGGCGACCACGGCAGCCACAGCGGTGACGGCTGCCGCGAGGACCCGGCGCGACTTCTGTCGCTCGCGTACGTCGGATGGAAGGAGATTGACCTGTGTCATCCTCGGACCCCCGGAAGCGCCAAGCCGACGGCGACCGCGAGCAGCGGCTCAGCTTCCGCCGTCGCTTCGTCGGGCAGTTCGATCGCCGGCGAGACCCGATGGAATGGATGCCCCGCGGCAACCTGGGACGGCAGCCGGTCGACGAGGAGCCTTTCCAGCCCCTCGAGCTTCGAGCCGCCCCCGGTGAGCAGCACCCGCTCCACGCGAGCCCCCGGCATCTGGGACTGGTAGAAGTCGAGCGAAGACCTGATGTCGTCGGCGAAGGAGGCGGCCCTCGACAGCGCGGCCTGGAGCGCCTGGTCCCGCTTCTGGGAATGGCCTCCCTGCCCGCCCCGCTTGAGCTGCTCAGCCTCGTCATCGCTGACGGAGAGCGCCCTGGCCACCGCGGCGGTGACGTCCCGGCCTCCCGTGGGGAGGATCCGGACGAAGCGCGGCACGCCCCAGGCGTGGACGCAGATGCTGGTGACGTCGGCCCCGATGTCCACGATGGCCTCGTCCCCGCCCTCGGTCCCGTGCAGGCCGGTGCCGTCGATCATGCCAACCGACCGGACGATGGCGAACGGCACGAGATCAACGCCGACCGGCCGGAGGCGGGCGGCCTCGGCCGCCTGGACCAGCTGCTGGATCATGGTCTTCTGGGCCGCGACGAGCAGGATGCGGACCATGCGCCGGCCCTCTCGCTCGAACTCCTCGAGGATGTGGAAGTCCAGGACGGCGTCCTCGACGGCGATGGGGACGAACTCCTGCACCTGGAACGGCAGCGACTCGCGGAGCTCGGACTCGGTCATCCACGGGAGGGAGACCTCCCGGACGACCACCCGCTGGTTGGCCACGCCCAGGACGACTTCCCGGCTCCGGAACTTGCCCTGGTGCCAGCACCTGCGCGATGCGGACGAGCCGAGGCGGGATGCTCCGCATCGACAGCTCGGCCGCCCGTACCGCGGTCGACCCGATGTCCACGCCGATCCGAATCTGCGGCATCTACTCGGCCCCCTCGCTCCGCACGAAGCGCTCGGAGAGATAACGGTCCACGTCTGACTCCCTGATCCGGTAGTTCTTGCCGACCCGCACCGCGGCCAGCTGGCCGCTCTTGATGAGCCGGTAGATCGTCATGTTCGAGACCCGCATCGCCGACGCCACCTCAGCCACGGTGAGGAGCCGATCCCCCACGAACGGCCTCCGCCTGCCCATGGGTCACTGCTCCCACTCTGCGCACATTGATCTCATTAGCCACAGCGGCAACACCACCATCTTCCTCCTCTTCCCTTGACAGAAACCACAAAGGGAATCGGAGTTAACAACGGGGTCCGGTTCATGTCAACGTCCTAGTTTTCGAACCGTTCAGCAGCGAACTTGAACGAATCCGGCAATCAACCTGGACGAATTACCCTGGAACCGGTAGCGGCCCGAGTGAGCCCGAAGGTCCATTGCACCGGGGCCAACGGCGCAGCCCGCTCCCCCGGTCAGCGGAGCGCATGGGTGTACCAGGAGGCCACCTGGGGGGCGAGCAGGGCCGAGATCAGGGCCCCGGCGGTGATGGAGGGGCCGAATGGCATGAGGTCCCTGCGCCCGGCTCCCCGGACCAGGGCGATGACCGCGGCGAGGCCCCCGGCGAGGATGGCCAGGGCGGCGGCGACCCCGACGTAGGCCCACCCCAGCGCGCCCAGCACCAGACCCACCAGGGCCGCCAGCTTCACGTCGCCCATGCCCATCCCGGAGCGCGAGGCGATGGCCACGAACAGCAGGCCTCCGCCGTAGGCGAGCAGCCCCAGCCCGGCCCGGGACAGGCTGAGGGGCCTGCCCAGCGCCGAGAAGGACGCGATGGCCACCAGGAAGGCCACCAGCGAGGGGTACACGATCCGGTTGGGGATGATCCGGTGACGGAGGTCGATGGCGGCCACGGCCACGACCACGGCGAAGAACAGCGCGACCGTCGCGGCGACCACCACGTCGTCGAAGGCCAGGGCGGCCGCCAGGAACAGCCCGCCGATCAGGGCCTCGACGACCGGATATTCGGCCGGGATCCGGGTCCCGCAGCGCCGGCACCGGCCCCACAGGAGCACGTAGGACACCACCGGCACGTTGTCGCGGGCCTCGATCTGGGATCCGCAGGAGGGGCAGGCGGAGCGAGGCGCCACGATCGACTGCCCCCGAGGGACCCGGTGGATGACAACGGTGAGGAACGATCCGACGGCCAGCCCGAAGGCGACGAAGGCGAGGGCGCGGAGGGCGAGCACGGCAAGAGCCTACGCGGGCAGGGGACCGGCGGGGCCGAGGCCCCGCCGGTCGTTCGCGTCGCGACTACCCGTTCGACACCTCACGGAGGTAGGACGGCGACACCGAGTACCCGAGGAGGTTGAACCCCGGGACCAGGATCGGCACGTAGTTCATGGTCATCTGGTTGGTGATGGTGACCGTGCCGCCGATGATCTGGCCGTTCACCCCGCCGGCGTTGTTGTTGCCGAAGTCCACGTTGCAGGGGCTGTACACGAACAACTTCATGTTGTCGTTGAAGTTCGTGTTGTTCGACACGGAGATGTCGTACGGCGACGGCTTGGTGCAGTTGAGGCCGTTCCTCCACACGTCGATCATGAAGAGCGTCCACGTCCCGCCGACCGAGTTCCAGGTCGTCTGGTTCGTGGTGGAGATCGAGCCGTCCGTGACGATGGCCAGGTTCCCGTGCAAGTTGACCACAGAGTTGTTTCCCCACGAGATGAGGCAGGCTGGGCTGATCCGCACGACGTAGTCGCCCGACCCGATCGTGTCGATGAAGTTCTTCGCCAGAGCGCAGTTCGAGTAGTTCACGACCGTGTAGCCGGCATCCACCCACGCCTGCTGGTTGAACGTGATGTGCGGCAGCGCCGTCTGGGGCGGGGGGCCCGATGGCGAGTTGGGAGTCTTGCTGCCCTTGATCGTCCCCCCGGTGATCGTGGTGCCCGCCTTGGCGTTCCCCTGGATCGTGGAGTTGTTGCTGAGCTGGACGTACGACGTGGAGGACTGGCCATTGCCGTACACAACGATGCCGTTCGACAGGTTGAGGTATCCGTTCGACCAGATGTCCTGCTTCACGATCCCCTGAGCG
>VAYG01000091.1 GCA_005885015.1 Actinomycetota bacterium | reverse complement strand
GGTCGGACCAGAACCAGTGCGGATCCTCGTACGGCCCACCGGCGCCCATCATGCTGCGAGCAGCGGCCGCCCCCTGCTTGAGGGCGTTGTCCCAGTGCTCAACCCGCATCCGTCGCCGGAACACCGGGTGCCAGTGGTTGGCCACATCCCCGGCCGCGAACACTTCCTCGAGGTTCGTCCGGCAGTACTCGTCGACCACCACGCCGTCTTCCAGCTCGACCCCCGAGCCTTCCAGCCAGCCCACGCTGGGATCGATCCCCACGCCGACCACGAAGAAGTCTCCTTCCACGCTCGTCCCGCGGTCGGTGATCACGGCCTCGGCCCGGCCCTGGCCCCGGAACTCCTCCACCGCCTCGCCGAGATGCAGACGAACCCCCTCGTCCCGATGGATGCCCTCGTAGACCTTGGCCACGTCCGGCCCGAGCGCTGCGAGGAGCGGGGCCTCGAGCGGTTCGACCACCTCCACCTCAAGCCCGATCTGGCGGAGGGAGGCCGCCACCGACGACCGCGGTCCGGCCCGGGCGAAGCTCGGCCCTGATGGCGTCCGCCTCCTCCATCGTTCGAAGCTGGTGGATCCCCTGGAGGTCGGTCCCCGGCACGGCCAGCCGGCGGTTCTGCCCGCCGGTGGCGATCAGGAGCTTGTCGTAGACGATCCGTTCCCCATCGCGCAGCTCGACCGCTCGCCCCACGGGGTCCAGGCGGACCGCTCGAAGCCCGAGTCGTAACTCCACATCCGCGTCCGCGTACCAGGACGGCGGATGGAGCAGGGCGCTGTCGGCAGTCGATTCCCCGCGGAGGTACTGCTTTGAGAGCGGCGGGCGCTCGTATGGAGGATGAGGCTCCTCGCCGATCACGACGATGCGCTGGTCGAACCCCTGGTCCCGAAGGGTGGTCACAGCCGCGCCCGCGGTGAGGTTGCCGCCCACCACGACGAACGTCTGCTCCGATGTCACCACGTCCTCCGCCTGCTCAGGGCAGCGAGGAACCCTTCCGAGTCTTCCAGCCCGAGGCCCAGCCTGCGGATCGGGACGGGGATGCCGGCCATCCGGCCTCTGGCCGGAGGCGTGACCGTGAGCCAGACGATCCCGCTTGCCGACCCGTTGACCAACCAGGCATCGAAGCGGAGGTTCGAGTGGACACCGATCCCGAACCAACCCGCCCGGCCGGGCTCCGCGCCGACGATCGAGGCGCGGGGAACCTCCGCCCGGAATGCCCATCCCATTCGGACGGCGAGCTCGTCCTCATCCAGCTCGACCCAGGAGCTCCTCGGACCCAGGCCCAGAACGATGAAGAAGCCACGGAGCCAACGTGCGTACCGGATGTCGAAGCGCCGAGGCGGAGCGCCCACGTCTCGAAGATAGCGGCGGAGCACCGAATCGGCCGGAAGCGGCCGGGAGCCCTCAGGCGACGCGGCCGAAGATGGCCAGGAGCCGCGTCTGCCTGTCCGCGCCCTTCGGCGGGAACACCTTGGGGCCGAACATCCCGATGACCTTGAGCTCGCCCTCTCTGTCCTTGAATTCCTTGTACAGGCGGTTGACGATCTCGGGGTCGATCGCCTCGTCGTCACCGATCGCCCGGGCCAGGTCCCACCCGTGGATGGCCAGGTCGGTCATGACCTCGGAAATGTAGTCCTCCGCGGGGACCTCGCGGCGGGAGAGGTGGACGGTCCTGTCCAGGGGGACGGCGGCCACGGCGTCTCCGGATTTCTTGGCAGAGTCCAGCCACGCGGACTTGGGATCTTCCCCGAGCAGGTCTCCATCCAGCCGGTTGCCGACGTCGGCGACCGTCAGCCCCGCGAGCAGCGGCGGCATCCACAGGTTCTCGGACACCAGATGGCGGACAAGAACCCGCACGTCCCAGTCGGTGCACGGGGTGGGCCCCTGCCACTGATCGTCCCGGATCTTCTCGACGTGCTCTCCGAACCGTTCCAGCGCGCGCCGATACAGCTCCTTCACGTCTGACATCTCGATCTCCTCTCTCGTGATCGCCGGAATCATAGAGAACCGTCGGCCGAGGAGACTCCCTCACCTCGACCTGCCATGCGGCGTTGCTCTGGCGGGGTAGATTCCGGAAGTGGATGAAAACGGCCCCAGCCGCGCGGAGTGGGTCCTGGCTCTGAGGCGCGAGAACGAGCGGGAGGAGAATGCTCTCGCTCCCGTGTTCGACGAACGCTGGGGCGAGATCCAGGCTACCCATCGAGCGTACGTAGTTCGCTTCCTCTCGATGCTCCCGCCCGACGGGAGAGTGCTCGACGCGGCGTGCGGTACCGGCAAGTACTTCGGCATGGTGCTCGCTAGCGGTCGTTCCCTCCTCGGTGTCGATCACGCCGGGGCCTACCTCGCGGTCGCCGGTCGAAGTTCCCGCAGGTTCCCACTGAGAAATACGACCTCCAGGACCTCCCGTACCGCGAGGAGTTCGATGGAGTGATGTGCATCGACGCGATGGAGATGATCCCGCCGGAAGACTGGCAGGCGATCCTGGGCCGGTTCCGGAGAGCTCTCCGTCGAAACGGGCTGTTGTATCTGACGGTGGAGCGCCATGCTGAGGAGCTGGTGCGGAACCGGAACGAGGAGGCCCGACGGCGGGGCCTTCCCGTCGTGGACGGTGAGGTCCTGTGGGAAGACAGCGGGTACCACTTCTACCCGAGGATGGAACGAGTCCGAGGATGGCTGAAGGATTCAGGGTTCACCGTCGAGGATGATGCCGAGGGGCCCTGGGCAGGCTACGCATATCACCATGTGCTCGCACGGCTTGGAACGTGAGCTGTGCCGGAGCTTCCCGACGTCGAGCAATTCCGAACGTTCTTCCATGCCCATGCTACCGGTAGGACCGTGCGGTCGGTGGAGGCCGATCCAACCATCGTTCGCAACACCGACCCGGCGGCGCTCGATCGGGCGCTGCGCGGCCGCCGATTCGAAGATCCGGATCGCCACGGCAAATGGCTGATCGGATGGACGGACGGCCCGGCGCTGCTCCTGCACTTCGGGATGACGGGCGACCTCGTGTGGTCCGGCGAAGACCCGCACCGCCATCGACACGACCGGCTCATCCTCGCCTTCGAGGACGGGAACGAGCTGCGCTACCGGAACATGCGTAAGCTCGGCGGCGTCTGGCTCGCCCACGATCGGGAGGAAGTGGCGCAGGTCATCGGCGCGCTCGGCCCCGACGCGCTCTCCATCGGAAGGAGCGAGTTCGGAGAGCGGCTGGCACGGCGACGCGGCGGAGTGAAGGCCGCCCTCATGGACCAGACGTTCGTCGCCGGGGTCGGCAACATCCTGGCCGACGAGATCCTGTGGCAGGCTCGCCTGCATCCCCGGAGGCGAATCGAAACCCTGGACGAGGCCGAGCGGGCAACGCTCTACACCGTCGTGCGGCGCGTCCTCCGGGAGGCGGTCAGGTCGTACGACTACGTGGGGCGAAAGCGCTCCTGGCTGACCCATGTCCGGGGAATCCCCGGCGGCACGTGCCCGAGGTGTGGCACGTCGCTGCAAAGAGCCACCGCGGCGGGCCGGACGACCTACTTCTGCCCGCGATGCCAAGCGGCCGACCCGGCCGTAGGATCGGGGCCGTGAGCGGAACGACCAAGCTCGTGCTGACCGCGATCCTGTTCGGCGTGGCCCTGGTCCTCCTGGCCGTGGCGGCGGCGACGAAGTCCGCCATCCCCCTGTTCGGGATGTGGGTCCCCCTGCTCACCGTCCCGTGGGTCCTGGCCCGGCCGGGTCCGGAGGACACGCCTCCTACTTCTCCTTCCTGACGGCCTTCTTGGCCGTCGTCGAGGCCTTCTTGGCCGTCGTCGAGGCCTTCCTCTTAGCGGATGAGGCCGTCTTCGTCGCTCCCTTCCGGACGCTGCCAGCCGTCGATCCGGCACGGGCCGTTGCCTGGGGAGCCTGCTTGCGGGCTCGGGCCGCCAGTCGCTCGCCCGCGGCGGCAACCGTCTCTCCTGCTCGCTTCGCCACCGCCGGCGCGCGCTCGGCCACCTTCTTGGCCACGACCGGCGCCGTCTGGGCCACGGTGTCCGCCACCTTCTTCACCGCTCCGGGCGCGCGGGCGGTCACCTTCTTGGCGATCGGCCCGGCTCGCTCCCCCGCCTTCCTGGCGACCTCGGGGGCCCGTTCCGCCACCTTCTTCGCCAATGCCGGCGCCTTCTGGGCCATCGCCGCCAGCGCTTGCGCCGCGGTGTCCATCACGTCCCTCGCCCGCTTGCTCATCGTCGCCCTCCTCTCACCCGAACGGGAGTCTTGCCCATGCCCGGTCCGAGGGCAACACGCCAAGGCGTAGGCTTCTGCCCGATGGCCAGGGATGCGCCGCGCGTTCGAGACCTCCCGGCTCCCCGCCGCAGCGAGAGCGCCATCGGGCCCTTGTTCCGAACGGTGTTCAAGTGGCCCTACCGGGTTGCCCTGGCCGGCCTGTACCGGGCGGGCTTCCGGCCCTGGCAGCTCACGATGCTCTCCCTGGCAACGAACGTGCTGATCGGGTGGATGCTCGTGACCGGCCGCCGCTTGATGCCCGGCCTGCTGCTGATCGCGGCCGGGCTGTTCGACATCTTCGACGGAGGCTTGGCCCGCCTCCGTGGCGAGGAGAGCAGAGCGGGGGCGTTCCTGGACTCGGTCACCGACCGCATCTCCGACATCGTGCTGTTCGGGGCCCTGTTCTGGTCGCTCGCGGGCAGGGGGCAGGCACACCGGCTGTCGGCGGCCCTGGCCCTCTCCACGCTGGTCGTCTCGATGCTGGTCAGCCACGTCCGCGCGGAGGGCGAGGCCGTCGGCCTCCGGCTCACCGAGGGATTCGTCCAGCGCCTGGAGCGCTACGTTCTGTTGATCATCGGGCTGACCGCGCCCGGGACGCTCACCCCGCTCCTGGCGGTGATGACCGCGCTCGGATGCTTCACGCTCCTCCAGCGGAGCGCTTCCGCGTGGAGGCAGCTGGGTGGCGCATCGGCCCGCCCCGGAAAAGAGTGACAAAAACGAGCGGGTCGATTTGACCCTCTCCCTGGCCCGGCGCTATAAACGCGACTGGAGCTGCTGGAGTCTTCGGACTCCGGCGGCTCCGTCTTTGGGGCCGTTTCCCTCCGGTGGCGGGAGGGAGCATCGGCTCCCTCCGGTGGCGGGAGGGAGCATCGGCTCCCTCCCGCACCCGAGAACTTCCGACCGGGTCAGAAGCCTCCCAATCCGTTCGGCGTGCCGATGCCGGTGGGCAGGTCGTAGCCCACCCCGGCGTTGCACCGCAGGATCGGCGCGCAGACACCGTTGGAGCCGGTGGTCACGTCGTGCAGGCTTCCCGGCGAGTCGTACACGCTCTTGGCCGGGTATGCGTAGCTGGATGCGTTCCCGGCCAGCGCGTACACGCCGGCGATCAGCGGAGACGACAGGCTGGTGCCTCCCACCCTGAGCCAGCCACCGTACCCGTAGCTGTCGTATACGGCCGCCCCGGTGACCGGGTCGGCGTCGGCGGAGACGTCGGTCGCCCCTCGCTTCGTCCCGCATCCGATGGCCGCCCAGTTGGAGGCCGACAACTGCCAGGACTGGGCGGGCCGGACCGTGGAGCACCCTGACCCGGTCCCGCTCCACACCGTCTCGGACAGGTAGTTCCCGCCGCCGTCCAGGTTCAGCGTGGTCCCGCCGACGGAGACGACGGTTTCGAGGTTGGCCGGGCAGGAGATGCCGTACCCCGAGTCGCCCGACGAAACGGTGACGGCGATGTTCGGGTGGTTGTATCCGGGCTCGCTGCAGTCGTAGCCGTCGGCCCCGTAGCTGTTGGAGATGGCGTCGGGGTGCTTGCTGGCCGCGGTGTTCACGGCTGCCTCGAGGTTGGCGAAGGAGTTGCTGTTGGCCTCATAGAGGACGATCTTGCAGTTCTGGCAGATCGCGTGGGCGACCTGCACGTCCAGGGCGATCTCCAGTCCCCAGCCAGTGTTCCCGGGGGGCAATGGCTTCT
>VAYG01000094.1 GCA_005885015.1 Actinomycetota bacterium | reverse complement strand
CAAGCTCGAGAACGCACAGGCCAGGCTCCCGACGATCAAGGCCGACCGCGTTGCCTTCCAGGCCATCCTTCACCACGAGCACCTCTCGGCCGACCAGTCGTTCACGCCCAGCCAGCTCATCGCCATCAGCGAGGACTACAAGCAGATGCAGGCCATCGACCTCGACGTGGCCGGGGGCGCATACCTGTTCGACGTCCAGGTCCCCGCACCCGGGTCGCAGGTCGGGGTGGAGGAACTGCGCGGCACGGTCAGCCGGTCGGGCGTGGTCAAGATCACGCGCCGCGGGCCGGGCCGCCCGCCGGCCTGCCCGATCTGCCTGGCAGCCGGGGTTCGGATCGCCACTCCCCTCGGCGAGATCCCCGTGGAGGACCTGCGGGTGGGCATGCCGGTGTGGACGACGGACCGGAGCGGACGGCGCGTGGCCGCGGTGGTGCTCGAGGTCGGCCGGATGCAGGCGGGGATCGGGCACGAGGTCGTTCGTCTGACGCTGGCCGACGGGAGGACCGTCACGGCCTCTCCCGGCCACCCGACCGGCGACGGCCGAACCATCGGGCAGCTTCGGCCCGGCGACGTGCTGGATCACACCGGGGTGGTGTCCGCGGACCTGATCCTCTACGTCGGATCGGCGACGTACGACCTCCTACCGTCGGGCCCGACGGGGACGTACTTCGCCAACGGCGTGCTCCTCGGGAGCACGCTGGCGCGCAGCACCATCCCGTCTCGCCGCTGACCGCGGCCGTTTGCGGCGACCGCCCAGGCGGCGGTGGCTCGCGTGCTCCCGAGAGAGCTGTTCGATCGGCTGGCCCTCCGAGCCATCGGCGTGGCCGAGGAGCCGGGCCGGCACGCTTAGAGGGGTTGCGCCGGCACCTCGAACCGGACCGTTGTCCCGCGTCCCTCCCGGCTCTCGGCGGTGATCTCGCCCCCGTGCGCCCGGACCAGGCTCCGGGCGATGGCCAGGCCCAGACCCGCTCCTCCCGAGTCGCCCGACCGGACGAACCGGTCGAAGACGTGCGGGAGCACGTCCGGTGGGATGCCGGGCCCGGTGTCGCTCACAGAGAAAGCAACGGCCCGGCCGCTCCGGGCCAGATCGGCCGACACCGACACCGAGCCGCCCGGCGGAGTGTGCCGGACGGCGTTCGACAACAGGTTCGCCAGCACCTGGCCGATCCGGAGGGGATCCACCTCGACGTCGGGGAGGGACGAGGAGTTCCGAAGCTCCAGGGTGACTCCCTTGGCCCCGGCGGAGGCCCGGAACGCCGCGGCCGCCTCTTCCACCAGCTCCGCCGGACGGGCCGTCTCCCAGTGCAGGCGGAGGGCCCCGGCCTCTGCCGTGGAGAGCGTCTGGAGGTCTTCCAGGAGCCGGGACATGATCCTCGCCTCTTCCAGCAGCGGCTCGAGATGCGTCCGGTCCGTGGGATAGAGGCCGTCGAGCATCCCCTCGACGTTGCCCTGGATCACCGACAACGGCGTGCGCAGCTCGTGGGCGACGTCGGCGAGCAGCTCGCGGCGTTGCTCCTCGTTCGCGTTCAGCCGCTCGGCCATCGCGTTGAACGACCGGGCCAGGCGGCGCACCTCCCGCGGCCCGCGCTCCTCCACCCGGGTCCGGTAGTCGCCACCCGCAACCCGGTCGGCCGCCTCCATGACGTCGCCCACCGGACCGGCCATGCCTCGGGCGGCCCGTCCCACCACGAGGAATGCGACCAGGATGCCCAGCCCGATGATCCAGCCGAACGGAGCGAACGCTCGGTGCCCTCCCGGGCCGGGACGGCGGGCCAGCAGCGTCCACGTCAGCACGTTTGCCGCGAACAGCAGGCCGAAGAAGACCGCCACTACCAGGCCCACCCGGCGGAGGAACCGCGTTCGCACCCCTCGCCACGCAGCCGAGCCGGACGGCGGGAAGGGCTCGCCCTCGGGCCACCACGGCGGACGGAAGCCCGGGCCACGGTGGAACCCGGCGCCGCGCCAGTGTCCCGGCCCGCGAGGCCGGTCCCCGGGCCGAGGCCGGCCCTCCGGATCACTCATCGGCGAACCGATAGCCCACCCCGTGCACCGTGAGGAGGTATCGCGGCTTCCCCGGGGCGGGCTCGATCTTCCTCCGGATGTTCTTCACGTGCGCGTCGATGGCGCGCTCGTACGACTCGACGGCGACGCCGTGGACCGCGTCGAGCAGCTGGGCCCGGGTGAACACGCGGCCGGGCTCGCGGATCAGCGCGGTGAGGAGGTGGAACTCCGTCGGTGTGAGGTCGACCGACCGGCCTTCGACCGACACACGCATCCGGAGGACGTCGACCTCCACGCCGGCCGCGCGAAGGACCTCCGGACCCGCGGAGGCCGTCGCCGTCCGTCGGAGGACCGCCCGAACCCTGGCCACCAGCTCCTTCGGGCTGAACGGCTTGACCACGTAGTCATCGGCCCCCAGCTCCAGCCCCACGATCCGGTCCGCCTCGTCTCCCCGGGCGGTGAGGACCACGATCGGGACGTTCGAGGACCGGCGGAGCTCCCTGGTGACGTCGAGCCCGTCCCGCCCGGGCAGCCCCAGATCCAGGACGACCAGGTCGGGCCGCGATCCCCGCGCGCTGGCTAGCGCGGACTCTCCGTCCCCGGTGACGATCACCTCGAAGCCTGCGTGGCGCAGGTAGTCACGGACGAGCCTGGCGATCTTCATCTCGTCCTCGACCACCAGGATGGTCTTCACCCGCCACCTCCCGCTTCGTCCCCAGAGTGACAAGACGGGCGGGGGGAGGCAACCGCCCTCCCCCCGCAGCCGATCGGCCGGCGGTCAGGCCCCGGCCGGCTCACCACCCGCGCCGGGATGGTCACCGGTCGCCTGTTCGTGCTGGCGGCGGTGCCACTCCTCGAACCGGTGCGGCCCGGGCCACCCTCCGTGGTCCTCGTGGTCCGATCCCCACCGGCCCGGTCCATGCCAGTACCGGCCCCAGAAGGCCGCCCGGATCAGCAAGAAGATCCCGATGATGAACAGCGGGAACAGGAACAGCCCGAAGGGGAAGAACCCCCGTGGGCCGACCTCGCGCACGATCTGGGTCACCCGCCCGCTCGCCTCCAGCCCGTGGTCGTACCCGGCGTGGTACGCCCCGACGCCGATGGCGATGCCCGCCAGGACCACCAGCAGCATCACCGCCACCAAGCTCCACCGTCGCATCTCGTCCTCCTTTCGACGGCTTGTCCTTCAGGACAGATGCTGCGGCCGGGATGTGAAGGGGTCGTGAACGTGGCGAGGAGGGATGTGGGGGTCCGGGCTCCTCCCCGGGGTTGCCCTCATGCAGCGCCGATTTCCGGCGACAATAAGGAGGAAGAAGGGAGGACCGGATCGTGGGTCGGCATGCGGCGAGAACGGCGGGGCGGTGGACGGTCGTCCTGCTCGTCCTGCTCGTCCTCGTCCTCCTCATGTCCGGCATGGGCTACGCCACCTACCGGTACGAGGCGTCGAACTCCGGACGGATCCTCCCCGGGGTCAGCATCGACGGGCTGGCCGTGGGCGGCCTGACCCGGGCCGAGGCGGTCCGCCTGGTCTCCTCGGGCGTGGACGCCACCCTGGCCCGGCAGGTGACCATCGACGCGGCGGGACACAGCTCGACGGCCTCGCTGGCCGATCTGGGACTCCACGCGGACGTGGCGGGAACCGTCGACCGGGCCCTGGCGGTGTCGCAGTCCTACTCCTGGATGTCTCGGGCCTACCACCGGCTCCGCGATCGCCCGGTTTCGAAGTCTTTCTCCGTGCCCTTCACCCTTTCGGCCGGGCCGATCGAGGCCCTGGTCGGACAGGTGGCGAAGGAGGTCGTCAGGCCGGCCCGAAACGCCAGCTTCGACCTGGTGGACGGGAAGCTGGTCCAGACCCACGCCAGAGCCGGACGGGCCCTCCGCTCGGTTGCCAGCGCCGACCTGATCCGCTCGGCCGTGGTCGGGCGGCAGGCCTCGGTACAGCTCCCGATGCGGCGGGTCCCCCCGAAGGTCCCAGACGACCGTCTGGGCAAGACGCTCGTGGTCAACGTGACCAAGAACATGCTCTCCCTGTACGACGGGTTCCGGGTCGTCCGGTCCTATCCGGTGGCCACGGCCAAGGCCGGGTTCCTCACGCCGGACGGGGCGTGGTCGGTGGTGGGAAAGGTGATGAACCCCACGTGGCACAATCCCGCGCCCAACGGGTGGGGTGCCGGTGAGCCGCTGGTGATCCCGCCCGGTCCCACCAATCCCCTGGGGACCAGGGCCCTGTACCTCAGCGCGCCGGGCATCCGGATCCATGGGACCCCGTCGGACAGCTCGATCGGAACCTATGCGTCCCACGGGTGCATCCGGATGCACATCCCCGACTCCGAGGCCCTCTACCCGCTGGTCCCCGTGGGGACCCCCGTGTTCATCATCGGGGCGCCTCCGTGGGGCATCACCAGGAACCCGGGGGTCACCGGCACCTGAGGAGGCTCGGACTGCTCCCGGCTGGTAGAGTTCTGACCGAGGGTTCCGCATCGCAAGGGTAGGTCGCTTCGAGCAGTTCCCTCACACCGGCGATCAGCCGGAGGCCGACGAACAGCACGCAGGTTCGGTCCGGCCGAGAAGGGAGGGAATCGTTCGTGACGACCGGCACCGTGAAGTGGTTCAGCTCCGAGAAGGGCTTCGGCTTCATCTCCCAGGAGAACGGCCCCGATGTCTTCGTGCACTTCAGCGCGATCCAAGGCTCGGGGTACCGCAACCTGGATGAGAACCAGAAGGTCGAGTTCGACATCACCGAGGGCCCCAAGGGGCCCCAGGCGGCCAACGTCCGCCCGGTGGCCTGACCAGGACGAAGCTGCATCCACGGATGCGAGGAGGACCCGCCGCGAACGCGGCGGGTCCTTCCGTTTCTGGCGCGCCCGAGAGCGTCTGGCGGCTCGGCCTACCGACGGGGCCCTCCCGGCCCCTGCCCGAACCGCTGGCGGGGCGGGCGGGGCGGCGGCGGCACCACCTTCGGCAGCCTGGTCATGCGAGGCGCGTGCCCGCTCCGCTCCACCCGGACCGTGATGTAGTCGTTGGCGTGCCACCTCTCGGTCTCCCGCCACCCCGTGGCCAGGAGGTACCGGAGATGGCCGGCCGCGCTCTTGCGCAGCCGCTCGGTGCCGGGCTCCTTCACGTACAGGCGCTCGTGCTTCACTTCGCGATACTCGGCCATCCGTATTCCTCCGCGTGCGATCGACGGGCGAGTCTAGCAGCGAGGGTGAACCGCCCGAACGAAAGGGGGGCGGCCCCCTCCGTGGGGGCCGCCCCCCTCAGTGACGACGCGGCGAAGGCTACTTCGTGTACACCATCGCGTTCTGGTCGAACGTCGGGCCGCGAATGTCGGTCCAGATCGGGTGCGCGCTCAGGCCGTCCACTGTGATCGCGTTGTAGTC
>VAYG01000093.1:6278-11578 GCA_005885015.1 Actinomycetota bacterium | reverse complement strand
GCCCTGGGCGTCGGCGCGCTCGCCCACTATGTCCGCCACGTGAAGCTGATCATCTCCCTCGACGGGAATCAGGTCGGGCTCATCGCCGGTGGGATCCTGATCATCCTCGGGGCAGTAGCGGCGTCAGGCTTGCGTCTGGCCGGCGCCGGGACCGCCCGCTGACAGGGCTCGAAGCGTCCGTTACCGGGGCGGAACCTGTCCTCCCCAACCGGTCGAGAGCCGCGCAGGCCCACTGGTAGAATGCGGCCCCCATGGCTGCCCTGAAGCCGAAGGTCCGCCAGGGCCTGGTCGCGGTGGACATCGACGGCGAGGCAGTCGTCTATGACCCCGAGGAGGCCTTGCTCCACCACCTGAACCCGACGGCCGCCGTCGTCTTCAAGCTGTGCGACGGCTCGGGGACCGTCCGGGAGCTGTCCGAGGACATCGCTGAGGTCCTTGGCATGCCCTTCGACACTGTGCAGAGGCAGGTTCGCCGCGTGGTGTCTCAGCTCAAACGAGAAGGGCTCCTCGAGGGGCATTCGAGGGAGATCGTGGAACAGATCCACCGCCACTCCGAGCATCGACACGGAGACCACAACGAGCGTCTGATCGAGACGGAGGAACAGACCGATGGACGAAGCGCCTGACCAGCGCGAGGACCTCGAGGACAAGAAGGCCCAGAGCCACTGACAGAACGAACTGGACCGCCTCGGGTGGGCGGTCGAGGGCTCGTTCCTGCTCGGCGGAGCTGAGGTCGGCGTGCGCAGCACGTCGCGAGAGTTCGGCCAGTGGCTTGACGGCGCCCTCCGCACCTACCGGTCTCGAGCTCAGTACTACCCGACCTATTCGATCGTGATCGCAGAGGCTTCCGCGCAGGGGGGCCGCGCCAAGGAGCGGTACCACATCCTCTACAAGGGAACGATCGCCACCATCAAGACTCCCGACATCCGGACGCTGATCCAGACCTTCCTTTCAGACCTCGAGATGTTCCTGCTTCCCGATCGGACCGATGCGATCTTCGCCGACATGAACGTCGTCTCGCTGGATGGGGTCAACGCCCTCGTCCCGGGCAGCGTGGTCCCCTTCATCGGAACCCTGGGGCGCCGGCGACTGGCTCGGGCCGGCCTCACCCTGCCGGCCGAAAGGGCGGTGGCGATCCAGCCGCTCTCGGGAAAGGTGGTCCCTGTCAAACCCCTGGTGGAACTCACGGAGGGAGCGCTCGACAGCCTGCCGGAGGTCGTCCTCGGCAACGGCAGTGATCCGAGAATGGTCGTGCAGCAGCCCACCGCGGTGGACGTGTTGGTATCGATCGGATGGGGACGCCAGCCACTGGTCGAGGTGTCGAAGGGGCTCGGTCTGTACCGGCTCGGCTCGCACGTCATGAACCTCGAAGAGCTGGGGGGCGCGGCAGCCCTGGAGGGAGTTCGGCCCCTGGTGGAACAAGCTCGCTCCTACGAGGTGGCCTCCGCCAAGCCGCTCGAGATGCTGGACGCTCTGCTCGAAATCCTCCAACCAGCCTGAGGCCGTGCCGATCAGACCGAGAGCGGCGGCCTCGCTCCTGAGCCTCCTAACGCTCACCGGCGCTCTCCTCGGGCCATCGGTCGAACCCGCGATGGGCGACGCCGCTCGTCCCTCGCCGAGAGCGATAGACGCGTCTGCCCCCCGAGGGAATGGCGTGATTGCCTTCACCACGTTCCGCACGGGAGACAACGAGATCTTCGTCATGAACGCCGACGGCTCCCGCCAGGCGGACCTGTCCAACAACTCCGCCTCGGACTCTCAGCCCGCCTGGTCCCCGGACGGAGCGAAGGTCGCCTTCACCTCCAACCGAACGGGGAACAACGATGTGTGGGTGATGAACGCCGACGGCTCCCGCCAGGCGGACCTGTCCAACAACTCCGCCTTGGACTCTCAGCCCGCCTGGTCCCCGGACGGAACGAAGGTCGCCTTCACCTCCAACCGAACGGGGAACAACGAGGTGGCGGTGATGAACGCGGATGGGAGCGCTCAGACCAACCTCTCCCGGGACCACAGCTCCGATTCGGATCCCGCCTGGTCCCCGGACGGAACGAAGGTCGCCTTCACCTCCAACCGAACGGGCAACAACGACGTGTGGGTGATGAACGCCGACGGCTCCGGCCAGGCGGACCTGTCCAACGACTCCGCCTCGGACTCCCAGCCCGCCTGGTCCCCGGACGGAACGAAGGTCGCCTTCACCTCCAACCGAACGGGCAACAATGACGTGTGGGTGATGAACGCCGACGGCTCCGGCCAGGCGGACCTGTCCAAGGACCCAGCCCCCGACTCCGATCCGATCTTCGCTCCCGACCAGGGGTGGCGGATGGCCTTCACCTCGGGCCGCGACGGCAATCCTGAGGTCTACCTCATGGAGGCTGCGGATGGGTCCAACCCAGTTGACGTGAGCCACGACGCGAGCAACGACTTCAACGGGGACTGGCAGCCGTTGCCAGGGGGTCCGTCCAACGGCTCGCCGATCCAACACGTAGTGATCCTCGACATGGAGAACCACACATTTGACAACGTGCTTGGGAAGTTCTGTGTAACCACCGGGCGCTGCGACGGCGCTACCACCGGGGAGCTCTACGATGGAACGATCATCGATCTGGCTCCCGCAACCGACATCGTACCGGTGGTCAGCCACGAGCCCAGGGCCCAGACCCTCGCCGTCAACAAGGGACGGATGAACGGGTTCTCCCGGATTGCGGGGTGCGAGGTCCAGGACGGCTACGCGTGCTATTCGCAGTTCGATCAGCCTCAAATCCCGAACCTGTGGGCGCTGGCCCAGACGTTCGTGGTTTCGGACCGCACGTTCCAGCAGGACGCCATAGGTTCATGGGGATCTCACCTCGAGCTCGTGGCCTCGACCCTGGACGGCTTCGCCAGCTCCCCGTTCGGCCAATTCGGCCCCGGCTGGGGGTGCGACAGCGGCAACAGGGTCTCGTGGCGTCCCAGCGTCTGGGCTCACCTGGTGAACCAGCCGTCCTGCATCCCGGCACCCGACGGCTCGGGCCCGTTCCGCCCTTCGGCGGTCCCCTGGACCTCCACGGTCATGGATCGGATGGATCATGCCGGGCTGACCTGGAAGATCTACGGGGGAGTCCCGTTCGAGAAGGGGCTGGGGTATCACCTCTCGATCTGTCCGTCGTTCGCGGAGTGTCTCTACGGGCCGCAGAACGTGAGCTTCGTACAGCGCGATCAGTTCCTCACCGACGCCGCAGCCGGCACACTCCCGAACCTGTCGATCCTGACGCCCGCCGAGGATGAATCACAGCACAACAACGACTCGATGCTCCAGGGTGACAACTGGATCGGTGAGCAAGTCGACGCGGTGATGAACGGTCCGCAGTGGGGTTCCTCAGCGATCTTCGTCACCTACGACGACTGCGGCTGCTTCTACGATCACGTGCCGCCGCCCCCTGGGCTGGGGATCCGGATCCCGATGGTGATCGTGAGCCCGTTCGCCAGGGGTGCGTCCACCGATTCGAGCACGGCCTCCTATCCCTCGTTGCTGGCCTTCGTGGAGCACACCTTCGGGCTGGCGCCGGTGGGGCCGGAAGACGCCGCCGCATACGACTACTCCCAGAGCTTCGACTATGCCCAGCAGCCGCTGAAAGCGATCCCCCTCGAGGTCCACCCGCTCCCCCGGTGGGAGGTCCGGTGGCTGAAGGCGCACCCGCCGGACGACCAAGATCCAACCTGAAGCCGGAGCGAGGGCAGCCCCCTCTTCGCGGAGGCGGCTCAGGATGAAGGCTCGGTCACTACCAGAACCTGATCCGCGGCCACGTTGGTGAGGACCTGCCGGATGCCGGACGGCCATCGGATGCTCAATCGCGTCGCCGTCGCCGAGGTGTCCAATCCGAAATGCACCGTCTGATCAGAGCCGGAAGCGAGAGAGGTCGAGCCGCAAAAAACCTCTCGCAGGAGCTTCTTGCCCGACACTGCCAGGGTCAAGCGTGCGCCACAACCATCTCGATTGCTGGAGACGCCCACCAGGTGAACTTCGAGCCAGTGCTTCCCAGCGGTGGCGGTGACGTTCCGGTAGAGACGGGGGCTTCCCAATTGGTCAACCACGTAGGCGTCCACGAGTCCGTCGCCGTCGTAGTCGGCGAACGCCACCCCGCGAGACAGCCCGGGGTCATCGGCTCCACTCGGGGCCGACAGGTCGAGGAAGCGGCCCGCGCGATCGCTGACGAACACCTCGTTGGGCTGGGCAGCGGTCCCGGAGATGTCTCCGGCGGCCGCGTAGAGATCCTCCCACCCGTCCAGGTTGAAGTCGTAGAAGGACAGACCCCAGGTGATCGAGTGCCGGCCGGCGAATTGGAAGGGCCTATCCACCCTGGCTGCGCGAGCCACGTCGGTGAAAGTACCGTCGCCATTGTTGCGGGCCAGCACGTTGCCTTCGATGTTCGAGACGGCGAAGTCGAGGTCCAGGTCGTGGTCGAAGTCCGCAATCCCGATGCCCATGGCGGCCATGATCCAGTTGGTACCGCTCAACTCGGAGATGTCGGTGAACGTCCATACGCCTCCGCCACCGGCTCCGTCGTTCCTCCACATCCGGTTTCCAGGCATCCCTTTCGGGAGCTTGTCGTTGGCCAGATACAGGTCCTGGTCCCCGTCTCCGTCGAAGTCGAACCACGCTGCCTGAAAACCTTCTCCGGTTGTGGCGTCGGGAGGCCCGAGCAGCGACGTCTGGTCGGTGAAGGTCCCGTCCCCCTCGTTGTGGAAGAGCTTGTCGGGCTGCGCATGCGAGGTGCAGTCGGCGTAGTTCACCACGTACAGGTCGAGGCTACCGTCGTTGACGACGTAGAGATCCGAGTCGCCATCGCTGTCGTAATCGACGAACTCCGCTCCCATCCCCACTCGCCCCCGGTTGTCGACGCCGCGGCTGGCCGCCTCGTCGCGGAAGTGCCCCGGAGAGTCCTGGATCCACAGCTGGGCGGGCCCCTGCTCATCTGGAACGTACAGGTCCAGCCGGCCATCGCCGTTCGCGTCGCCCCACGCAGCTCCGGTGCCGAACCGGCCGCAGTTCGGCCCGGGTAGGACGGTGTCCAGGCCGGCACTACTCGTCACGTCCTGGAAGACGGGAGGAACCACCACGGGGGCCAGCACGTCGACCGAGGCGGCTCCCCCGACCGGCTGCCCGTCGATCTTCGGGACGATGTCGTAGCTGCCCAGGGCCGTGAACCACTGGGACGGCGTCAGGGTGAATCTGATCGTGGCGGAGCCGAGGCCGGGGACAGTGGTGGTCCAGTCCCGCGAGTCGACCGACGAACCACCTTCCTGCGTGAGAGTGAAAACCA
>VAYG01000093.1:5529-6194 GCA_005885015.1 Actinomycetota bacterium | reverse complement strand
CGTGACGCTGCCGACCCCTGCCTTCGCCGGCTCCTTGAAGCCCGCAAGGCACACCGCCATCAGGGCCGCTACCACGAACGATCGTCCTCGCGGTCGCATGGCGCCGGATCTCAAGAGAGCAACCTCTCCTCGGTCACTCCCGTCTGTGCCTGGAGGACCGCGACCGAAGCCTACTCAAAATCCCCGGCAGCGGTCGAGACGAGATGGCGAAAAGAAGACGAGGGCCTCGAGCGAGGCCCTCGTCCTGTGAACAGATGCCCTGGGGCTTGTCCTAGCGGACCCTACCCGAGGACAGCCTCCCGTGCCGACGACGCGACCGCCGGCTCAGCCCACAAGCCGGTAGACACTTCGGCACTCCGCAACACGTGTCGGGGATGCAGGCGTAGCCAGGCGGGCAGTCGGCGTTCTGCGTGCAATCGGAGACTTCTGAACAGAACGAATCCGCCCAGCAGAAGCACTTCCCGTCGACGTCGTGGCTACAGAAACCACCATCGATCCCGCAGCCCAGGCCGCACTGACACAAGCTGCCACCGCAGACCCAGTCGCAGTTGGAGCCCTCACAGACGCAGCACTCGCCCGCCTCGGCACGCGAGCCGAGACTGGTGACGACTGGCGCCAACCAAGCGACTGCGGTCCCCGCACCCAGACGCTTGATCAGGCGCCTA
>VAYG01000093.1:4953-5469 GCA_005885015.1 Actinomycetota bacterium | reverse complement strand
ATCCGGCGCAAGTGCTCAATTCCTATTGGCCAACTGCAATTCACCAGGGCGAGCCGATGGTCTGGGAACCCCGGTCCCTGGCCTGGTAATCAGCGCGTCAATGAAGGGTCAGCGCTGTATCCAGGTCGATCCGCCCCACGTCCACGTATCGCCATAGACGTCGACACCGTTCCCCCCGAACAGGAGGACCTGGTTGTTCGGGGACCATGCCATCGGGAAGCGGAGGCGCGCCAGGGGTGAGGACGTCGGGAACCGCTCGGTCCAGTTCGTGCCGTCCCAGGTCCAGGTGTCGTCTAGGGGGCCGCTCGCGCTCTCTCCCCCGAACAACACCGTGTTCTGGTTGACCTGGTCGTACCCCATCCCTGGCCCCCACCTCGCCATGGGCGACGACGAGGGCTGCTGCTCGGTCCAGTTCGTGCCATCCCACGTCCAGGTGTCGTCGAAGACATCGAAGGCTTGGCCGCCGAACATCACGATCTGCTGGCGCGCCTGGTCGTAGACCATGCCCATGTCCGA
>VAYG01000093.1:0-4939 GCA_005885015.1 Actinomycetota bacterium | reverse complement strand
CGTCCCACGTCCACGTGTCGTTCATGATGCTGGTCGTCGTTCCGCCGCCGAACAGGACGATAACCTGTCGCGCCGCGTCCCAGACCAACCCCATGTTCGCCCGCGCCCTTGGTGCGGAGGGAGTAACCATCTTTCGCCACGTACGACCGTTCCACGTCCAGGTGTCCATCAAATACCTGCCGCCGCCGAACCCCCCGAAGATCACGACTTTGTGCCTTACGGCGTCGTACGCCATTCCCTCCCCGGATCGCGGAGTGGGGGAACGCGCCGGGAACTGCAGCTTCCATCTCGTCCCATTCCACGCCCAGGTGTCGTTCATGATCGCGCCGTGGAACTCGCCACCGAACATGAAGGTGAGATTCTTCCTCTCGTCGTATGCCAGGCCTGCCTGCCCCCGTGGGAAGGGCACATCCGTCTGGGGCTGCCTCGGCTGCGGGAGGGCCGTCGCTCCACCGGTCTGGGCCTGGGCGACCCCGGCCATCCCCGACACGGTCACCGTCAGGAGGGTGACGGCGGCGAGGAGCCGGCAACTTCGGAAGGCAATCCGTCGTTCGGTCACCTCATGACTCCGCTGAACGTTCCATCGGCCGCTCCATCAAGGGGTGACGCTGATCGGTACAGGGGGGGAGTAATCGCTGCTCGCGTCGTCCGAGACGCGGTGCAGCCGCGAGCGAAAGCCGTACGTCCCAGGATTCTTTCCAGTCGAATCGAACTGGACGTTCGTGGACGTGACGCCGAGCATCCAGTCCTGCCACGCTCCGCCCGGCTCCTTCTTCTGAACGTCATAGACGTAATCGGTCGGAGCCGGGATCGTCGCCACGGTGACGGTGAACACGGTTCCCGCCGGGCCATCCGGGGGGTTCACCTGGTCCCTCACGCTGATCGAGCTCACCATGTTGTACAGCTCGTGGATCGTGCAGAGATACGGGTACCGGCCGGCGGCGGTGAACGTAAAGTCGAATCGCTGCCGGTACGTCATGTCGCCCGAGTCCCAGAGGGACAGCGGCGCGGCGCTGGTTGTCGTGTGACGGGCATGCACTGCGTCAAGCCAGCTCACGGTCTTTCCGAGCGGCGCGTTGGCGGGGTCGGGGATGAACACGAAGTTGAGCTCCTGGATCAATCCCGCCTGGGGCGTCAAGCCAGGACGACCCTCCGCGGCCGTGCCGCCAGCCGAGGCTCCCCCCAACGGCAGGGTGACCAGCAGGACGCCGAGGGCAGAAAGGACGACGGTCTTCCTTGGACGCCTCATGCCTCCACCTTCGGGTCCAGCAGGGACGGGACAGTACCGTAGATCCCTCGGTTCGTCGAGAGAATCTGGCGGTTCCGTCACATCTCCCGGCGGCCCTCCAGCGCTTGACCGAGCGTCACCTCATCGGCGTACTCGAGGTCGCCGCCGACCGGAAGGCCGCTGGCCAGGCGGGTCACCCGGATCCCCAGGGGCTTGAGCAGGCCGGCCACGTACATGGCGGTGGCGTTCCCCTCGAGGTTGGGGTTGGTGGCGAGGATGACCTCCTGGACCCCATCCTTCCCCACCCGGTCCAGCAGTTCCTGCACCCTCAGATCGTCGGGCCCGATGCCTTCGAGCGGCGAGATGGCCCCTCCGAGCACGTGGTACCGGCCCTTGACCACGCCCGCTTTCTCGATGACAGCCTGGTCCTTGGACTCCTCCACCACGCAGATGACCGACGTATCCCGGCCGGGGTCGCGACAGATCCTGCACAGGTCGCCTTCCGCCACGCCGAAGCATTCCCGGCAGAACCGAACACGTTCCTTGGCAGCGACGATGGCCTCAGCCAGGCGACGGGCATCCTGGGGCGGGGCCTTGACCACATAGAACGCGAGCCGCTGAGCCGACTTCGGACCGATCCCGGGCAGACGGGCCAGCTCGTCGATCAGATCCTGGATGGGGCCCTCGAACACTAGCCCTTCTCCGGCTCGATCTCCGCGCCCAACGCCTCCTTCAGTCGAGCCACCGCGTCCTCGCGCGTCGCCGGCGGCTCGTCCTCTTCGACCAGCTCCACGCCCGGCACCCCGGTCCGGGCGACGCACCGGATGTTCGGCGAAACACCGAACACCTCGAAGAAGATCTCGCGAAGCTCCGGCTCCTTGTCCTGCACCTTCTGCACGGAGAACTTGCGCCCCGGGGGAAAGGCGAGCTCGAGGGTGACGCCGTCGTAGGCCGCCGCGGTCACGGACTCGAGATTGGCCCGAAGGATCATCTGCCGGCGGTCGAGGAGCCGGTCGAGGAGCTGCTGCCACGACCGCCTGATGGTCTGCAGGTCGAGCGAACTGGCATCGGGAGCGTGCGGCGCATGCGGGACGTGCTCCATCGATGCGTCGGCCTTGGACTCCCGCCCGTCCGGGGTCACCTCGACGGTGGCGGGCTCGGACTTGGCCAAAGCCGAATCGGCGTGATGGCTGGCGTCGTCGCGGAGCGTGGGGTTGGGTGGGGGCTGGCCACGCGGAGTGACGACGCCAGCCTCGGGGGCTCGCACTGTGCCCTCGTCGACTCCGGCCAGCCGTTCGAGACGTTCAAGGCGGGCGAGGAGCCCGGCAGGGTTCGGATCGGCCTCCGGCATGGTGGCTCGTACCAGGGCCAGCTCGAGGGTGAGCCGGGGCGACGTCGTCCAGCGCATGTCGGTCTGGGCGGCCACCAGCAGCGAAAGGATGCGCGAGAGCTCCGGAGTGGTGAACTTGGCGGCCTGGGCCGCCAGCCTCGGATAGCGGTCCGCCGGCACGTCGAGGACGGCGGGCTCGTCGGGTGCCGATCGCACGAGCAACAGGTCTCGGAAATGCGAGAGGACCTGGCCCGTGAGGTGGCGGAAGTCGTGGCCCTCCTGCACGAGACGGTGGACGATCTCGAACATGGACCGGCCGTCGTGGACGGCGATAGCGTCGGCCAGTTCGAACTGGACGTCGCTCTGCGGGGCACCGATGAGCGCGGCGACGGTGTCCTCCCCTACCTCTCCACCTCCGAGCACCGCGCCCTGATCGAGCAGGGAGAGCGCGTCCCGCACGGATCCCTCCGACTGCCGGGCCAGGGCTTCGGCGGCCGGACGGGCCAGCACCAGCCCCTCCTGCTTGGCCACCCACTCGAGGTGGTCCGATAACGCGTCGGTGGACACCCGCCGGAAGTCGAACCGCTGGCACCGCCCCACGATGGTGGGCGGCATCTTGTGGGGCTCGGTGGTCGCCAGGACGAACCGAACGCCTGGCGGCGGCTCCTCGAAGATCTTCAGCAGCGCGTCGAAGGCCTCCCGAGAGAGCCGCTGGGCCTCGTCGATGATGTAGACCTTCTCCCGCCCCATGGCCGGCGCGGTGGGAGCTCGCTCGCGAAGCTCCCTCGCATCGTCCACACCGCCGTGCGAGGCAGCGTCGATCTCCACCACGTCGAGGTGCGAACCGTCCCGGATCCGAACGCACTGCTCGCACACCCCGCAGGGTTCGGCCGTGGGGCCGCGCTCGCAGTTGACCATCCGCGCCAGGATCCTGGCGGTCGATGTCTTGCCGGTGCCTCGGGGGCCGCAGAAGAGGAAGGCATGCGAGAGTCGGCCCTCCCGGATCGCCCCGACCAGCGCGCGGACGACGTGCTCCTGCCCGATGACCTCGTCTGGCGTCTGGGGCCGGTATTTCCGGTAGAGGGCGACTTCCTCAGTCACGACCTTCCTTCCGACGACAGGATAGGTGACCGTGCACCCGCCGTTGACGGCGGACGGCTCGGTCGCTCAACAGGCCGGTGGCTCCAGCCAGGTAACCCCGCGGCACCCGCCAGCGCCCGCTTACCGCTGCTACCTTCCGGTCCTGACGGGGTTCGCAGGTTGGCGTCGCGCGGGACCCGGCCTTCAACACTCCGTACCTGGAGCGGTCCCGGACCATCCGGGCCGCGGGCGGGAGTTCGGCCCCGCTAGAGCGGGTTGCGGGTACAGGGCACCGCTAGCTCCCCACCTAGCACGGTCACCGCGCTGAGTATACGCGGGCCCGGCGACCGCCGGGCCCGGCGACAAATCGGGGAGATTGCCGAGGCCTCGGTTAAAGTTCGGCCCGGGATCGGCCCCTTATCGAGTAGCGTGAGCACCCAGGCGGGCGTGGGCATCCGGAGCGATCTCGAGCGCCTCTACCGCGAGCAGGGAGATCGCTTGTGGCGAGCGGTCTTTCTCTACAGCGGGGACCGCGAGCTCGCAGGCGATGCCGTGGCCGAAGCATTCGCCCAAGCGCTGCGGCGGGGCGACTCCATCGAGTCGGCGCGGTCGTGGGTGTGGCACGTGTCCTTTCGGATCGCGGCCGGGATGCTCAAGGACCGGCGAAGGACCGCCGCGTTACCGCCGGAGGGCACGTATCAGCTGGCTGACGAAGCTCCTGACCTCACGGCCGCGCTCAAGACGCTTCCGCCGAAGCAACGAGGGGCGGTCGTCCTTCACTATTACGGCGGGTACTCGATCAAAGAGACAGCCGCGATCCTGGACTCGACGCCCGCGGCCGTGGGCGTGCACCTCACCAGGGGGCGCCGCCGCCTCCGGACGCTCTTGGAGGAACGTGATGCCTGACCTTCGAACTCGATTCCAGCCCGCGGACCGTATCGCCGCGCCCGACCTATGGCCCGACGTCCTGACGCGGGAGCCCGGAGAGCCGCCCCCTCGGTCGCCGTGGGGCCGGGTCACGACCCTCGCCATGGCTGTGGGGGTGGCCGCCCTGGCCATCCTGGTCCTGATCCGCGTCCTCCCCCTGGGCAGCGCCAAGCCGGTGGCGCCGACGCCGACCCCCTCGAGCACGATCACTCCGGGCCCGACCCCTTCCCCGGCCAAACTGCCCTCGGCCGGTGAAGTCGTGGGGACGATCCATTTCGACGCCACCATCCTTGCTGCAGCCGACGGGAAGCTCTTTGCCATCCGGCAGGACACGGAAAAGGCCTACACCATGGCTCGGATCGAACGCGATGGTT
>VAYG01000088.1 GCA_005885015.1 Actinomycetota bacterium | reverse complement strand
CAGCGCCGGGGGGATGGGCTTCTCAGGCGTGAATCGGAGCGTTCCTCTTCCCGAGAAGTACGGCTTCAGCTCTTCGCCGAGCGTTTCCATGACCGCGTAGCTCGCAGGGAAGAGGCTGCAGTGGTCCTTGAACGCCGCATAGGACACCAAGAACCGGCCATGCATCTTGAACGCCGGCATCTGATAGCTGATCGCCTCGGTCGCCTCGGGCGCGGCAGCCCTGATCGTCTTCCGGAGCTTCTCCAGCGCCGCCCGCTGAGCCTCCGGGAGGGCTCTCAAGTATCCATCGACGCTGGTTGCGGCCATGCTCGCTCCTTTCGAGCCAGACTACCGTCGTCGCCCGCGTCGCTCTACCATCCTCTTCCCATGAGCGGCAGGGACGAACAGCGAGACGCATATCTCCGAACCCAGATCGATCCCGGTGAATCGATCCTGGCGGCCGGGCGACAGGGTTTCGTGACGGACCGGCGCATCCTCTTCGGCTGGAAGCTCGACTTCGGATCGCATGCCGGTGAGTGGACGCACGACTCACTCACCTTCGGGGAGGTAGTTCGGTGGAGCAGGGGTCGACGTCACGACGATCGACCGATGCTTCGGATCGAGCACCCCACTCACTGGAGGCTGGAGTGGGTCCCTGCGCACCGGTTCCTCTGGTTCCGTTGGGGCAACGAGACGGGCGAGGTTGCACACCGGAAGACCACGTTCTCGTTCTCGAGCCGCCGCGATCCGGTGTTCTGGGAGTTGAGCGAGCGCCTCCAGCTGACTGGCGCGCCCCAGAGGGAGCCGTTCGTCGAGTCGCTCCCTGGCACTCGGGAGGAGAGAATGGCCCGCGGGCGGCGCTCGGGCGTGTACCGCGTGCAGGCCGGCCCTCTTGGCGCCCTACAGAGGCTCCGTTGCCGTATCTCCGGGCTCGACGAGGAGCTCCACCACGGGAGGATCCATTGGTGGATCCGAGTGGGAAGTTGGGCCCTGCTCGCCGTCCCTTTGGCGTTCGTGAGTCCCTGGCTGGTCCTCCCAGCCATTCTGGCGGTGGAGATCCTCTGGGTGGTGGGATTGCAGTGGTCCTGGCGGCGCACCCGCTATCCCGCCTGATTCCGGTCGCGTTGATTTTCGCCGGGTGAGCCTGATTGCTCGTTTGCTAGCAATCTGCTAGCATTCTGCGACATGCGCATCCTGTACCTCCGCAACGTTCCCGACGACGTCCTCGAGCGTCTCGAGCGACTGGCGGCACACGATGGGATGTCGGTCAGCGCGGTCGCCGTCCGGGAGCTGGCCGAGGCCTCCCGACGGGCGGACAACCCCGCCCTCCTCGGCTCCTTGCCCGACCTGGACGTCGAGGTGGGGACGATCGTGCGCGACCTGGAGTCCGAACGCGTCGCACGATGATCGTGGTCGACGCGTCGGTCGCCCTGGCTGCGCTCCTGAATGCCGGTCCCGCCCGACGGGCCCTCGGGTCGGGGCAGCTCCACGTGCCCCACCTGATCGACTCCGAGATAGCCAACGGGCTCCGCCGCGGCGTAGCCGGAGGTCGCATCGGTGCCGATGCTGGTTGGGCCGCCCTGGCTACGTGGCAACGTCTTGCCATGGTCAGGTACCCGGTCTTCGGGATCCTCGATCGCGTGTGGCAGCTTCGAGACAACCTCTCCGCGTACGACGCGACGTACGTCGCGCTCGCCGAGCAGCTGGACTGTCCCCTGGTCACGGTCGATCGGCGCCTCAGCCGGTCGCCGGGCCTGCGTTGTCCGATCACCGTGCTCCCTCGCTGATCGCAAGCATCCCCTCGGTTGACCGTCGCTCGGGCGGCAGGCGATGATTCGGCCGCTCACCCGACCCAGGAGGCGGCGATGGCCCCGATCATCGACAGCATCGAGATCGCGCGAAGCCCCGAGGACGTGTTCGCCTACCTCGATGACCTGGGCCGGCACGGCGAGTGGCAGGAACAGATCGTGAGCGTGAAGGTCGAGACGGAGGGCCCGACCCGGGTGGGCTCACGGGCAACCGACATCCGGCGCGTGCCCGGCGGCCCTCGTCCGATCACCTACGAGATCACCGAGCACGAGCCTCCGCGTAAGGCATCGTTCCGAGGGATCAACGGTCCGGTGCGCCCGGTCGGGACGGTGACGGTGGAGCCCGCTGGTAGCGGTTCGCGCGTCACCGTGAGGCTCGACCTGGAAGGCCATGGCATGGGCAAGCTGGTAGCGCCCCTCGCCAGGATGCAGGCCCGGAAGCAGGTTCCGAAGGATCAGGCGCGCCTCAAGCAGCGCCTCGAAAGCGGCGCCTGAGCACCTTTCCAGCTCTCGATCTGCCGAGGCTTGCGCGCCCGGACGACCCTGAACTAGCATCCGGGACTCGGTTTCACACCGTGCGGAGCCTGTCTAACGAGGAGGTCGGGGGATGCGGAAGTTCACGCTTGCGCTGACGATGCTCGTCCTGTTGCTGTCCCGTCCGACGCCGTCCTTCGCTGCGTGGGGCGGCAAGCTCGACGGTGACGACCATCCGATGGTGGGTGCCATGTACGGCGACTTCGACGGCAACGGCATCATCACGTGGGACGAGCTCATCTGCTCCGGGTCCTACGCCGGTCCCTCAGTCGATGGACAGTACGACGTGTACTTGACCGCGGCGCACTGCGTGGCGCCCGCTGGGCCGTTCGGGTTCGACACCCTCTATGTCTCCTTCGACACCGACGCCCAGGACAACGGCGGCATTCCCGAAGACCTCATCGCGTCGAAGAACTGGACCTGGGATCCGCGGTTCGGACACGACTCCGGCAACCTCTACGATTCTGGCTTGATCCTGCTGCCTGCCGGGTCGGTGCAAGGGATCGACCCGGTACAGCTGCCCCCGGCCGGACTTCTGGACCAGATGAAGCGTGAGGGCACGCTCCAGCACTCGGTGATCGATCTGGTGGGCTACGGAGTGATCCCGATCTGGAACCAGCGCGGCGGCACGCACTACGAATTCGATGCGAAGCGGCGGGAGGCCCAGTCGCAGGTCACCGGGTTGACCCGGTCCTGGCTCCGCCTCCTGCAGCAGCGGCATGCCACCCATCGCGGAGGGTTGTGCTTTGGGGACTCCGGCTCGCCGCAATTCCTGGAGGGGACGACCATGGTGGTCTCCACCACCACGGGAGGCAACAAGAACTGCAACTCGATCAACTACGACTACCGCTTGGACACGACCGGAGCGCGGGAGTTCCTCGGCCAGTACCTCCCGCTCCCCTAGGCCGACCGGTCCTCGTCGCGGCGTAGGACGCCATGGACAAGGCGCCCTCGAGGGAGGATCTCGAGGCAGCGCACTGCTGGGAGGCGGTCGACCGGGTGCAGGGGCGGCCGGAGATGACCGCGTTCCGTCAACGGCTCCGCTACCACCAAGCTCGATGGCGCGAGTCGAAGGGCCACCCGATCGGAACCGAGCCGATCGTTCCTCGCAAGGCGAAGCAGTCCCGTCTCGTGGGAAGCCGACTCCCGTTCGACTACGCGCTGGAGACCGGCGCGAACTTCGTCACGCGACGCGCCCTCGCCGCGGCGAGAGCCCGAACCTCATTCATCGAGCCGCACCAGAGCTTCGATCACCGGCGACTGTGGGCCGACCTGCTGTGGTCGCCGGCATTCGCCTTCAACCTCTTCGGCGACCCGGCCGCCGACCTCGAGCTCGCCGATCGAGCCGTCCACACATGGTGGCCCGATGTGCCCGGGACGGTGTCGGACGTCCGTTTTGCGCACTCGCCGGGCCGGCTCGATCCCACCTGGCTCGGCAACCTCGTTGACTTCGACGTCGCCTTCGCGCTCGACCTCGGCAAGGGAAGACAGGGCATCCTCGGCGTCCAGACGAAGTATCACGACCGGATCGAAAGCCGGGAGCCGAAGCCGACCCGAGCTCCGCACTATCGCCGGATCGCCGAGCGGTCGGGCGTGTTCGAGCCGGAGGCGATCGACGCGGTCAACCGGAGGAGCCCCCTCCTGGTGATGTGGCTCGAGCACCTGCTGGTGCATTCGATGCTCCAGCATCCGAGTGGCGCATGGACCTGGGGCCGGCTGGTGGTGGTCCACCCCGCGGGCAACACCGACTTCGCCGAAGCGTGCGACCGGTACCGAGAGCTGATGGCGGACCGGGCGACCTTTTCCTCGATGAGCCTGGAGGGGCTCCTCGACGCGGGCGACCTGCCGGCGAAGACGGATCGTGCCCTCCGCCGGCGGTATCTCCCAGGCTGACTTCGGCCGCGGGCCGGCGGCTATTCCCCCGTTTCGCCGTCCACCGACTCCCGGATGAGGTCGGCGTGGCCGTTGTGCCGCGCGTACTCCTCGATCATGTGGCAGAGGATCCACCGCAGGGTCGGCGCGCTGCCGTCGGGCCAGGTGCGCTTGGCCAGCCGGTCCAGGCCGTCGTCGGCCAGCGCCTCGGCGACCAGGGAGCGCGACCGGGCCACGGCGTCGTCCCAGATCGCGAAGAGCTGCTCGGGCGTGTCCTCGGCGGCCGAGTGCCATTCCCAGTCGGGGTCGGCCTTCCAGTCCACCGCGTCCCAGGGGGGTTCCCAGTCTCGCCCGTACAGGGACCGGGAGAACCAGTCGGACTCGACCAGGGCCAGATGTTTGAGCAGCCCGCCCAGGGTGATCGACGAAGCCGCGGTTGTCGCACTCAGGCCGGCCGAGTCCAGTCCCCTGCACTTCCACGCCAGGGTCGCCCGCTGGTAGTCCAGGAATCCCAGGAGCGTGGCGGCCTCGTCGGCCGCAAGGGGAGGCTCCGGACGGCCGTGCTCGTCGACGTCGGTCATTGGGGAGTGAGTCTAGGTGCTCAACCAAATGGGCAGCCCAAGCACCTCCAACGGCAGTTCATCCTTTCGGGGTGATGCGGTGTCAACACGCTCGACCCGATGATTGGCTGGCGAGTGGACGAGTCTCGCCATGGAGAGAGCCTCCAAGGAAGGGGGACATGATGGGTGACAAGGACACCGTCCTTGTGTTCGCGGCGGCCTACGACAACCTCAAGGACGCCGAAGCCGACTACGAGGCCATCCACGGGCTGTATCGGGAAGTCCAGACCTCGCACGACTTCGACGCTGCCGTCATCGAGCGCGACGCCGAGGGGAACGCGAAGGTCGTCAAGAAGCACGAGCAGCCCACTCGGCACGGCGCGGCGAAGGGTCTGAAGTGGGGCCTCGCCATCGGGGCCGCCACCGCACTGTTCCCGGCGGTCGGGCTGGCCGGGGGCATGATCGCCGGTGGTGGCGCTGGCGCGGTGATCGGCGCCGTCAAGGGGCACATGAAGGACGGCTTGAAGGACGACGACCTCAAGGCGATCGCGGCGACCCTGAAGAAGGGGCAGTACGGCCTGTTGGCCGTCTACGAGACCAACA
Organism: Actinomycetota bacterium; assembly: GCA_005885015.1. Taxonomy (GTDB): domain Bacteria; phylum Actinomycetota; class UBA4738; order UBA4738; family UBA4738; genus AC-52. The sequence continues at coordinate 6,453 of VAYG01000088.1, read as the reverse complement.
TGGCCGACCAGGTCGCCGCCAACGTCAAGGCCGTGAACCGGTACGTTTCCCAGGAGGTCGAAGCGCAGGCCGACAAGCTGGCCAAGCAGATCAAGGCCGCTGACACAGCCGCCTGACGCGGTAGCCGCCTCGGCTTACGGCCGCGCTCAGGCCCGGCGCGGGCTCGAAATCAGTAATCCTCCCGATCCTTCCTCCGCCCCCTCGTGCCACCCTCGGCTCGATCCGGAGGAGAGGAGGCGAGGACCATGGCCAGAACGCGGACGGAAGGGAGTAGAAGAGACCGACGATCGGTGGGAAGGTGTAGCGGCGCTGTCCGGCGTGGTCGTCGGCGTACTTTTCTCGGTGATCATCGCGCTGGCCGGGGAGCTGCCCAAGGCACCGGCTCCAGGCCCGGATGTCGCAGCGTACTTCTCCCACCATCACTCGGCCTTGCTGACGATCGCTTACCTGGAGGGCTTGGCTGGTGTGCTGATGATCTGGTTCTGGGGCGTACTGCGGAGCGTGGTGGCCAAGGCGGAAGGTGGGACTGGACGGCTGTCTGCGGTCGTGCTCGTGGCCGGTACCGGACAGGCCCTGCTCTACACCTTGAGCGGTGCTTTCTTGGGGACGCTGGCGTATCACGCCCCGCGGACGATCGACTCCACGTCGGCTGCCCTCCTGTACCGAATGGGGTCGGTGGCGTTCCAAGCAGGTGCCTTCCCACTCGGAGCGGCCCTTCTGGCCGCCGCGATCGTTGGCCTGCGGTCGCGGGCCCTCCCATCGTGGCTGTCGTGGATCTCCGGGGCGTTCGGGGTGATCGCCCTGGCCCTCAGAGCGATTCCGGAGGAGACCTATGGACCGGAGCGGGTCGGGAGCGTGGCGTTCTTCCTCGTTCCGCTGTGGTTCGCAGTCACCGGAGTGGTGATGACCCGCCGTTCGACCGGGGGCAAGATCGCCATCACGGTCTGAGTTGGGGCCAGTGGCCGTCGGTGCTTAGCCCGGCCGACCGGGTTTCATACGGCGACTGGTTCGTTGACCTGGAGGATGCCGCCTCTGGAGACGAACGGATGGCTCTGCAGGAGCGCGACCGCAGCCTCAGCGTTCTCTGCTTCGATGATCGAGTAACCGCTGACATCGACTGGTTCGTCTGCACCTGAGTTCGAGACCTGGGCCACCATGCGCAACGGAGCCCCCGGGTCAACGACGGCATCGCCGACGTCTGCCACCCATCGCTCGAACGCTGCCTTCGCCTGAGCCATGATCTCGGGATCGTGCGGCATCTCGGACCCGTGGTAGATGACCAAGAACCTCGCCATCGGCGCTCCTCCTCCTCGGATCGTCGCACCGGACTCTACCCTGACCGTCCGTACCGACGGAATCGACCAGTCCGAGGAGGTATCGCGTCGACCGTGGCGCGAAGGACGGCCAAGCATGGGTGACGACTGCGGGCGCAGGGGCTTCCATCCACAGATGGTCGGAGCGGGTCGTCCCGTTCGATGAAGTACTCCAGCCGGGATGGACTTCCGATAGGTGCAAACGGCCAGCTCTCCACAGCCAGCTCGCCAGCGCCAGTGGACCTGACCGGATTCGAACCGGCGACCTCTTGCCTGCCGAGCAAGCGCTCTACCAACTGAGCTACAGGCCCTCGGACGAGCGATTCTAACAGCGGACCACGACGGGACGGAACCCCGTCTGACGCTGGCTACGGCAGGTCAACCGCGACCCACACCCGATCCACGCCATACGTCAGACCGACCGGCTTCCCGTTCAGGGGAACCCTGTCCACACCCTGGCGAGAGACCGTAGCGATGACCGAGAGAGTGCCATCGTCGGCATTGGTCACCCACAGGTACTGTCCGCCCACGGCGAGCCAGATCGGGTCGCATCCCGAGCCGTGACTCTGCGTGGTGCCGACAGGGATTCGGTCCGAGAACTGCTTGCTCGACGGGTCCAGCGACGCCACGCTGCCCGGGGACCCGTCGCTGGCGAACCAGATGACGCCGTCCGCTTCGTCCACCAGCATCCCTGCGACTGCCGATTCGGACGAGGCGAAAGGGAGCACTTTCCCGGACGGCTCCAGCTCACGCACCTTACCGAACGCGTCGGCGGCCCACCCCTGCGCGGACCCCGTACCAAGGATCGGTGGACAGTAGGGTGCTTCGTGGAATCGAGTGCTGTCGATCACCCGGTCGGTGCCAGGCTCGATGGTCGCCAGGCCGGCGTCAGCGGTCGGGCCGAAGATGCCCTTCTCGGAGACCCAGACCGCGTGCTCGTCGGCCGCGATCTGGGCGGGCTGGAAGTCGATCGTGATGGTCTTGGCCACCTGGTTCGACCCCGGATCGATCCTGCTGACGCTCCGCCCGGATGCGTTCGCGACCCAAACGCTGCCAGCACCGATTGCGATCCCAACGGGATCCTCGCCCACCGGGATCTGCGCCTCGACCTTGCTGCTGACAGCGTCCACCCGCACCACGCGGTTCTCCGAACCGTCCAGGATCCACAGTGACCCCTCCGTGAACGCGACCGCTCCGGGATGGAAGTCAAGGGGAACGATGGTCGTCGGCTTCCGCGTGATCGGGTCGATCACCTCGAGCTTCCCGTTCGGCGGAGGCGATGGATTCCCAGACTGTGTCGATGGATGGGCCCGGCCGGCCCTGAGTGCGATCGGAACGACCACACCAACCACGACGATCACACCCAGGAGGGATACGAGCGGCGACCGGACCCGCCGAGGGATCCTTGGCGACTGGATGGCGGCCAGTCGTTCGCGCCGGCTCTGCTCGCTCAGGGGGGCCGGTCGAATGTCGCCGTCCACCGTGGTGAGAGCGAAGATGCGCCACTCCCCCGGAATGCCCTTGAGTTGGCGAGCGCCACGGTCTTCGAACCCCAACCTCGCTCCGGGAACGAGGTCCGTGAGCACCCCGGTGACCAGGACCTCGCCTGGGCCGGCCAGGGCCATGGTCCGCGCGGCGATGTGCACGGTGATCCCGGAGATCTTGTCCCCGAACGCCTCGGCCTCTCCCACATGAAGACCGGCCCGGACCTCGATCCCCACCTCTCGGACCCCATGACTGATTGCGGCGGCGCACCGCACTGCCTCGGCTGGTTTGGTGAAGGCCGCGAAGAACCCGTCCCCGGCCGTGTCCAGCTCCCTGCCGTCGAAATGCTTGAGCTCCCGCCGGACGATCGCGTGATGGCGCGCCAAGAGCTCCCGCCACCGGCGGTCCCCCAGCTCCTCGGCTAGCTCCGAGGACCCCACGATGTCCGTGAACAGCAGCGTGGCCAGAAGGGTCCGTCGGTCGCCGGGCATGGGCGTAGTGTGGCCAGCGATCCTCGCTGGCACAAGCGGGGCGGGCCAATGTCTGGCGAAGGCCCACGAACGCTCCCGGTCGACAGGCTCCAGGCGAGGCCGAACGAACGGCCGACGACCGGCGTCTCGGCGGCTAGGTCCTGCGCCGGTTCAACGGGATCGCTTAACCGGAACGGACCTGGGCGCCTTCCTCCCACTCGACCAGCGGCGCGTCCACCCACAGCCGCTCCAGCCGATAGTGATCGCGCTCCTCCGCATGGAACACGTGGACCACGAAGTCCACGAAGTCCAGGAGGATCCATCGGGAGGTGGCCTCTCCCTCGACCCGGGCCGGCTTGATGCCTCGATCCCGAAGGGCCTTGGCCACCTCGTCAGCGATGGTCTTGACGTGGCGATCTGAGCCGCCCGAGGCGATCACGAAGTAGTCGGTGATCGTGATGAGCTCTCGGACGTCAAGGACCAGGATGCGTTCGCCTTGCTTGCCGCTGGCGGCTCGGGCCGCGAGGCAGGCGAGGTCGATGGATTCCGTCACCTCGTCGCCGGCCGCTCCGGCCGCTTCGCGTTCAATGCGCCTTGAAGTCCTTTCCCACGACGATCGTGATGTCCGCGATCCCTGTCGGCTGAGAGTCAACGTACACCATTCCCGCCCCCAGGAGCGCCTGAACCTGCTGCGCCTTGGCCATGAACGCCTCGCCGGACGCTGCGATCTGGGTCGAGTGGACGATCCGCTGGGCCGCCTCCTGAGCAGCCACGATGCGGAACCCAGCCGGGGCCAGCAGCGCGCTCACGTCCGAACCCAGACCGCCCCGGCCCGTTCCGTTCAGCAGCACCACACGGACGAGCTGGCCGCCCGCCCCGCCGAAGTTGCGCTGGACGAGATCGCTGACCGACTTCGTGTCGATGGCCACGGCCCCCTCAGGGGTCGGGGCAGTGGGCAGCTCCAGGACGAGGGCGCCGGCCGCTCGTTGCAGGGTGGTCCGCACCGTCGCGAGGGCGTCGCTCTGGCCACCGACGTCGGCCCACGCCTTCGTCGCCCGCTCCCCCCGGACCGAGAAGATCCCGGCCAGCACGTCCTCCCACCGGGCGGTGAGATCCTCCGGCTGCCCGCTCTCGAGATACGCCAGGACCGCTCCCCCGGTGAGGCGGACCGTGCCCGGACCGAGCGACTGCCCCTGGAAGAGGAACGACGATTCGGCCTCCACCTGCACCCCGCCCAGCTCGTCCACCAGCGTCATCAGGGTCGACGCGTCGCTGGCCACGTAGTGGTCGACCTTGCGGTCCAACGCCGCCTGCACCCCGGCCACCATGAGGGCGGGCGAGAGCGTGGCCGCGTCGATGGTCGGGGGGCCGCCACCGGGGATGTCCACCTGGGCCACTCCCGGGATCGCCACGGCCACGGGAGGCCCGTTCGCCGGAACGGCCACCACGGTGACCAGCCGGTCGAAACCGAGATCGACGGACCAAGCCAGCAGCTCGGGCCGAGGGCCGGCTGGCCCCGAGGCCCGCTTGTGCGGGCTGGCGGCACGCCTGTCGACCCACATCGCCCCCACGATCAGAGCGGCGATCACCACGAGCGACAGGAGCGCCTTGCGGCGAAACGACCGGCGTTGCCGCTCACGTTCGCGCCGCTCCGCCCACCGGGCCTTGATCTCCGGGGGCGGCCAGTCCTCCAGCGGAGGAAGGTCCTCCTCTTCGTACGGATTGGGCGGCAGGTTCCGCCAGAGCGATTCCTGGTCCGCGGGTGGGCGCTCCACGTCCAGGCCTCCCGACCGCCTCATCCCTGGTCCTGGTAGAGGCCGACCTTGCGGATGTAGGTCTCCACCCCTTCCGGCACCAGGTATCGGATGGGCTCGCCCTCACGGACCCGCCGGCGGATGTCCGTGGAGGAGATCGCCAGGGCCGGGACGTCCAGCACGGACACGTTCGGGTGCCTGGAGGGCGCCTCCTGCTCGAACCGGGCGATGTCGTACCCCGGCCTGGTGGCCGCGATGAAATGGGCCTGGGACAGGACCTCCTCCGGGTCCTTCCAGTGGAAGATCTCCAGCATGGCGTCGGCTCCGGTGATGAAGAACAGCTCGATGTCATCCTCGGCCTGCCGGCGCAGCTCCTGAAGCGTCTCCACGGTGAAGGTGGGGCCCCTCCGGTCGACCTCCAGGCGGGATACCGAGAACCGGGGATTGCTGGCCGTGGCGATCACGGTCATCAGGTAGCGGTGCTCGGCCGGGGTGACCTCCCGGTCCGCCTTCATCCAAGGTTGGCCGGTGGGGACGAACAGCACCTCGTCCAGCCGGAACGCCCACAGGGCGGCCTCCGCCGTGACCAGGTGGCCGTGGTGGATGGGGTCGAAGGTGCCGCCCATGACCCCCACCCGCTTGGATTCGCCCACCACCGGATTGTAGGGGCGGTTCCGGCGGCTTCCTACCGCTCCTTGAGCTCGGCGACCCAGTCCCGGAGGCGGTCCATGTGCTCCTCGTAGTGGTCCGGGCCGGACTCCGCGAACCACTCCTCGGCCTTCGAAGTCACCTCCGGCAAGGCGTTCCATTCGGTGAGCATCCGGATCCGGGCCGACCAGCTCTCCGCCCGCACCACCGGCAGGGGCAGATCCTTGTTCGCCTCGAAGAACCGCTGGTTCATGGCGTCGACGTCCACCGGGTCGTCCCGGAACGTGCCCAGGCGGATCTGCTGGAGGACGAGCCCCGCCTCCGCCTGCCAGTTTCCGATGTGGGCGAGCATGTCCTTCACCGACCAGCCCTCGGGGTAGTAGCCCTCCTGCTCCACCTGGCGCGGGGTGAGGGACTCGACGAGGTCGAGCATCGTCTTCCAGCCGGCGTCCTCGGTGGCGGCGAGCTCACGCTTCGTCTTCATCGTGGCCATCATCGCCGCCTGCCCTCGCCCGCATCTTCGCCCGGGCCCACTCCCGGCAGGAACTCGAACGTCGTCCCGCCGATCACGACCTCGTGTCCGCGCCGGGCACCCGCCTCCGTCAGCCGGCGCTCCACGCCGGCCCGGGCCAGCCGCCGCTGGAGATCGACGACCTGGCTCGGATCCTCCATGTCCACCTCGGCCACCCACCGCTCCACCCGCGGTCCCTCCACCCGAAAGCGATCTCCCATCCGCCGGACCACGAACGACTCGCGTGCGGGGCGGATCACTATGTAGGGGCT
>VAYG01000096.1 GCA_005885015.1 Actinomycetota bacterium | reverse complement strand
CTCGATGTGGATGTCGGAGGCGCGGTCGGAGATGGCCTGGCTGATCAGGAGGTTCACCATCTTGACGATGGGTCCCTCTTCTACCGCTGCGGCCGCCTTCTCCAGCTCGCGCAGGTCGTCCTCGGCGGTGGCGGAGGCCTCCGAGGCCATCTGCTGGACGCTCTCGTCCATGCGGCTGTACTTCCGGATGGCCCCCTCGATGTCGGCGGCGGTGGCCACCACCGGCTGGACCTCCATCCCGGTGATGGTCCGGATGTCGTCGAGGGCGAAGAGGTTGGCCGGGTCGGCCATGGCCACCAGGAGCTTGTTCTCCTCGTAGCCGATGGGCAGGGCCCGGTACCGCCGGGCCACCTGGTCGGGAATCAGCATGGCCGCGCCGCCGTCGATCTGGTAGTCGGTCAGATCGACGAAGCGGAACCCGATCTGCTTCGCCAGGGCCGCCATCAGGTCCGATTCCCGGACCATCTTGAGGTCGATCAGGATGCGTCCCAGGAGCTGGTCGGTGCGGCTCTGCTCGAGGAGCGCCCGCTCCAGCTGCTCGTGGCTGATCAGCCCCTCTTCGACGAGGATCTCGCCGAGCTTCTTGGTCTTCCTCGCGCTGGTAGGCAGCGGCGGGGAGGTCATGTCCTGGCTCATCGGGTCATCGGTCCGGGGATGCGCTCACTCAGGGTTCTTCGTCTTCTTTTTCGGGTTCCATGAGGATTCCGGCGAACTCCCGCCGCAGCGACATCGTGTCCACCGACCAGGCGGCCACATCGGGCTGGTCCGCCGTCGTTTCGGCGAGGTCCGGTTCGCCTTCGGCTGGATCGGCGGGGCGCGTCGCCTCCTTCTTCGCCGCCGATGGGGCCTCGCGCGCGGGTGCCGTCGGGGCCGGGGCCGGCGTCGGGGTGGCCACCTCGCGCGACTCCGGGTGCAGCGAGGTCCGCATGCCCCTGGGCGTCTCCAGCGCCGGCGTCTCCCGTTCGGCCGGTGCGCGGAAGACGTCCTTGCGAACCCGCGCCTCCTCCGCGCTCAGCAACAGCTGGTCGAGCTGGTCGAGGATCACTCCGGGGCGAGCCGACGACGACGCCGTGGCCACCGCGGAGTAGGCCCCGCGCCTGGCGAAGACCCACATCTCCTCGCGGATCGTGACGAATCCCCGGTCGATCTCCCCGAGCATCGTCAGCTTCGACCAAGCGGCCAGCGTCCTTTCCTCCTCTGCCGGCGGGAAGCTCCCGAGCGACAACCCGTCCCGCGACACGACCAGGCAGGCGCGAACGTCAGCGACGCCCGCCACAACCGCTTGGGTCAAGGCCGCGAAGTCGACGGACATGGGTCTTGCGGAATTCTTCGGCTCCAAACACCTGTGGCTTAAGACGAGGGGCGGAGTCGGGGCCCGCCGAAGCCCCTCAGCAGCTCGGATTGGCCTTCAGCCGAAGGAACTCCGAGTAGGAGGACGTGAACGCGTGGTGCCCCTCCGCGTCACAGACGACGTAATAGAGCCAGTTGTTGCTGGCCGGATCCAGCGCGGCCACGATCGAGGCCAGCCCGGGACTGGCGATGGGCGTGGGCGGCAGCCCCGTGTGGAGGTAGGTGTTGTACGGGCTCTGGACCTTGAGGTCGTCGTAGGTCAGCTTCGCCTTGTACTGGCCGAGCGCGTACTCCACCGTGGCGTCGATCTGGAGCGGCATACCCCTCTTCAGGCGGTTGTAGATGACGGCCGCGATCCGGGACCGGTCCTCGTCGAACCGGGCCTCCCGCTCGATCATCGAGGCCACGATCACCACGTCGTACCGGCTCTTCAACCCCAGGGTCCGGTAGCGCCCCCACGGGAGGTCGGCCACCTCGCCCTTGAACTGGCCCAGGAGCTTCTTGATCACCTCGTCGGCCGTCACCCCCGCCAGGAAGTCGTACTTCTTCGGAAACAGGAAGCCTTCCAGCGTCGGCGTTCCCTTCGGCAGGTAGGGCGGGAGCGAGTACGACCCGCTCTTGGCCGCGGCCAGGAAGTCCTTCCGCTGTATCCCCAGCTGGTCCTGGACCCGTTCGGCCGTCTGGGCCAGGGTGAGCCCTTCGGGGAACAGGACCGAGAGCGACTTCGTGGGTAACGGCCCCTTCTTCAGTGCCGCCAGGGCCTCGGACACGCTCATGTTCGTGGTCAGGTTCGTGTAGGTGCCTGCCTCGAAGCCGTGGGAGAACCCGCGGAACCGGGCCATCACCTTGAACGCCAGGGCCGACCGGATCACCTGCGCGTCCTTCAAGATGCCGCCCACCTCCGAGCCGACCGCCCCCTTCGGGATCACCACCACGATCTTCTGCTGGGGACCCGAGGCGCCGATGGCCCAGGCCCACCACCCGCCCGCGACGGCAACCGCCCCGACGATCAGGAGAAGGACGACCAGGAGGATGACACCCCCGCGCCGACGCTCCCGTGGAGCGCGCTCGGGGGTTCTCATCATGGTCTCGAGCACGGGCCAAAGGATACCCGGAAGCCCCGCGGGAAATTCTCCGTTCCTCGATCGATCAGCGTGATCGATCGAGGAACGCCTGGAGGATCAGGGTGGCCGCGGCCTGGTCCACCACCTCCCGCCGTTCGCGTCCCCGGAGTCCCGCCGCCGACAGGCCTCGCTCCGCCTCCACCGTCGTCAGGCGCTCGTCCTGGAGATGGACGGGGATGCCCATGAAGCCACGCAACGCCTCGGCGAACCGACGGGCGTGATCGGCGGCCTCCTTGACCTCACCGGACAGCGTGAGGGGCAAACCGACCACGATCGCGGAGATCTCGTTCGCCCGGACCAGCTCGGCGATCGCCTTCACGTCGGCCGGCGCACCCGTGCGGATGGTGCCGAGCGGCACGGCCACCCGCCGGCCGGGATCCGAGATGGCCACGCCGATCCGGGCCTGGCCAAGATCGAGGCCCAGGATGGGTCCGGCCTCCCGATCAGCAGGATCAGACACCGGCGAGCAGCTGTTGGAGCCGGGCAGGGATGGACTTCATGGCGTCGCCGGCGGCCTCGGACCGCGGGCCGCCTCCCATCGCCAGCTCGGGCTTGCCGCCCGCGTTCCCCCCCAGCGCTTTCGCCGCCGGCTCGAGTAGCGCCCCCGCGGTCAACCCGCGAGAGAGCAGGTCATCGGTGAGGGCCGCCACCAGGAGCGTCTTCCCGCTCCCCGGCCCGACCAGGACGACCGCAGCCGGCTGGTGGACCAGGCGATTGCGCAGCCGCAGGGCCAGCTCCCGCAGGTCCCCCGCCTCCCGCCCCGGCAACGCATCCAGGACGAGCTTCACCCCGTCGACGTCGGTGGCCCGCTGGAGGAGCTGCTCGACCTCCGCGCCCTGCTCGGCTCGGCGGATCTTCCCCAGCTCGCTCTCGAGCTGTTTGATGCGGGCCATGACCTGGCGGACGCGTTCCGGCGCCTGGGCCGGGTCGCCGGCTCCGAGGGCCTCCGTCACCTCGTCCAGCAGCCGGCGCTCCACGTTGGCCTGCTTCAGGCCATCGGGGCCTGTCAGGGCCTCGATCCGGCGGAGCCCGGACCCGATGCTCCCCTCCGACAGCACCCGGATCAGGCCCACCTCGCCGGTGTGGTGGACGTGCGTCCCTCCGCACAGCTCGATGGAGTAGTCGCCGATCTCGACGACCCGGACCAGGTCGCCGTACTTCTCGCCGAACAGCGCGATGGCGCCCTGGCTCCGGGCGAAGTCCGGCGTGGTCTCGTAGGCGCGGGTCGGCTGGTCCTCGGCCAGCCGGGTGTTCGCCAGGTGCTCGATCTCCTCGAGCGCGTCGGTCGACACCGGCTCGAAGTGGGTGAAGTCGAACCGCAGCCGCCCCGGGGCCACCAGCGACCCGGCCTGGCGGGCGTGTTCACCGACGAGGGATCGAAGGGTGTGGTGCAGGACGTGCGTGGCGGTGTGGGAGCGGGCCGCCGCCTCCCGCCGCGGGGCGTCCACGCTGGCCGACATCTCCTCGCCCTGCCGGACCTCGCCCGAGGCCACCACGCCTTCGTGGACGATCGTTCCACCGGGGCCCGGCTGCGTGTCGGTCACCTCGATCACACCGGACGGACCGCGAACCATACCGGTGTCCCCGACCTGGCCGCCCCCCTCCGCGTAGAACGGCGTGCGATCCAGGACGAACCGGACCCGCTGCCCTTCGCTGGCGGCCTCGGCCGGCGAGCCGTCGCGCAGCAACCCCTTCAACCGCGCCTCGGACTCCAGCCGTTCGTATCCGAGGAACTCGGAGGGCCCGGCCCCCTTCGCCACTTCGGCCAGGCCCGCGTCGACCCCACCACCCTTCTTCGCGGCCTCCCGGGCCCGGGTCCGCTGCTCCTCCATCAGCCGTTCGAACTCATCGGCGTCGACCGACAGGCCCTCTTCCACCGCGGCTTCCACGGTCAGCTCCCTGGGGAAGCCGTACGTGTCGTGGAGGCGGAAGGCCACGGCGCCGGGCAGTGTGGTCGATCCGGCACCCTTCGCCTTGGACACTTCCGACTCGAACAGGGTCATCCCCTGCCGGTACGTCCCGGCGAACCGCTCCTCCTCCGACGCCGCCACCTGGAGGATGAAGGCCTTGTTGGACCGCAGCTCGGGATAGGTCTGGCCCATGATCTCCGCGGTCGTCTCCACGAGGTCGGCCAGCACCGGCCGTTCCACCCCGAGCTTGCGCGCGTGGGTGACCAGCCGGCGAAGCATGCGGCGGAGGATGTATCCGCGGCCCTCGTTCGATGGGAGGACGCCGTCGCCGATGAGGAACGTGCAGGCCCGGCCGTGCTCCGCGAGGATGCGCAGGCTGATGTCGGTCCGTTCGTCGGTCCCGTACGCGCGGCCCGTGACCCGTTCGGCCGTCTGCACCAACGGCCGGAAGAGATCGGTCTCGAACACCGAACCGGCGCGCTGGACGACCATGGCCACGCGCTCCAGGCTCGACCCGGTGTCGATGTTCTTCTTGGGAAGCTCCCTGATGACGTCGGCGTTCTCGTCACACTCGTCCTGCATGAACACGAGGTTCCAGATCTCCAGGAAGCGCTCCTCGTCGACGTCCGGTCCGCCGTCCGGCCCGAACCGGGGGCCCCGGTCCACGTAGATCTCCGAGCACGGCCCGCACGGCCCCGCCGTGTGGGTCCACCAGAAGTTGGCCGGCTCGCCGGTCGGGTCGAACTTCCCCCGGCGGACCAGCCGGTCGGGAGACAGGCCGGCTTCCTCCACCCACAGCTCGGCGGCCTCGTCGTCGGACTCGTAGACCGTCACCCACAACAGGTCGTGGTCGATCCCGTACCCCTCGGTCACCAGCTCGTGGGCCCACCGGATGGCCTCGCGCTTGAAGTAGTCGCCGAAGGAGAAGTTCCCCAGCATCTCGAAGAACGTCATGTGGCGCGCGTCGTGACCCACGTGATCGATGTCCGGCGTGCGGAAGACCTTCTGGCAGGTCACCGCCCGAGGGTAGGGTGGCTCCTCCTGCCCCAGGAAATAGGGGACGAACTGGTTCATCCCGGCGTTGGTCAGCAGCAAGCCGGGGATGGGGGCGATCAGCGACGACGAGGGCACCGCGCGGTGCCCTTGCTCCTCGAAGAAGGACAGGAATCGCCGGCGGATCTCGTCGCCCCGCATCGCGGGTAGTGTACCGGCGCCCCTCCCGGGATCAGCGGTGGGCGGGGCGGAGCGGATCGACCAGGCCGCGCTCCTCCATCCATCCCTTCAGTGGGAGGAGATCCTCTCCCAGGCCCCAGAAGGACAACGCATCGAGGCCGCCTCCGAGCAGCTGCTGCCGTACTGGGGACAGGCCGGCAAGCCATGAGCGGTCCATCGCGTAGTCGTCGCGGGGCCGGACCCACCGGTACGTGTAGCCCAGGAAAACGGCCTTCCTCGTGATCATCGAGCGGTTCGAGCTCCGGCTGTGCCAGAGCCGGCGATCGAACAGGACCGCGGTCCCCGGGTCGGCCAAGATGGGAACCGCACCGGACGGCTCCTCGAACCCGAGCTCGGGATGCTCCGGTCTGCGGATGCGATTCCGATGATGGCTTCCCGGGATGACCATGAGGTTTCCGCGCCCGGGCTCGGAGACATCGGACAGGAAGTAAGCGATCTTCAGAGAGAGTCGGGGCCGAACCGGTTCGGTCTCGATCTCGAGGTTCTGCCGGCCGCCGTCCTGGTGCCACCCCCATTTCAGTGGCTCCGGCCCCGTGACCGGTGGATGGACGTCCAGGTGGCAGTGATACATGTAGATGTTCCAGCCCAGCGCCCCGCAGACGAGCGGGAGCGTCGCCGGACAATCCAGGAGCTCCAGGTACAGGTCGTCTCGGAGAACGAAAGCGAACAGGTGCAGCGACCCGTTTGGCGCCAGGCTTCCGGCGGCCCGCTCCTCCTCATAGACCCGATCGTGGACCTGGAGCAAGCGGTCGACCATCGCCGGCGACAGCGCGCCGGGGATCTGTAGGAACCCCTCCTCGTCGAGCTGCTCCCGCAGCGCCGAGGAGAACGTCACGGCTTCCTGAGTGCTGGGTTGAGCGACTCCCGTTCTCCCCTCGCTCATGCACAGGTGACGTTCGGAGGGACGGGAAGGTTCGCCTTTGCGGAGCATTTTGATCGCGAGCCCGGCTCGCGCTGAACCACCGTCAGGCGAGTCAGGGCTCCCCGTCGGAGCGCACCGCTGCCGTCATCACCCGAGGAAGTCCTTGGCCAGCGCCAGCCACAGATCGGTCGACAGCCGCAGCGAATCCTGATCGATCCGCTCGTTGTCCCCGTGGAACATGGAGGCGAACTCGGTGAAGGAGATCCGGTCGCTGAAGAGCCCCGCGCCGTAGGCCGTCATGCCGGCGCGGCGGAAGAACCTGGCGTCGGTGGCGCCGACGATGATGAACGGGATGATCGTGGAACCCGGCACGAGCCCCTCGGTCACCCGCTGGATCGAGTCCCACAACGGGGTCTCCACGGGGGACGCCGTCGCCGGGTCGTTGCTCGCCGCGCTGAGCTCGACGTCCTTCCGCATGTCGCCGAGCGCCTCCTCGATCATCGCCAGCACGTCCTCCTCCAACTGGCCGGGCAGCGTCCGGATGTCGACCTCGAGGTCGACGGTGTCGGGGATAACGTTCGTCTTGATCCCCGCGTGCATCACGGTGGGGGCGAACGTGGTGTGGGTCGCGGCGTGGACCATCCGGGCCAGCCCGAGGTCGGGGAAGGTGTCGGCGAACTCCCGGACTCGTCGCGGATCGAGGAGGGCATCGGCCAGCTCTGCCGGCAGCTCCGCCCGGCGCACGAACTGACTCCAGGCGTCGATGATGTTCGTCTCGGGACGGTAGTCTGCGATGCGCCGGACCACCTCCGCCGCCTTGACCAGCGCGTTGTCCGTTCGGAGGGGCATGGAACCATGCCCGGGCGTTCCCTTCACCCGGATCCGGCACCAGTACGTTCCCTTCTCCCCGACCATGACCGGCAGCTTGATCCCGCCGGTCGACGGGAGCGGCATGCGGAACCCGCCGGACTCGGTGATGACGTAGTCGGCCCGGACCGCGTCGAGCTCGTGCTCGACCATCCACCCCGCGCCGTACGTGCCCAGCGCCTCCTCGTCGGCCACGGCGAAGTAGACGAGGCTTCCCTTCGGCTTGAACCCTTCCGCGGCGAGCCGGCGGAAGGCCACGGCCTGGGAGGCCGTCTCGTTCAGCATGTCGACCGCGCCCCGCCCCCATACCTCTCCATCCACCAGCTCCCCACCGAACGGATCGCGCTGCCACCGGTCGGCGTTCACCGGAACGACGTCGGTGTGACCCATCAGGAGGAGGCTCGGCGCCGTCGGGTCGCTCCCCTCGATGCGGGCCACCAGGCTGGACCGGCCGGGCGCGGCTTCGTAGCGCTCGAGGTCCGCGCCGGATCCCTCCAGGTAGGAGGCGAGCAGGTCGACGCTGCGCTGTTCCTGGCCCGATTCCAGGCGGCCGTCGTTCACGCACGCGTTCCTGATCAGCTGTTGGAGGAGATCGGTGACCTCGTCGAGGAGCTCGGCCATCCCGACCCCTCAGTCCGGCCCCGGGGTCCGATCCAATGCGGCCCGGATCTCCGATTCCCGTTCCGACATGCCCCGCCGGAAGTCGGCCAGGGCCTCGGCGAGCAGCGCGCCGGTATCTCGCGCGGCCCGGCCGGCCTGGCGGGCCAGCGTCGGCGGGGCCAGGGCCTGGGCCTGGCGTCGGGCCCATCGCCCGGTCATCACCGCCGCCGTCGCTCCCGCGCCAAGCCCCATGCCCAGCCAGAACAGCCGCCGCACGCCTAGTCCTTCTTGTCCTTCCGCAGGCGACGGAACGCCCGCGACGCGCCGGCCCCGAACCCGATCAGCTTGATCAGTGGGCTGGACACGGCCTGCTCCACGACGGAGCTCAGGCGCTCCACGTTCTTCGCGACCTTCCCGGCCGACTCCAGCATCCCGTCGACGCGGTCCAGCTCACGGTTGACTCCGGTCACCGTGACCTTCACCTCCGACAGCAGCGGCACCGTCTCCTGGCGGATCCCGTCGATCAGCATCTTCGTCGACTCGAGCACGCGGAAGAGGTTGACGAACACCAATCCCAGCACGATCACCAGCACGCCCCAGAACGCCGCGAAGACGATCGCGGCCCACCCCCCCAGAGATGCGATCACGCAGACCTCCCTTCCCCGGCCTCGGGCCGTGGCGTCGGCGCATCATACCCGGCTCGTTCAGGGCGATCCCGGCGAGGGCTCGTCGTCCGTTTCCTCTCCCTGGCCGGATGGTTCGTAGTAGCGCCGGCCCTGGAACCGGACGGGTCGGTACTGCTGCTCGGTCCAGTGGTCCTCGTAGTCATGGGGGTACTTGTAGCCCTTGCCGTAGCCGAGCTTGCGCAAGCCCGGATGCCCGGACGCCTCCTTCAGGTGCAGCGGCACGGGATCGGAAGACGCCGCGTCCTCCGTGGCCCTGCCCAGCGCGGCGATCACGCTGTTGGACTTGGGAGCGCGGGCCAAGTAGATGGCAGCCTCGGCCAGGTTGAGCCGGGCTTCGGGAAGTCCGACGTACTCGACGGCGTGGGCGGCGGCGATCGCCACCAGGAGGGCCCGAGGGTCGGCGAGCCCGATGTCCTCACTGGCGTGCACGACCATCCGCCGGGCGAGGTAGCGAGGGTCCTCCCCTGCTTCGATCATGCGGGCCAGCCAGAACAGCGCGGCGTCCGGGTCGGAACCCCGGATGCTCTTGATGAACGCCGAGATCACGTCGTAGTGCGCGTCGCCCTGCCGGTCGTACACGATGGCCTTCTTCTGGAGCGCTTCCTCGGCGGCGGGCCGGTCCACCTCGGGCTCGCCTCCGGCCTGCGCCGCCAACACCGCGGTCTCCAGCCCGGTCAGGGCCACCCGGGCGTCTCCCCCCGCCGCGTTGGCCAGATGGTCGAGGGCATCCTCCGCGACCTTGACCTCGATCCTCCCCAGGCCACGGTCGGGATCCTCCAGCGCCCGATCGAGCAGGGTTCGGATGGCCTCCGGCGTGAGCTGCTCCAGCCGGAGGAGGAGGCATCGGGAAAGGAGCGGGGACACCAGCGAGAAGTACGGGTTCTCGGTGGTCGCTCCGATCAGGA
>VAYG01000095.1:5736-7515 GCA_005885015.1 Actinomycetota bacterium | reverse complement strand
GAGATCGGCCTCGGTCGCCGGGCCGCTCAACACGAACCGTCCTCCCGTCGGAGAGATGACCACCGTGTGCGGTTGTCCGATGAGACCCATTGAGTCGCGGATCCTCCCCGTCGGGTCGAACACGCTCGGGTACGTCCACCCGTACTGCCGGATGAACGCGCGGGCCAGCCCGATGTGGTCCAGGACGTCCACGCCGATGAACTGGACCCTGTCGCCGTAGGTCTTCGCCGCGGCCGCCAAGACGGGGGCCTCCGCCCGGCACGGACCGCACCACGAACCCCAGATGTTCACCACGACCGGCTTTCCCCGAAGCTGGCTGAGGAGCTGACGAAACCCCGACGGGTCCAGGGCCAGGTCGGCCGTCGGGCTCGATCGGAGGACCTGGTCGGGGGTGGCGAAGCCCGAGGACCGGGCCCCGGACCCACCTCCGCAGGCGCAGAGGAGGATCGTCAGGCACGCCGAGGCGGCGAGCATCCTCCTTCCCACCGCGGCCGACATCTCGACGACTATTGTTCCAGGCGGATGAGCCTCCCCGGAACTCTCGACGTTCCCGCGTTGCGGAAAGCCATGCAAATCTTCGCTGAGGAGCTGCGGAGCCATCGCCAGGAGCTCGACTCCCTCAACGTGTATCCCGTGCCCGATGGCGACACCGGGACGAACATGCTGCTGACGCAGGAGGCCGTGGTGTCCGCGCTTCCTTCCGATGGTGCGGAGGACCTGGGCCCGGAGGAGTTCGGGGCGCGGGTGGCCCGGGCCTCGTTGCTCGGTGCGCGAGGCAACTCGGGGGTGATCCTGTCCCAGATCCTGCGAGGGCTGTGCGAGCTGCTGCCCCCACGGGGGGCGTTCTCGCCTGAAGAGCTGGCCGGGGCCCTGGAGCACGCCGCGGAGGAGGCCTTCCGGGCGGTGGCCCGGCCGGCGGAGGGGACGATCCTCTCGGTGATGCGCGATGCGGCGGGGGCCGCCGGCCGCGCGGTCGGGGACTCCCACGATGGCACGACGTGCGGGCTGGTCCTCGAGGCCGCCCTGGCCGAGGCCCGGCGGTCCCTGGCTCGGACCACCAATCTCCTCCCGCAGCTCAACCAGGCGGCGGTCGTCGATGCCGGCGGGAAGGGACTGCTGCTGCTCCTCGACTCGCTGGCCGCGGCGGCCATGGGACGGGATCCCTCCGAGCCGCCCGGGCCGCTCGGCCCGGTTGGGAGGGTGGGTCAGGACCAGGGCCTCCCCGAGGTCGAGTTCGCCTTCGAGGTCCAGTACCTGCTGGAGGCAGAAGAAGGTGCGATCGCCCCCCTGCGGAACGCGCTCCTCGGCCTCGGTGACTCCCTGGTCGTCGTGGGGGGAGGGGGGCTGTTCCACGTCCACGTCCACACGAACGACCCCGATGGGGCGGTGGCGGCCGGTGCACGAGCGGGGCGGACCCGCGACGTACGGGTCGTGGACCTGGCCGGCCGGGTCGCGGACTGTTTGGGAATGCAGGCTCGGGCCGTTCGCGTCGCCGAGCAGAAGTGCGCCCTGGTCGTGGTGAGTGAGGGAGAGGGGCTGGCCGAGACGTTCCGCTCGCTGGGTGCGGTCGTACTCACTGGCGGTCCCGGCAACACGGCATCGACCGGCCGGCTGCTCGAAGCGACCGAAGCGGCGCCCGCATCCGCGGTCATCGTGATGGCCGACCCCGCGAACACCGCGTCCGCGGCGGAGCTCGCCGCTTCGTCATGCAAGGAGGTCCGTGTGCTGGGGCCGTCGGCGATGCCGGCCGCGCTCTCCGCGGCCGCGGCGTTCAACGGC
>VAYG01000095.1:0-5700 GCA_005885015.1 Actinomycetota bacterium | reverse complement strand
GCTGACGAGTGCCGAATGCGCGGCGAAGGTCGTTCGCGGCCTCGTGGCCGAGGACGACGAGGTCATCACGCTGATCGTGGGGGCCGATGCGACGGGGGAAGATCGGGCGGCGGTCGAGGAGGAGCTGATGAGTCAGTTCAGCGCTCTCCGGCTGGAGGTCATCGCCGGCGGCCAGCCCGGCCACTTCCTGATCGGGGTCGAATGAGGGTCGAGGGCCGGCTCGCCCTCGACAGTCCCATCGTGGCGATCGACCCATCGGTAGCCGGCCGCAGAACGGGGTTTCGGACCAAGGGTCCGCCCGCCCACGAGGTGCTGGCCGAGACGCTCGGCATCGAAACGGTGGGTCAGCTCCTCCGGCACTACCCGCGCCGGTACATCGACCGCTCCGCCACCGTCCCCATCCGCGAGATCAGGATCGGCCAGGACGTCACCGTCATCGGGCGGGTCCGTCGCGTCACCAACCGGCTGACCCGACGGCGGCAGTCGATGGTGACCGTGACCGTCTACGACGGGACCGGCTACCTCGACCTGACGTTCTTCAACCAACCGTGGACCGCCCGCACCTACCGGGAGGGAATCGAGCTGGCCGTGTCGGGACGGGCTCAGCCGTACCGGGGGAGGCTCCAGCTCGCCAACCAGGAGGTCGAGGTCCTCCGGGGCGAGGAGGCGGACCTGGTCCACACGGGCCGCATCACCCCCGTCCACCCCGCGGCGGAAGGGGTCACCAGCCGGACGATCCGTGAGCTCGTGTACCGGGCCCTGCAACGGCTCGGCCTGCTCCCGGATCCCCTCCCACCAGAGGTTCTCCGGTCCGAAGCGGTCGGGGCCGAAGACGCGGCCATCCGGGCCGTCCACTTCCCCGAGGACCCGGATGCGCTGGCCCGGGCCCGGGACCGGCTGAAGTTCGACGAACTGTTCGCGCTGGAGCTCGGCGTGGCCTACCGCAAGCGCAGGATCGAGCGAACGGAGGAGGGAGTGGTCCACGAGTCGTCCGGGGCGCTCGCGTCCGCATTCCTGTCCGGGCTTCCCTTCGAGCTCACCTCGGCCCAGCGGCGGGCGATCAAGGAGATCGGCGCGGACATGGAGACGCCGCGGCCGATGAACCGGCTGCTACAAGGAGACGTGGGGTCGGGCAAGACGGTCGTTGCCCTGGCCGCGGCGCTGGCCGCCGTGCAGTCCGGCCATCAGGCCACGATCATGGCCCCCACCGAGGTGCTGGCCGGTCAGCACCTCCACACGGCCGGCCAGCTGCTCGCTCCGATCGGCGGCACCGACCTCCTGTCCCTTCCCGGAGACCGGCCGGATGGATCACAGCCGAGCTTGCTCGACGAAGCGCCACCTGCCGTCGCTCCGCCCGGGCTCGTCTACGCGCTGCTCACCGCATCGGTCACGGCGGCCGATCGTCGGCGCGTCCTCGAGGGGATCCGGAGCGGGGCGGTGGACATGGTGATCGGCACGCACGCGCTGGTGCAGGAGGGGGTCGAGTTCGCCGACCTGACCCTGGCCGTCATCGACGAGCAACACCGGTTCGGGGTCCACCAGCGGGTGGTGCTGAAGGAAAAGGGGGTTCACCCGGACGTGCTGATCATGACGGCCACCCCCATCCCGCGGACCCTTGCCCTCACCTACTACGGCGACCTCGACGTCTCCACCCTCGACGAGATGCCGGCCGGCCGGCAGCCCGTCCGCACCTCCGTGGCTCGGACGGAGGCGGAACGCAGGGCCGCCTACGAGCTGGTGCGCCGGGAGGTGGCGGCAGGCCGGCAGGCCTTCGTGGTGTGCGCGGCGATCGACGAGGCGAACCGCCTGGAGGTCCGGGCCGCGGAGAAAGAGGCCGAGCGGCTGCGGGCCCAGGTGTTCCCCGACATGCAGCTCGCGCTCCTGCACGGCCGGATGCGACCCTTGGAGAAGGAGTCGACGATGGAGGCGCTTCGAGCCGGTCGCGCGGACGTGTTGATCTCGACCACCGTCATCGAGGTCGGCGTTGATGTCCCCAACGCCACGGTGATGCTCGTGGAGAACGCAGAGCGCTTCGGACTGGCCCAGCTGCACCAGCTCCGGGGCCGCATCGGCCGCAGCGGGCACGCCTCGACCTGTGTCCTGTTCGATGAGAGCCAGCCTGGCAACGTGGAGGCCAGGGCCCGGCTGGACGCCATGGTCCGGACCACCGATGGGTTCAAGCTGGCCGACGAGGACCTCCGGCTGCGGGGGGAGGGGACGCTGTTCGACGTCAAGCAGTCGGGGTTGCCGGACCTGAAGCTGGCCCGGCTCGCGGATGATACCGAGGTGGTCCGACGGGCCCGGTCCAGGGCCTTCGAGGTGATCGACGCGGATCCGGGCCTCGACCGGCACCCCGAGCTCCTGGACCTCCTTCGAACCACCTTCGCCGGCGAGGCCATCGAGTGGCTGTTCCATTCCTGACCTTGGACCCACGCCGGCGATCGTGTCCGAACCCATGAGGATCGTGGCCGGCAGCGCCAAGGGCACCCGCCTGGCTCCCGTGCCCGCAGGCACCCGCCCCATGTCGGACCGGGCCCGCGAGGGCCTGTTCTCCAGCCTGGGGGAGGAGGTCGAGGAGGCCCGGGTGCTCGACCTGTTCGCCGGCACCGGGGCCATCGGGATCGAGGCCCTCTCCCGGGGCGCGGCCGGCGCGCTGTTCGTCGACCCCGCCCCGGCCGCGGTCAAGACGATCGGGGAGAACCTCCGGCGGACCAAGCTCACGGCGCGGGGCACCGTCCGGCGGGTGGAGGCCATGCGGGCCGTCCGGGAGGGACGGGGTCCGTTCGACCTGGTGCTCCTGGATCCCCCCTACCGGCTGGAGCAGGCCCACCTGGAGGCCCTCCTCCAAGAAATCGCAGGTCAGGGCGTGGTTTCGCCCGGCGGGCGGGTCGTCCTGTCCCGTTCCACCCGAACTTACATGCCTGTAATTCCGCTAAACTGGCAGCTCGAACGACGGCTCTCCTACGGCGACAGCATCGTCTTCGTATTCCGCATCCCGTGACCGCAGGAGGCACCACGAGGATGGGGCGTAGCGCCATGTGCCCGGGAACATTCGATCCGGTTACCAACGGGCACATCGACATCATCCGCCGGGCCAGCCGCTGCTTCGACGGTGTGATCGTGGCGGTGTTGGCCAACCCGTCGAAGGAGCCGCTGTTCTCGGCGGAGGAGCGGGTGGCCATGCTGAAGGAGGCGGTCGCCGACATCGATGGTGTCGAGGTGAGCTCGTTCGACGGGTTGCTGGTCGACCATGCGCAGGACCGGGGCGCGGGGGTCGTGGTGAAGGGACTGCGGGGCGAGGGAGACATGGACTTCGAGCTGAAGATGTCGCAGATGAACAACCGGTTGTCGGGGGTGGAGACGTTCTTCCTCCCGACGAGCCCGGAGTGGTCGTTCATCTCGTCGTCCTTGATCAAGGAAATCGTTCGCTTCGGCGGGGACGTGTCCGGGCTCGTCCCGGACTTCGTCCGGGGCCGCTTGGAGGAGAGGCTCTCCACGGGGAGGGACTGAGCCCCGTGGACATCGCCGCCCGGCTGCAGCAGATCGAGGAGCTGGTCCGCACGGCCAAGTCGATGCCGCTCTCCTCGAGCGTCCTGCTGAACCAGCAGGAGGTCCTGGAGATCCTCGAGGCGGCCCAGGGCGAGCTCCCCGAAGAGATCAAGCAAGCCCGCTGGGTGGTGAAGGACCGGGAGGAGCTGCTGGCCAAGGCTCGGCGCGACGGCGAGGCCATCGTCCACCAGGCCCAGGAAGAGCGCGTCCGGCTGCTGTCCCGGGAACAGGTGGTGAAGTCGGCCCAGGCCGAGAGCGAGCGCCTGTTGGAGGAGGCCAGGGAGATGGCCCGGCAGATCCGGCTGGAGGCGGAGGACTACGTGGACGCCAAGCTGGCCCAGTTCGAGATCGTCCTCGAGCGGACCCTGGGCGAGCTCCAGAAGTCCATCGGCCAGGTCCGGCGGGGCCGGGACAAGCTGCGGGGCGTCTCGGTGGCCGAAGAGGAGTTCGGCACCGCCGAGCCCGAGGAACAGCAATGACGGTGCTGATCGACGTGCGCGACCTGGTCGGCCAGCCAGGCTCGTCCCGCACGGTGCGGGTCGAGGAGGCGATCGGGGGGCTGGCCACCCAGCTGGCCACCGTGCCGGAGGAGCGGCCGGTGGGGGCGGACCTCCTGCTGGAGAGCGTGGTGGACGGCGTCCTCGTGACCGGGCCGGTGTCGGGCACCATGCGGCTCTCGTGCGCGCGCTGCCTGAAATCCTTCGACCGGGGGTTCTCGCTGGAGGTGCAGGAGCTGTTTTCGGCCGGGGCTTCGCCCGAGGGCGACGAGTATCCGCTGGGCGACGAGGGGTCGCTGGACCTGGAGCCGATGATCCACGACGCCATCGTGCTGGCCATGCCGTTCGCCCCGCTGTGCCGGCCCGACTGCCTGGGCCTGTGCCCTCGCTGCGGCGGCGACCGCAACCTTGGGGAGTGCGCGTGCCCGCCCGAGGTCGATCCGCGGTGGGCACCGCTGCTCGACCTGCACCTCGATCAGGACTGAGGACGACACAGGAAGGAGCGAACCAGATCATGCCCACGCCGAAACGGAAGATGAGCAAGTCGAAGACCAGCACGAGGCGCTCGCAGTGGAAGTCGACGCCGCCCACCTATGCCGAGTGCCCGCAGTGTCACCAGCCGAAGCTTCCGCACCGGGTGTGCGCGAACTGCGGCTACTACGGGGGTCGTCAGGTCCTCGAGGTGGAGTAGGGGAAGGACGAGCGGTCCCGTGGCGAGGAAACAGACTCCCCTGGAGAAGGCGCTGGAGGTCCGGTTCCACGGCCGCAACCTCCTGGAGTCGGCGCTCACCCATCGGTCCTTCGCCTTCGAGAAAGGCGGGCTGACCACGAACGAGCGGCTCGAGTTCCTGGGAGACGCGGTCCTCGGCGTTGTCGTGACCGACCTGGTGTACCGGGCCTTCCCCGAGCGCTCCGAGGGCGAGCTGGCGAAGCTCCGGGCGGCCATGGTGAACATGGCCACCCTGGCCGACGTGGCCCGGGAGCTCGGGCTCGGCGAGGCCCTGCTGCTCGGCAAGGGGGAGGAGCAGTCCGGGGGCCGCGACAAGGCGAGCATCCTGGCCGACGGGCTGGAGGCCGTCCTCGGGGCCCTCTATCTCGATCGTGGCCTGAAGGCCGCCGCCCCCGTCATCGAGCGGCTGTTCTGGCCCCGGATCGCCGCCTACGTCCGCGGTGAGGGCGAGCGGGACTACAAGACGATCCTCCAGGAGCTGGCGGCGCAGGACCTCGGACGGCTGCCGGAGTATCGCGTGGCCGAGCGGGGTCCCGACCACGAGAAGGAGTTCACCGCCACGGTGTTCGTGGGAGGCCGGGAGATGGGCCGGGGCACCGGGCGATCGAAGAAGGAGGCCGAGCAGCGGGCGGCGCGGGAGGCGTACGACCGCCTGTCCGAGGAGTCGGCCGAGATGGCGAAGGAGCACTGAGGTGGAGCTGCCGGAGGTCGAGGTGATGCGCCGGGACCTCGAGAAGGAGGTCGTGGGCAGGCGCATCAAGGACGCCGACGTTCGCCCGCAGCGAAACGCGATGCGGGTGATCCGCCGGCACGCCCGGCGCAAGGAGTTCTCGGACGGCCTGGCCGGCAAGAAGATCACCAAGGTCGACCGGAAGGGGAAGTACTTGTTGCTCCACCTCGACGACGGCGACGTGCTGGTCGTCC
>VAYG01000087.1:11730-12219 GCA_005885015.1 Actinomycetota bacterium | reverse complement strand
GTTCAACTGCCAGCGGTGCCACGGCCCGGGACTGCACGGCGGGGTGAACGTGTACAACCAGACGCTGGTCACCGTCCCGAACCTCCAGACCGTCTGCGGCGGGTCGGCCTACGGTCACCCTCAGATCAAGAGCCTGGACGACGTGGTGAACACGATTGCCAAGGGAAGGCCCAACACCGACATGCCGTCGTGGAGCGTGCGCTACGCGGGGGCCATGGACGACCAGCAGATCGAGGACGTGGTGAACTACCTGCTGTCCATCCAGAAGGTCCCGGAGTCCCAGAACGTCTGCCTGCACCCCCAGACCTCGCCGGCCCCGTCGGCCTCCGCCTCGGCGAGCCCGTCCGCCTCGGCCTCGCCATGACGGACCTGCTCGCCCTCGCGCCCTCGTTCGCCAAGGGCATCGCGGCCGTCCTGGCGGCTCTCATCCTGTTCGTGGGGAGCGTCTATCTCCTGCTGTCGGCGGTCTTCGGTCTCCGCATGGCGTAC
>VAYG01000087.1:0-11694 GCA_005885015.1 Actinomycetota bacterium | reverse complement strand
GTGGTGCCCCATCAGGGCCCCCGGGGCACGGAGGCGCACTGGCAGGTCTTCGCCGCCGGGTCGGACGGCCTCCAGACCCGCTACGCCGAGACGGCCAAGTTCCCCGGTCCTCCCTGGGACCCCTTGCCGGCGAATCCTCCCAAGACCCTCAAGTCGTCCTCGGACAACGCGAAGGCGGCCATCCAGAAGTACCTGGTGGCCGTGGCAGAGCAGCAGTTCGAACGACAGGGCAAGCGTGTGTGCGACCCGACCCAGCCCCTGGAGACGAACTGCGTCACGCTCGACCCCACCACGTTCAGCGTGGAGGACTTCGCCTTCGCCACCTCGGGCCACACCCACCTGGTGGCGGCCCACGGCTTCTTCGCCGCGGGGGGCCGCGAGGTCACCGTGTACGCCTACCACGACTCGGGCAACGTCCCCGTCTACTCGTGGAGCTTCCTGGGAGCGTCGCTCTTCGGGTTCATCATCCACGTCCCCTTCCTGGACCGGGCGGAGCGGCGCCGGAAGGCGATCTTGACCGGGGGGACCGCCCCTCCCTGGTACGGGCCGGCCTAGAAGCGGAGAGGATCAGGAGGGACCGATGGCGCAGCTGGTGGCGGCGATCACGAACGGGGCCGACGCGTTCATCGCGTTCACCGTCATGGTGATCGCCATCGCGATCACGCTCCTGATCACGATCAGCCGATAGCCCGAGCCGCGGCCTCCGCGGCCTCGACCGTCCGCTCGATCTCCTCTTCACCATGCGCGGTGCCGAGGAACCACGCCTCGTACCCGGACGGTGGAAGGTAGACCCCCGCGTCGAGCATTCCGTGGAAGAGCCGGGCGTAGCGCTGGTGATCCGCTCCCCGCGCGCCGGCCAGGTCACGGACGGGGCCCTCGCTGAAGAACACCGAGAACAGCGACTCGGCCCGGTTGATGGCCACCGGGAGGCCGGCAGACTCGAAGGCCTTGCCCAGCCCCTCGACCAGCCGCTCGGCGCGATGGCGAAGGTCGGAGAACGGGTCGAGCCGGTCGATCAGGTCGAGGGCGGCCAGTCCGGCCGCCACCGCGACCGGGTTCCCCGACAGTGTCCCGGCCTGGTAGACGGGACCCGCCGGGGCCAGGAGCTCCATGACGTCCCGGCGGCCCCCGAATGCGGCGGAGGGGAACCCGCCACCCATGACCTTGCCCAGGCAGGTCAAGTCGGGGATCACCCCGTAGAGCTCCTGGGCACCTCCCCTGGCCAGGCGGAAGCCCGTGATCACCTCGTCGAAGACCAGCAGGGACCCGTGGCCGTCACACAGGTCGCGGAGGGACTGGAGGTAACCGGTGTCCGGTGGGACCACGCCCATGTTGGCGGCGACCGGCTCGACGATGACGCACGCGATCTCCTCGCCGAGGGAGACGAAGGCCTCCCGGACCGCCTCGACGTCGTTGAACGGTGCGACCAGCGTGTCGGCGGCGGCGGCGCCCGTCACCCCAGGCGAATCCGGCACCCCGAACGTCGCGACACCGGAGCCGGCCCGTGCCAGCAGGCCGTCCGTGTGGCCGTGATAGCACCCCTCGAACTTCAGGACCTTCGCCCGGCCGGTGAAGCCGCGGGCCAGCCGGACAGCGCTCATCGCGGCCTCGGTCCCGGAGGAGACCAGCCGCACCATCTCCACGCCTGGAACGGCGTCGACGATGCGCTCGGCCAGCCGGACCTCACCCTCGGTGGGAGCCCCGAACGTGGTGCCGCTGGCGGCCGCGCGGGTCACCTCCCGGACGATCTCCGGGCGGGCATGGCCGAACAGCAGCGCGCCCCAGGACTGGACGAAGTCGAGGTACCTGCGGCCGTCCACGTCCTGGAGGTACGCGCCGGATCCACTCGCCACGAAGAACGGCGTGCCGCCCACCGCCTTGAAGGCGCGCACCGGAGAATTCACTCCCCCGGGGATCAGCCCACCGGCCCGTTCGAAGAGCTCGCCGGACGGCTCCGTCACTGGAGCCAGTCCGCCGCTTCCTTGGCGTGGTACGTGAGGATGAGGTCCGCCCCGGCCCGGCGGATCGAGGTGAGGACCTCCAGGGTCGCGCGAGGTCCGTCGATCCACCCGTTCCCGGCGGCGGCCTTCACCATCGCGTACTCCCCGCTCACGTTGTACGCGGCCAGGGGGAAGCCCGTCTCCTGCTTGGCCAGCCGGATCACGTCGAGGTAGGGCAGCGCCGGCTTGACCATGACCAGGTCCGCGCCCTCCTCGATGTCCGTCCTGATCTCTCGGAGGGCCTCGCCGGCGTTCGCCGGGTCCATCTGATACCCGGCCCGGTCGCCGAACTTCGGCGCGCACTCCGCCGCGTAGCGGAAGGGGCCGTAGAAGGAGGAGGCGAACTTCGCCGCGTACGCGAGGATTCCCGTTGAGGTCCGCCCGGCATCGTCGAGGGCCCGGCGGATGGCCGCGACCTGCCCGTCCATCATGCCGGAGGGCGCCACCAGGTCGGCCCCGGCATGCGACTGGACCACGGCGATCCGCTCGTACAGCTCGACGGTCCGATCGTTGTCGACGGCCCCGTCCGGGCCGACCACCCCGCAGTGCCCGTGGTCCGTGTACTCGTCCAGGCACAGGTCCGCCACCAGGACGGCCTCATCGCCCAGCTCCTCCCGGAGCGCCTGGAGTCCCTTCTGGGCGATGCCGGCCGGGTTCCACGCCTCCGACCCTTCGGCGTCCTTGCGCCCAGGGACGCCGAACAACACGAAGGCCAGCACACCCTTCGAGGCGATCTCGCGAGCTTCCTTCCGCAGCGACTCGAGCGTGTGCTGGGCGTGGCCCGGCATGGACGGGATCGGCAGCGGCTCGGCGATCCCCTCCTTGACGAAGAGCGGGGCGATCAGGTGGCGAGGCGAGAGGTCGACCTCCCGGATCAGCCCGCGAAGGGCGGGGGTCCGGCGGAGCCGGCGGGGGCGCTGTTGCGGGAAGGGCACCGGGTCAGTTCTCCTTGCCGGCGGGGCGGCGCGGGCGGAACGCCCGCTCGACGGCCTCCACCAGCCCCTCGATTGTATGCGGACGGGCCACGGCGGCCACCCGCAGGCCCCGCTTCCGCGCGGTCGCCGCCGTCACCGGCCCGATGCAGATGACCTTGGGGACACGGGGCGCCTTCCGGAGCCTGGCGCCGGCCAGCCGGGTGAACGCGTCCACGGTCGAGGCGCTGGTGAACGTGAGGGCGTCGGCCCGCCCCTGGTCGAGAGCGAGGAGCACGGTCCTCGGGAGGTTCGGGGCGAATGCCGTCGTGTAGACGTTGGCCCGTGTCGGCGTCCATCCCTTCGCGGCGATGGCGTCCTCCAGACCGGCCGGGGCGATGTCCGCCCGAACGATCAGGACGGCACCGCGGCCGCGGGGAAAGGCCCGCCCGAGCGCGGCGGTCGTGTACGCGGGTGGAACGAGGTCGGGCGTCACCCCGAGGTCTTCCAGGGCCCGGGCCGTGCCCTCACCCACGGCGGCCACATGGGCGTTGCCCCCGGGAACCCCGCGGCGCTGCCTGAGGCCACCCGCTCTCCCCAGGAGCGCCTCGACACCGGACCGGCTGGTGAACACAACCCAGTCGACCCGCCCCTGGGTCAGGAATCTCTTCCAGCGCGCCGCGGCCATCCGGTCGGGCTCGGACACGATTGCCGGGGCGGACAGGACGCGAGCTCCACGATCCTCCAGCCGGTCCGCCAGCTCCCGGACGCCGCGACGCGGACGGGTCACCACGACGACCCTCCCCTCGAGGGTTCGGGTCACGATCGGTTGGCGGCCTCAGCGAGGATCGCCCCGGCTCCCCCCGCCAGCAGTGTTTGGGCGGCCTCTTGGGCCGCCTGCTCCGGGGACGCTGCCTCCACCTGCGCCCAGGCCAGATCGGCGCCGTCGGGACGGATCACCACCGCCATCAACCGCACGGCCGATTCCCGTTGCTCTGCGTAGGCGCCGAGGGGCAGCGAGCAGTCCCCGCCGAGCAGGCGGACCAGCCCCCGCTCGGCCTCGAACGCGACCCGGGACCGGGGATGGTTCAGGCGTGCCGCCGCCTCGAGCGTCCCGTCGTCCCCCGTCCGAGCCTGGACGGCCAGGGCACCCTGGCCCGGAGCCGGGACCATCTCGTCCAGCGGCAACGGCACCGCGTGGCGGGGCGAGATACCCAGCCTGGCCAGGCCTGCCGCCGCGAGCACCAGCCCGTCAACAACGCCCGACTCGAGCTTCGACAGGCGCGTGTCGACGTTCCCTCGCAGCGGCCGGACCTCGAGGTGCGGCCTGGACCTGAGGAGCTGCGCCTGACGGCGAAGGCTCGAGGTCCCGACGACGGCCCCGGGGCCGAGGTTCGCTTCCCGTGTCACCAGCACGTCGAAGGGGTCGGAGCGCTCGGGAACGGCGGCAACGGTCACGTCGTTGAGGTCGTGGGCCGGGAGATCCTTGGCCGAGTGGACGGCGAGGTCGACCCGTCCCTCCCGCAGCGCCTGGACGATCTCTGCGACGAAGGACGCCTTGACCCCGCCCGTCGTCCCGGCCGGGCCACCACGGTCGCCCGAGGTGACCATGGGGACCAGCTCCGCCTCCACGCTCAGCAGGGCCAGGTGATAGGCGACTTCCTCTGCCTGGGCCATGGCCAGGCGGGACCGGCGCGTCCCGATCCGGAGCTTCACCGTACCGACGCCCGACGACTGCTGAGACCCGTCACGCGATGCGCCGGCGGTCAGGGGCCGGGTGGCGGCCGGAGGTCGAACAGATCGGCCAGGGCTCCGGCCAGCGAATCCGCCCCGCCCGCATCCTGCCGCTCCTTGAGCCGGACGATGGGGGCGTGCAGGAGCTTGGCCACGATGCCCGAGGCCAACGCCTCCACCGCCGCCCACTCCCGATCGGACAACCTCGCCAGCCGAGGGGCGGCGCGGGACAGCTCTCCGGCCTGGATCCGGGCTCCCCGGTCGCGGAGCGCCTCGATGAGCGGCGCCAGCTTCGCGGCCCGCCGCCACACCGAGAACCGGCGCACCTCTTCTCCCACGATGGCCCTGGCCCGGGCGAATTCCTCCGACGCGGCGGCGTTCTCCCCCACCGCCTCCCGGAGGTCGTCGATGTCCGCAACCTGCACCCATGGGAGAGTCGCGACGGCCGGGTCGACGTCCCGGGGGACAGCGAGGTCGAGGAAGAAGCGCGGGCGCCCGTCTTCGTGCGTCGCCTGTTCCACGGTCGCCGCTCCGATCACCGTCCCGGGTGCGCCGGTCGAGGAAACGATCACGTCGGAGGAGGCCACGGCGCCGGCCAGGGATTCCAGGCCCCCTGGCTCGCCGCCCGCCTTCGCCGCCAGCCGCCCGGCCCGTTCCGGGCTCCGGTTGAGGATCCGGAGCCGTCCGATGCCTCGCCCCCGCAATTCCTTGGCAGCCAGGGATGCCATCCCGCCCGCCCCCACGACCAGCGCGGACCGGCCCGCCAGCGGCCCCACGGATCGTTCGGCGAGTCCGATCCCGGCCTCGACCATGGCCCCGGGCGAAGCTCCGATGGCCGTCTCGGCCCGAACCCGCCGGCCGGCCCGGACCGCGGACCGGAACAGCCGGGCGAGGGAGGGGCCGGTGGCCCCTTCGACCTCAGAGGTCCGATACGCCTGCCGGACCTGGGCCAGGATCTGCGGTTCCCCCAGCACCTAGTGGGCGCACAACGGCTCCGCGAACTCCTCCGGTGACACCTCCCTCGACTCGGCGAGGAACCGCTTCAGGTCAAGGAACCCCGGGTGATAGGACGAGACCTCGGCGTAGACCTCCACCCGGTTGCACGTCGAGAGCAGCACGCCCTCGGTCACCGCCTCCATGTCCAGCAGCCGCCGGTAGGACTTCGGGAGGTCCTCCGCGGTGAAGGCGAGCCGTTCCAGCAGCTCGACGGGGGCCCGGCGGTACGACACCCCCAGGGCGAGGATGGGCACCTACGGCACCCCCGCCAGGTCGAGCGCCGCCCGGCCACCCTTGACCGCCTCTATCACGGCCTTCCGTTGTTCGTAGAACGCGAGGATCTGGAGCTCGATGGAGAGGTCCACCTTGCGGACCGACACGTGGACGGGGACCGAGATCACCGCGGGGGCGAAGTTCAGGATCGACCGGATCCCCGCCGCGACCATGCGGTCCGCCACCTCCTGGGCCGCCGCGGCAGGAGTGCAGATCACCCCGATGGCCGCGTCCTCCCGGCGGACGATCTGCCCGAGGCGGTCGATGTGCTCCACGGTGATCGACCCGATCCGCTCTCCGACACGGTCCTTGGAATTGTCCACCACCGCCACGATGCGGAACCCGCGCTCGGTGAACCCCTTGTAGTTCGACAGGGCGTGGCCGAGGTTCCCGGCTCCGACGATCAGCACCGGCCAGTCCTGGGTCAGCCCCAGCTCCCGCCGAACCTGGTGGATGAGGTAGGCGACGTCGTACCCGACTCCTCTGGTCCCGTACGAGCCCAGGTAGGACAGGTCCTTCCGGACCTTCGCCGAGTTCACCCCGGCGGCCTCGGCCAGCTCACCGGAGGAGATCATCGCCGCCCCGCGCTCAGCCATCTCGACCAGGGCCCGCAGGTAGACGGGCAGGCGACCCACAGTGGCCTCGGGGATGGCGCGGACTCTCATCGATCGGGCCCGGCGGGCGTCACGGGCAGGATTCTAGCGCGATTGTGAAAGGAGCCGCACAAGGGCACAAGCGGGGCGGCCTGGGCGGCGAATCATCCCTGGAGAAGGCTCCGGAGCTCCTCCCTGTCAACCACGAACTCGAACCGCTCCACCCCGTCGACCAGGACCACCGGGACCCGCAGCCCGTAGTCGCGCTCCAACCGGTCATCTCCATCGATGAAGGTCTCTTCGAACGAGAACCCCCATCGATTGCGCTCGAACTGGATGATGGCCCGGGCCTCGTCGCAGAGCCCGCACGTCCGGCGCGAGTACAGAAGTACCTGGTGTCCGGCCACGGATGGCGATGCTACGGCCTGGGACGTGGCGGCGGACGTCACGAAAAAAACGCTTCCACCTCTGAACTTCCGGCCGGAACGGGCCGAAAATCTACCTTGAGAAGCATCCCCCTTCTCTGCAAGGCCGGACGAGCATCGGGCCTTTCGGAGCGGGCGACGCCCCGCCGGGCCCGGTGTGAAGCCAAGGAGGAGGCCGCCTCCCCTGCGGCCTCCTCCATCTTTTTGGGCCCGTTCGCGCCTCAGGCCAGCTGCGTGGCCCCCCGAGCGGCGAAGAACAGCCCAAACCCCACGATGACCAGGGCCGATCCGAGGGGGACGAGGGCTGCCCAGCGACCTCGAAGGTGGGCGGCCACGAGTGACCGGGCCCGCAGCGCCAGGAGGCCGATCAGGATCAGGGCGGTGGCCAGCCCCAGGCTGAACGCGGCGATCAGGCCGAGCCCGTACCCGATCCGGTGAGCGCTGATGGATCCCGTCAGCACCACGAACGCCGTTGGCGAGGGAAGGATGCCGCCGGCTACCGCGAGCGCGATCAGGTTCCGCCCGGCGGCCGGCCGGTCCCAGGGGTGGCTGTGGTCATGGTCGCCGGCCTGGACGTGGTCGTGGTCCTCGCCGTGGTCGTGGCGATGGCCGTGGACGACGCCGAGGTGCCGCCTCCTGGCCATGAGCCGGGTGAGGAACAGGCCGGTCCCCAGGGTCAGTGCGACCACCCCGGTGAGGAGGGTGAGCCAGGGATAGACGTGCTCCACTGGGAAGGTCCTGGCTAGGACGAACAACACCAGCCCCAGCGCCAGGACCGACGAGGTGTGCATCAGGGCCACCGCGACCCCCACGGTCATGGCGTGGCGGACCCGCGCTCCCGCCCCGACCAGGTAGGCCGCCGTGATCGTCTTCCCGTGGCCGGGGCCGAGCGCGTGCAGGCAGCCGAAGAGGAAGGCCAGGGCCAGCGACAGCGCCACGACCAGCGGCGTGAGCCGCCACCGGACGAGAGCCGCGAACGATCCCCCCGAGGCGACGGGGGCGCCGGTGACCGTCGAGCCGGTGGCTGCGCTGGCCGCGAGGGCGGCGGGATCGCCGGGGTGGAAGCGGAACGTCGCCGAGGTGACGGACAGCGGGCTCGACAGCAGGTCCTTCGGGTAGGCCAGCAGCTCCCGGCTGTCGCTGATGCCGGGGACGCTCGCGCCGTCCACGGCCACCCCCGCCTCGGATCGAACCGTGATCTCCTTCCAGCCGATTCGCCCGGCGTAGTTCCAGTCCCGGTAGGTGGCGGAGCCAGCCGCCGCGATCCTGCCTTCGAAACGAGCCTCCAGGCGGAGCGTGGCCAACCCGGCCTGCCCGGGCAGGAATCGCACGACAGACCCGGTGAGCCGAAGCGCGACACCGCGGCCGTCGACCGCCAGGGTCACCCCGTTCAGGAGGGTGGCGGCCTTGCCGCTCGCGTAAGCCTGGACTTCGCCGGCGCTCTCGCTCCCGTCATTGTTCGCGTCGATCTGGGGACGCTCCTGGAAGGTGGGGATCTCCGCCATGTCCAGGACGTAGAGGACGCCGACCCGGCCCGGGGAGAGGACGATCCCGCTGTATCGATTCACGGTGAAGTTGCCGAGCGGATGGGCCGACGCGGGGGGCGTTCCAGAGGTGGCCATCGCGACGACGATGGCGAAACCGAAAGACAACACGGTAAGTGCCCGCCTTCGCAGGGTCACGGCCCGCCTCCGAGCGATCGGAGGACCTTGCCGGCGCGACCCCCCCACAGGATCGAGAAGCGCGGATTGATCCGCAGGGCCGCCGCCAGGTCTCGCCGGGCCGCGGCGGTCATCCCCAGCGCCCGCTCGATCATGCCCCGGTGGAACAGGAAGAGCGCGCTGCGGGTGCCCAGCCGGAGCGCCCGATCCGCGTAGGCGAGGGCCTCCGCGTAGCGGCCGTTCGCGTACAGCTGCCAGCCCAGCGCGTCTGCCACGTGGATGCTGTGGCGGCGGCCCCACTCGGCCCAGGCGGCGGCCAGCCCCGCGGCGAGATCGACGTGATGGTCGGCGTCGAACAGGGCGATCTCCAGGTCCACGTTGACCCCGCCGGCCCGAAACAGCTGCTCCTCCACGTGGACGAGCTGGTACTGGCGCGCGGCCGCATCGGCCCGGCCCGATACCGAAAGGACGTCGCCGAGCGCGATCACGTACTCGGGCAACGGGTACCGATCGACCACCCACGTGTAGTCACGGATGGCCCGGCCGAGCTGTCCGCGGGCCGCCTCCAGCTTCGCGACGCCGGCTCGCGGCGGAACGAACGAGGGGTCCCGAGCCATCGCGAACCGATACCAGCGGTCGGCCAGCTCCAGCCTCCCCCCGCTGTTCCAGTACAGCTCACCGAGCTGATTGGCGGCCCAGGCAGAGTCCGCGGCCGTCCCGGCCGAGTCCAGGGCGAGGCCCATGGCCCGGATCGCGTTGGGGACGTTTCCCTGGAGTTCCCACGCGTAGGACACCCGGGCGTAGGTGGACAGCTCCGGCTTGAGGTCGACGGCCTTCTGGAACGTGGCGAACGCTTCGTCGTAGCGCCCCAGCTCGAGCTGGGCGTCCCCCTTGATCGCCCGGGCGTCGGCACTGTAGGGGTTCACCGCAACGGCCCGCTCCGCCCACGCGAGGGCCCCGGCGAAGTCGTGCCGGGCAGCGGCCAGTGCCGCCATCCCCGTCAGCGCCTCGAAGTTCCCGCCCCCGTGGAGGGCCAGCGACCGGGCAAGGGCCCCTTCGGCCTTCGGGTAGTACGTCGGGTCGGCGGTCATGCGGGCCTCCTGCACGTAGGCGGACCCCAGCCGTGCGAACGATCTCCAGTCGGCCGGGAGCGCCCGGAGGCGTCGCTGGAGGCTCGTGATGAGCTGCGGCAGGGAGCCCGAGTCGACGACGGGGACCGCGGGCGCCGGACGCGCCGTCGGGACGTCCTGCCGGCCGGACGGGTGCGTCCGCACGAGCAGCCCGAGGGCTCCCCCGCCGAACATGGTCACTGCGAGGCCCACGATCAGCAGCGCCCGCAACGGTATGCGTCGTGGTCCCCGAGCGCCCGTCCCCAGCGAGGTGCGGGCGAGGAGGGACCCGGCTCCCCACCGGGTCCCTCCTCCGTTCACGCGCTGGTCGGTCGCTTCCCTCACTGCCGGTGGATCTGCGAGTGCGGGTTCGCGTCCGAACCCGAGTGCGGGTACGCGAGGTACGGGAAGGACGAGAGGAACGAGACGTCGTTGTGGTCGACGCCGTCCCCGAGGCCGCCCGGCCCGCAGTTGTGGTTGATCAGGCATCCCTCGACGACCTGCAGCGATACGTCGATGATGTCGTCGGCCAGCCGGCGCCCGTTGGGGAAGCCGGCGTTGTCGCCCCCGATGACCCCGAGCCGCGAGTAGTCCTTGCAGGATCCTTGCTCGCACGGCGGGATCGTGGTGTTCAGGCGCAGCATCTCGCTGGGCCGCACCGACGGCGGCTGGTTCAGCCCCGGCAGACCCTGGAGGAACAGCGGGACCAGGTCGCAATCGCGCTGGATCCCTGGCATGTTCGGGTTGCAGTCGGGGATGGGCAGTCCATACAGCGCGTTCAGGTCGTGAGGCAGCTCGGGGTCGACGACCTTCGGGAGGAACTGCGCGTCGTCGAGCGGGTTCGACCCGTTGAACAGGTCCTTGGACCCGACCGGCACGACCACCTCGTTCACCAGCGGCATGCCCAGACGGGAGACCTGCACGTACCTCCCGCTGAACCGGACGTCTCCCTTCGAGGTCTGGGTCCGGATGCTCTGGCGCTCGGCCGTCGTCCAGATGCCGACGATGCCGGAGCCGTCGCCGCCCCTGGTGAGCTCGGAGTTGGGCACCTGGATGACGAAGGAATTCACGTTGAACCCCTTCAGGGTGTCGTCACCGATCTCGTTGAAGTTCGGAGCGCCGTAGGCGAGGTCGAAGACCCGAAGATCCAGGAAGAACGAGTCGTCGGCCTGTCCGGTCCAGGTCTTGCCGTGCTTTCCGAACGACTGGATCGCCTCATCGGAGAGCTGCGGGTAGTCGGGCATCGAGGTGTCGCCCACGTCCGAGGGGGCGACCCTCGCGTTCCGCACGAGGACCTTCCGGTCCGACCGGCCGATCCTGGTGAGGGTGTAGGTCTGGTAGAAGTTCAGCGTGGCGTCGGTGAGGTGGTGAACCACGCCGGTGTTGTAGAGGAACGTGTCGGTGGAGACGTAGTGGTTCTTGAAGATCCACCGGTAGANNTTGATGTCGTAGTAGACGCCCGGGGCGAACGAGTAGAAGTTCGGACCGCCCGCCGGCTCCTCGAACGGGATCCAGTTGCTGACGATCGTGCTGGTGTTCGGCTTGTCCGGGCTGACGAAGGCGTACAGGTCCGTGCCGTCCACCTGAGGATCGGCCGCCACCAGCGGAGCTTCCCGGTGGCTCGACGCGCTGCCTGGGACAGGCCCCAGACCCGTGATCACGCCGACCCCGAGAGCCGCCGTGGCGGCCAGGGCGATCCCCGCCCTGCGAAATCGCATGCCAAACGAAGGCAACGAAGCACCTCCTGTCGATGAGTAGTGAGATGTGCGGACCGCCGCCCCTCCGCCCCCGGCCCCTCCGGGCGCGGTGTTCGGTCATCCCCTCCTCATCGGTCTGGCGGCATCGCCCTTGGTTCGCTACGCCTGCGCGGCCGGATCACCCAAGAATGACCCGACTAGGGAAATGACTCGAACGGACTAGCCGGGTGATGGCGTCACGAAGTGATCGGCCTCGCCAAAGGAGCCTCCGTTGATCCGAGCAAGGGGCCTGAGG
>VAYG01000110.1:5238-12989 GCA_005885015.1 Actinomycetota bacterium | reverse complement strand
CGGTCGCAGGACCAGCCGCCCGCCCTCGATCACCGGGTGCGCTTCGACCTCAAGGCCGCCCAGGTCGCTTCGGACCACGATGTTCGGCTCCCTGAAGGCCACGGTTACCGGGGCGGTGGCCCGGATGGCGGCGTTCAGCTCGCTCTCGGTGATGGTGGCGGTCCCCCCTCCGTGACCCGCCCGGATGGTCGTTCCATTCCCTCCCAACAGCTGGCCGGCGGAGAAACGGACGTCGCGCAGAGCCAGGGCGGCCGATTCGAAGCGCAGGTCTCCGTCATGCACCGGTCCCCGCGTGTGCACGGTCACAGAGGAAACGGTGCCCGAGGCAAGCTCGGCGACGAACGGGAACCCCCCCAGCGAAACCGACGGTCGGTCACGCAACGACAGGGCCGATTGAAGGTCGCCGGCGACGGCGCGCTGGGCCACCAACCGCAGGCCGAAGTCGGCCGCGACAAGGAGCCCCAGCAGGATGGCCAGGGCGATCAGGAGCTTCCGCACGTCGCGTCCGCTTGCTCGGCTCGGCGAGCTGCTAGCCCGTGCTCTTGGCCATGGCCGAGGCGCGCATGGCCCGGGCCTTGTTCGGCGGAGGCTCCCCGGGGAGGTGCAGGAAGTTCTCCACGCCGATCACGCCGGGGACGCGCAGCACGTCCTGGGCCACGGAGGTCATCTGGTCGGGCGTTTCCACCTCGCCACGAAGCGATGCCACCCCGTCCTCGACGTTGACCGCGATCTTCCCCTTGGGCACGTCCGTCCTGCTGATGACCTCGCTCTCGATCTTGTGGGCGAGCGTCACGTCGTCCAGGTCCTTGGGCTGCTCGATCAGGTGGGTCGCCTTCCACCACGTCCCGTAGGCCTTCCCTTCCAGCCAACGGCCCCGGCGGCCGGTGACGCGTCCGGTTCGGCGGAGCAGCGCGCCGATGCGATCCTT
Source organism: Actinomycetota bacterium (assembly GCA_005885015.1). Classification (GTDB taxonomy): domain Bacteria; phylum Actinomycetota; class UBA4738; order UBA4738; family UBA4738; genus AC-52. The sequence continues at coordinate 12,061 of VAYG01000110.1, read as the reverse complement.
GGCCTTGGCCCTGCGGGCCCTCCCCATCTGGGGGTCGAAGAAGTACGAGATGGCCATCCCCGCTCCGGCGGCGGCCATTGCCCATCGGGTCCTCTTGGTGCGAGCGCTCATGATCGGCCCTCCTTCCGCGTCCCGAGCGGACCTTCGGGAGCACCCCACTGGTTCCCCGCAAGACAATCGAGCAAACAGTGGGCATCAGGTTCCCACGGCGCCGGCCCTCGGCCGGGGCCGCTCGAACCGGCCGACCACCAGCACGATGCCGGTCAGGAACAACGCCGGGATCAGTTCCCAGATGGGCCGCTCCAGCCACCAGGTGGCCGTACTGTCGCCTTCGTGTCCCAACCCCAAGGGATAGAGGAGCAGCACCGCAGCGGCATAGGCCGTCATGTGCCACAGGAACAGGGACATGATCATCGAGTTGGCAGCGATGGTCGCCTTCCAGGGCCGAGGCCGCTCCAAGCGACGGGAGATCCAGGGACGGGCCAGCATGGCCAGCCCCACCAGCCATAGGGTCAGGGCGAGCACGCACACGGTCGGTGGGTTCATGTTCGAGTTTCGTTCGATCAGCTTCAGATGGAAGAACCCGGCGTCCGTCCCGAGCATGCTTCGGGGATAGACCCCGATGTTGGTGAGCGTGATGAGCGCGACCAGCCCGACCATGGCCATCGCTGCGTGGCCTCGACGGCCCAGCCGCACGAGCGATCCGTCCGCGTAGAAGTACCCGAGCTGGTGGGCCAGTGACCACACCAGCAGGATGTTGGCGTCGCGGATCCCCCGGACGCCGCCGGCCAGTCCCAGGACGTCGGCCACGATGACGCCCAGCGCCATCGTGGCCGGGACGACCAGGCCGTACCGGCGGTGGAGCGCGATCGTCACCGGGCTCGCCATGACCACCACGAAATACACGCCCAAGAACCAGAGGGGGCCGAAGGGAAGGGTGTTGCCGAGGCGAACACCGCGGACGAGGCCGGTTCCCCCCCGGCCGATCAGATGGAGGACCATCTCGATGAGGAGCCACGTCGCGACGAACAGCGCGGTCGGCTTGAGCAAGCGCACGGCGCGGGTCCGAAGGAACCTCCGCACACCGCCACCATTGCGCGCCGCGAGGCTTCGATACGCGACGAAGTTCGCGAAGCCCCCTACGAAGAAAAAGATCGGGATGACCTGGAAGACCCAGGTGGCGAGCCACAGGCCGGAGGTCACTCCGATTGCGCTGTGGACCCCGATGATCCCGCCGGTCCAAAAGATGATGCCGATGAACCAGTGGCCGAACACGACTGCGACGATGCTGGCGGCGCGGAGGAAATCCACGTAGCGCTCTCGAGAGGTGGGCGTGGCCGCCGCGAGCGCTTCCAGCCTGCCGCTGCGGGCTCCCGACGGTTCCTCCATGTGGCCAAACCGTACGTCGGCGCCGACCTCGGTACCAGGGGTACGTTGTGGCCACCATGAGACGACCGTGGCACGTCCTCACCTGCCTCGCCGCAGCGAGCCACCATGTGTTCGAGCTCGGAGCCGGCACCGGCCTGGTCTTCCAGCCGTACCTGGGACTGGCCGGGGCGGGCGCGCTGTGGTCGGTCGTGCTTCCGTCCTGGCTGATCGCCGCGGCGAGAGGATCCTCGCGTTGGGATCGGCCGCTGGCGTTCGCCGCGGGGCTGGCCCTCGGGGGAACGGTGGTGCACTACACGCTGTGGCCGGTGGAGGACCGGAATGGTCTGCTGGTCCTGGTCGCGGCGGAAGGGCTTCGGCCTGGTCAGCTTCCTGCGTACAACGCCGTGCTCTACGCGTGGGGTCTGAGCGCTCTGGTCGCCCTGGTCAAGGAGACTCCGCGGGGGGCGCGCCGCTGGGCCGCGGCTGGCGCGCTCGGCGCCGTTCCGCTCCGGTTCAGCGCCCGACACCACTTCCGATGGATCAAGGAGCAGGCCCGGGCCAACCCGGCATGGTGGAACCGAGCCCTCGTAGAATCGTCGCCGGAGGGATGCCCGAGCGGACGAAGGGGCACGCCTGGAGAGCGTGTAGGCGGGTAACCGTCTCCGGGGTTCAAATCCCCGTCCCTCCGCCAAAACGACGTCGGGATGCCTCCACCACCGATAGGTCAGAGGTCAGCACCCTGTTCAAGGCTCGACCCGCGGGCGATGATTGCCACCATGCTGGCATCCGCTCGTCGTGCCGACCGGAACTCCCTGGCCTTTTGGGTAGCGACGGTCGTCATCGCGATCGTGGGCGTCGCCCTCACGGCGATGGCGTGGGGGGACATGATCCTTTCGGATGCGCTTTCTAACGCCGGGAGCGCGATCGCCGGCGTCGTGTATGCCACCCTCGGGGCACTGATCGTTCGTCGGGCGCGAAACCTCGTCGGTTGGCTGTTGGAGGGCGCGGGCCTGGGGCTTGCGTTTCTCTCCATGGCAGGCGGGTACGCGGTTGTCGGGGTCGTGACGCATGGGGGCTCGCTCCCCGCGCCAGAGGCGGCGGGAGCGCTCGGGCAGTGCGCCTTCGTCCTGACCGCCTCGTCACTCGCGTTCCTCTTGTTTTTCTTCCCGACCGGCACGTTGCCCTCCCCCAGATGGCGCCCGATCCTGGCGATCGGGATCGTCGCGGTCGCGCTCACGTCGGTCGGGGTCCTCCTGAACCCGGTACCCTTGGCGCTGCCCGCGCCGGGCGGTGCTCTAAGAGTGCGGAACCCGCTCGGGATCGACTCGGCGGCCCATCTCATCTCGACGGCGCTCGTCGCCACGGTCTGGGTCGTCGCGCTCTCGGTCGCCGCCGCGTTCGTGGCGCTCGTCGTTCGCTATCGGGCGGGGGGCCGCGAGCTTCGCCAGCAGATCAAGTGGGTCGCGTTCGTGGCCGCGCTGGCGCTGCTGGCCAACGTCCTCGCGGTCGCCGCTTTGGCCGCCTGTCGCTGTGATTCCTCCTCCGTCGCGACCGCTATGTTCCTGGCCACGGCGGTCTTGGTGTTCTTCGGCATGCCGGCCGCGCTCGCCATCGCCATCCTGAAATACCGGCTGTACGAGATCGATGTCATCATCAATCGCGCGGTGGTCTACGGCCTGCTTGCGGCCGGGCTCACCGCCGTCTACGTCGGCGTCGTGATCGGCGTCGGGACGATGATCGGCCGTCGGGGCAGCGGGTTCCTCACGATCTCCGCGGCCGTGGCCATCGCGCTCCTCTTCCAGCCTCTCCGTCACCGAGCGCAGCGGCTCGCCAACCGGATCGTCTACGGGGATCGAGCGACCCCCTATCAGGTCCTGTCCGAGTTCGCTGAGCGGATGGGCGGTACCTATGGCGTCGACGACGTGTTGCAGCGCATGGCGGCGATCCTTGCGCAGGGGACAGGCGCGATGCGTGTGGACGTGTGGCTCCGGGTCGGTGGCGAGCTCCGTCAGGCCGCGGCGTGGCCGGACGCCATCGCCATGAGTCGCTCGATGTCACTCGGAGCTGACGATGCGCTCCCCCCGTTCGACCGGGTCACGCGCGCCGTGGCGGTGCGACACGATGACGAGCTGCTCGGCGCCCTCGCGCTCGAGAAGCCACGGAACGAGCCGCTCACTCCGACGGAAGACAAGCTCCTGCAGGACCTCGCGTCCCAGGCAGGACTCGTCTTGCGCAACGCCCGCCTTGCGGCAGAGCTGCAGGCCACCATCGATGCATTACGGGCCTCGCGCCGCCGCCTGGTCGAGGCGCAGGATGAGGAGCGGCGCAAGATCGAGCGCAACCTTCATGATGGCGCGCAGCAGCAGCTAGTCGCGCTGACCGTCCAACTCGGTCTCCTTGACCGGTTGGCAGACGATCCGGAGCGCGTTCGGCAGAGCGTGACACGGCTCCAGGATGCGCTGCGGGAAGCGCTGAAAGACCTCCGCGACCTGGCGCGCGGCATCTACCCGCCATTGCTGGCGGACCAAGGCCTTGCGGCGGCTCTGGAGGCACAGAGCCGCAAGGCAGCGGTAGCCACCACGATCGAGGTGGACGGCATCGGCCGCTATCGGCGGGAGATTGAGGCCGCCGTTTACTTCTGCGCCCTCGAAGCCATGCAAAACGTCGCGAAGTACGCGGGGGCCGGCTCCGCATTGGTCCGACTCGCGGAGCGCGAGGGGAAACTCGTGTTTGACATCGAGGACAACGGCCGCGGTTTCGAAGTGACTACCACTAACCACGGGACCGGCATCCAAGGTATGTCGGATCGCATCGAGGCCATTGGCGGAACGATCACTATCCGAAGCGCGCCAGGGCAGGGAACGATTGTGCACGGCGAGATCAGGCTGCCCTAGCAGAAGGGCACCCCTCCCGCATCTGGCGCCACAGATCCACGCGTGAAGGGAAGGCGGGCGTTGCCAAGGTGCGCAGAACGGTGCGCGGACCATCGTCTCTAGTGTCCTCCATCAAGACGACTGTCCACCAACGAGACTCACATTTCTGCAGGTCAAGGGGTTTTCTGGAGACCCCGTCCCTCCGCTAGATGCTTATTCATGCGGCGGGGCTTTCCGTCAAGCGCCGAGACGGCGGTAACTCCAGTCGTAAACGACAGCGGTGCCAACGACAGGGTTCTGGACCGACTGGCGTCGGCGCCTGATCGGCGACTAGAAGGAAACCGGGCAGGAAATGCGTCATCCAGTAAGACAGCAGAGCGAAGGCCTCTAGCGCCAGCCCTGTTCCCCGTCGAGGGGCGCTGTCATAATCGAAGGCCGTCAACGCCGTCTATCAGGAATGCGTTCCAGGGATCGGGATATGGATCAGCTGACCAAGGACAGGACAACGCCGCGGTTGCCTCTCGGCCGCCTCCGATTCTCGGGTGATCTCGAATCAAGATTCTCGGGCTATTCCTTCGAACACTCGCTACCGCTGGCGCGCTTTGCCATCGTGCTTGCGATCGTGCTCTACGACGAATCTGGGTGATCCGCTACGCGATCTTTTGCCCCGTCGCGATGGCTGTGCTCGGCTTCACCTTCACCCGTCCCTTCAAGCGCATGATGCAGCCAATTCTCTCCGCGCTGGCGGCCATTTGTGGGCTCGGTATCGTGGCCATGATCGCCATTGCCAGCCCGTCGACCGGCTACCTGTATTACGCGGGGCTGCTGCTAGTCGTCCCGTGGGCGTACGCGGTCTTGCAGCTTCGTTTCGCCTACGCCACGCGAGCGTGCGTGGCCATCATGGCCGGTTACGAGTTCGTGGCCCTCTGGCTGAAGCCCACCCCGATCGAGATCCTGATCAACAACAACTTCTTCTTCCTTTCCGCCGTCATCATTGGCATGGTCGCCGGCTACACCATCGAGCGCGGCGTCCGCACGGATTTCCTGCAGCGGCGTGTCATCGAGGACCAGCGCGCGGAGCTGGCCGTGCACAACGTTCAGCTCGACTCCGCTCTTCAGGCCTCCCTCGAGGAGGTGCGCCGTAAGGCGGATGATCTTCAGAGGTCGCGAGCCCGGAGCGCAACCTCCACGACGGCGCCCAGCAGCACTTGGCTGCCCTGGCCGTCCAGCTCCGCCTCGCCTCGACACTGGCCGACCACGACATCGACAGGACCAAAGCCCTCCTCGACGAGCTGAACCAACAGGTGCAGGAAACCTCCGTAGAGCTGCGGAGCCTAGCTCATGGGATCTACCCCCCGCTGCTCATGGACCAGGGCCTGACGGTCGCGCTGTCCGCGGCTGCAAAGCGCTCCACTCTGCCCACAACGGTCGAGACCGTTTCTCTTGGCCGATACCCGACCGAGGTGGAGGCAACGGTGTACTTCTGCTGCCTGGAAGCCCTTCAGAACGCAGGCAAGCACGCGGGGGAAGGAGCAACCGTTACCATCCGCGTTGGGGAGGACGCCGGAGGGCTGGCATTCGAGGTGGTCGACGACGGTGCCGGCTTCAATTCTCAGCGCCGGGGGCTCGGGGCCGGATTCCTCAACATGAGCGACCGCCTCGGCGCTCTCGGGGGGAGCCTGCACGTCGAGTCGGCGCCGGGATTGGGTACGCGTGTGGCTGGTGCTCTCCCGCTGCCGGAGGGCGTTCGCGCTGCTGTTCCAAGCGGTGATCCGACACTCGCACCACAGGCACAGCGGTAGGGTTCGAGCTCCGCCAAGTACCGTTCAGGCACCGGCGCTCCGCGGTTCACTGACCCAAGCCGCTGACATCAAGACCAGCTGACCGGGGTTGAAATGAGACCGTCTCCAACCCTTCAGAGAGGACCGACCAAGAATCAGGTGCGCAAAATGGTGCGCGGTCCATCGTCCAGAGGGTCCCCCAAAGAGGACGATTGTTCGCCAACGAGACACGCATTTGTGCATGTCAAGGGCTTTTCTGGAGGCCCCGTCACGCTCTAACTCGAGGGTTCAGGAACCAGCGGGAAGCGCTCCCGCAACCTCCTGCAGGGACCGCGTCACCAGGACGGCGGTGTTCAGGGCAGACATCCCGAGCGCCTTCTCCTGCTCGGGGGTGAGCGGCAGCTCATCGATGGTCCGGTCCAGCTCCTTCTGATGGCCGGGGTCCAGCTCGCCATGGAGTTCGAACGTCCGAAAGGCGGCATCGGGAAAGCCCGTCCGCTCGATCAGGTCGTCGATCAACTCGCGCTTCGGCGGGAACCCTTCCATGAACGCGAAGTAGCCCAGCAGGGCGACCGGGTGATAGTGGAAGAGCCAGTAGTACTGCGACCCGACCAGTGCGGCGACGGTGTCGGACGGGACACGCGAGAGTGCGGTCGACCGAGGGATCCCCAACACCTCGAGATCCTCGAGCAGCCACTCGTCGTGGTCCGTCTCTTCCATCATGTGGACGTCGAAGTATTCGGCCACACCGGCCGCTACGGGATCGGCGTTCCCCCTGGCCCGTGCCGCGTCGCGCCCCGC
>VAYG01000110.1:0-4995 GCA_005885015.1 Actinomycetota bacterium | reverse complement strand
GGGATGCGGTCCTTGTCGACCCCGTGCCGCTGGAGCGTCTGGTCCAGATCGCTTTGAATCGCTTCCCTGAAGGCGGGGTCGTTGATGGCCTTCCCAAGCTTGAGGATTTGAGCTTCCTGATCCGAGTCCATCCTTTCCTCCTTCCTCGACGCTGGCTACAACCTACTCCATTTCGGCTGGCAGGCAGCCCTTCGGCGGAGGTCGGGGCGTCGGCGGAGCCAGGGGGTTGCTGTCCCAGTGAGGCGGTCGCCACAATTGGGTCCTCCTCATGACCGAGACCCCGCCCTCCGAGGCCCGCAAGGTGGTGACCGTCCTCTTCTCGGACGTCACGGGCTCGACGGTCCTGGGGGAGGCGCTGGATCCGGAGTCGCTCCGCCAGCTGATGAGCCGGTACTTCCAGGAGATGAAGGCCGTCGTTCAGCGCCACGGTGGCACGACCGAGAAGTTCATCGGCGACGCCATCATGGCGGTGTTCGGCATCCCCCGGTTGCACGAGGACGACGCTCTGCGAGCCGTCCGGGCTGGGGTGGAGATGCGTGGGGCACTCCACGAGCTGAATGACGAATTCGAACGCACCTGGGGGATCAGGATCCTCGCGCGCATCGGGGTGAATACCGGGGAGGTCATCGCCGGCGATCCCACCCGGGGGGAGTCGTTCGCGGTGGGCGACGCGGTGAACATCGCGGCTCGTCTGGAGCAGACCGCCGAGCCGGGGACCGTCGTCATCGGAGATGCCACCTACCGGCTGGTCAGGGACGCCGCCATCGTCGACCCCGTCGGGCCGCTCACCGTCAAGGGCAAGACGGAGCCGCTGATCGCATGGAAGGTCAACGATGTGGTTCCCATCAAGTCGGGATGGGCGCGAAGGCTCGACTCACCGCTGGTGGGCCGGGCGCGGGAGCTCGAGGCCCTGCAGGAGGCGTTCCGGCGGGCCGCTGAAAACAGGGCCTGCGAGGTCGTCACCTTGGTCGGGGCCGCCGGCGTGGGCAAGTCCCGGCTCTCGTCCGAGTTCCTCACCAGGCTCGGAACCGGCCCCAGGATCGTCCAGGGCCACTGCCTGCCGTACGGGGAGGGCATCACGTTCTGGCCCATCGTGGAGGTGCTTCGGGACGCCGCGGGCATCAGCGACGAAGACTCGCCGGAGGAAGCCCGGCCCAAGATCCTCGAGCTGCTCGAGCCGGTCGACGAGGCGGCGCTCATCGGCGAGCGCCTGGCTGCGCTCCTCGGCCTGTCGGATGTCACGCCCGGCATCCAGGAGACCTTCTGGGCCGTGCGCAAGCTGTTCGAAGAGCTGGCCGCCCGACGTCCCCTGGTCGTCGTGTTCGACGACATCCAGTGGGGCGAGATCACGTTCCTCGACCTCGTGGAGTATCTCGTGGACCTGATCAAGGGAGTGCCGGTCCTCGTTCTCTGCCTCGCCCGAAGGGAGCTGCTGGAGGTTCGCGGGGCGTGGATGACCGGCAAGTCGAACGCGGCCCTCGTCTCGCTGCAGCCGATGACCGAGCCGGAGATCGAAGGCCTCATCGTCAACCTTCTCAGCGGCGATGCTCTGGCTGGTGGGATCGGCGCACGCATCGCGGACGTCACCGAGGGAAACCCCCTGTTCGTCGAGGAGATCCTGCGGATGCTTGTCGACGATGGGTTGCTCCAGCGCAACAACGGGACGTGGACGGTGGCCGGAAACGTCTCGGCGCTGGCGATACCGCCAACCATCCACGCGCTCATCACGGCTCGACTGGATCGCCTGGACCGCGAGGAGCGGGCGGTGATCGAACGGGCCGCGGTGGTCGGGCGGGTGTTCTGGTGGGGCGCGGTCGCCGAGCTGTCTCCCGAGAGAGAGCGCCCCGCCATCGGGAGTAGCCTTCAGTCGCTGACCCGGAAGGATCTGATCCGCCCGGACAAGTCCGAACTGGGACAGGAAGACGCCTTTCGTTTCTCGCACATCCTGATTCGCGACGCGGCCTACAGCGGGATCCCCAAAGCGGTCCGCGCGGAGCTCCATGAGAGGTTCGCTGCCTGGGTCCAGGCCCGCACCAAGGACAGGGTGGGCGAATACGAGGAGATCATCGGCCACCACCTGGAGGCGGCGTACCGGGCGCTGTCTGAGCTCGGTCCGGCGAACGACCGGACCCAGAGCCTCGGGCACCGGGCCTCGATCCCGCTCACCTCGGCTGGCCGGAGGGCCTTCGCCCGAGGGGACATGCCCGCGGCGGTCAACCTCCTCTCCCGAGCCGTCGAGCTCGCTCCGGCAGACGACCCCATCCGGGTGCAGGTGCTGCCGGACCTGGCCTTCGCGTTGCTCGAGACCGGAGACTTCAGCCGCATGCAGGAGGTGGTCGCGGAGACGACGGAGGCCGCGGAGGGCTCGGCCGATCCCACGCTGAAGGCGCTCGCCGTCATCCTCAGGTTGTGGACGAGCGTCTTGACGAACCCCGAAGGTTGGGCCGAAGAGGCCCTGCCCCAGGCCACCTCGGCGATCGCGATGTTCGAGAATCAGCGCGACGACGGAGGGTTGGCGAAGGCCTGGTCGCTCCTGGGCCTCGTGCGCGTCCTGACGTGCCAGTTCGCCACGTCCGAGGAGGCGTGGGAGCGGGCGGCGCGGCATGCCCACGCCGCCGGACAGGAGCGCGAGGAGCTCGAGTACCTCTCGTGGGTACCGCTCGTCGTCTGGGGCGGTCCGACGCCGGTGGAGAAGGGACTGCTTCGATGCGCGGAGGTCCTGGGACGGGCCTCCGGGGACCGCAAGGCCATGTCCACCGCGCTCTTCACCATGGGCAAGTTCGAGGCCATGCGCGGTCGGTTCGATGACGCCCGCGCCCTGATCGCACGATCGCGTTCCATCCTCGAGGAGGTCTCGCTGCCTGTCTGGGTGGCCGGACCGCTCGCCCAGATGTCCGGGTGGGTGGAGATCCTGGCCGGGGATCCCGCCGCGGCGGAACCAGAGCTCCGGGCCGGAGCCAAGACGCTCCAGGAGATCGGCGAACTTCCTTGGCTCTCCACGGTCGCGGGGATCCTGGCAGAGGCCATCTACGCCCAAGGACGATACGACGAGGTCGAGGAGTGGCTCCGTACGTCAGAGGAAGCCGCCGGTACGGAAGACGTCTACTCGCAGTCCCTGTTGCGATCGATCAAGGCGAAGCTCCTGGCCCGGCGGGGAGAAGCGGAAGAGGTGGAACGATTGGGCCGCGAGGCCGTGGCCCTCACCGAGCCGACCGACTTCCTGTTCATGCGGGCGTTCGCGCTGCTCAGCCTGGGGGACGCCCTCGTCACCACGGGGCGGAGGGATCGAGCGGTCTCTGTTCTGAACCGCGCGCTGGAAGTGTGCGAGCGGAAGGGATTCACGGTAGGAGCCGACCGGGCACGGGAGCTGCTGGCAAAGGGATAAGGGGGCCCTCGCCCGGATGTTCGCTTTTGGAACTCCGCGTTGGCAGAATACGTGGCAACCTCTACCCGTTTCGCCAAGCTCACCAGGGAGGTGTCTGCTGGACACGGTCACCGGACCGGTCTCACCCGAGCATCGCGACCCGGCAACGGGTCTGGCCCGCGAGGCCATCGGCCTTCGGGAGGTCCTGTTCCAGTCGATCACCCACATGGCGCCCGCCGCAGCGGTGGCGTTCTCGATCATCGCGGGGGCGCAATACGCAGGTGGGGCGCTGCCGCTCGCCGTCCTCATCGCCTTGGTGGGATGCGTCTGCGTGGCCTTCACGATCGGCGAGTTCGCCCGCTATCTGCCGTCTGCCGGCGGCATGTACACCTACTCGGCTCGCGGGCTGCACCCGGCGGTGGGCTTCCTCGTGGCATGGGGGTACGCGTTCGTCGAGCCGCTCGTGGCGCCGGTCCTGTACCTGATCTTCGGAATCGTGATGGCGGGCACCCTTGCCTCGGAGTTCAGCTGCAGCATCTGCCGGGCCGACCAGTGGTGGATCTGGTCGACCGTCGCGGCGCTCCTCGTGTTCGTCCTCGGCTACCTCGGCATCCAGATCTCCACCCGGGCAGGGACCCTCCTCGGACTGTTCGAGATCGCCGTCTTCGGAGCCGTCTCGTTGTGGCTCATCGCGAAGGCCGACCACAACACGTTCAAGGTGTTCACCACGAGCGCCGCGACGGCCGAGGGGTTCAGCGGGCTGAGGGGAGTGTTCGCCGGGTCGATCTACACCATCCTCGCGTTCATCGGGTTCGAGGCCGCGGCGCCGCTCGCGGAGGAGGCGCGTGATCCGCGACGCACGATCCGCCGGGCCGTGATCTATTCCGCCGTCGGGATCGGCGCCTTCTATGTCCTCACGACCTACGCGGCCACGGTCTTCTTCGGCCCGTCCAAGATGCCTGGTTTCGCCGGGTTCAACAACGGCGATCCCTGGACCGGCCTGGCCAAGATCGTGTGGGGCGGAGCATGGGTCCTGGTCTTCCTGGCCATCCTGAACTCGGCGGTGGCCAACTCGAATGCCGGCGCGAACGCCACCACCAGGACGTGGTACGCGATGGGGCGGATCCGTCTCATTCCACCGGTGTTCACCCGGATCCATCCGCTGTGGCGTTCGCCGTACATCGCCGTGTTCGGACAGCTCATCGTGGGGCTGGGCGTCGCCCTGCCGCTGGGCTTCCTCTTCCAGCCTCTCCCTGCGTTCATCCTGATCGCGACGATGGCGACCGCGGTCATCGTGCTGATCTACATCACCGTCAACCTGGCCGCCATCCGCTTCTTCCTCACGCAGCACCGCGATCAGTTCAATCCGGTGAGGCATCTCGTCGTCCCGTTGATCGGCATCGCCTTCTTCGTTCCGGCCTTCTTGACCGCGATGGGGATCCGGGCCTTCAGCTTCGTCGTGCGTCTGTCGGGCCCGGCTCGGTTCACCGGGCTGGTCGTCGGCATCTGGCTGCTCCTGGGCGTGCTATACCTCCTGTACCTTTATGTCCGGCAGTCGGAGCGCGTCGCGAACACCGGACGGATCTTCGTGGACGAGCCACACGGGGCGGTTGAGGCCCCTGGGGCGACGA
>VAYG01000109.1 GCA_005885015.1 Actinomycetota bacterium | reverse complement strand
CGCGGCGTCAACCCTCCGGTCGGACCTCCAGACCCGGCATCCCCGAGGGCAGCGCGATGTCGAGCACTCGGTGTACCGCGGCCGAAGCGGACGTCAGGACCACCGGCGACAGATCCATCTGCTGAGCGGCCCGGGCCAGCCGGATCAGGACGCGGATGCCGTTGCTGTCCATGAACGAGACCCCGGAGAGGTCGAGGAAGAGCCGATAACCCGACTTCAGCTCCGACGCCAACAATTCGTAGAGCTCCTCCGCGTTGCTCAGGTCCAGCTCGCCAGCCAGCCGGAAGGTACCCGGGCGGTCGAGCGGCTGGATGTCGAGGATGACGGGAAGGGCGTCCAGGGCCGCCCGAACCGCCTGGTGGATGCTTGCCCTGAGCGCATCCACGTCCGACTCGATCGGGGGCACGTCGGTTCGCTCCCGGGCCAGATCGCGGAGCCAGGCCATCCGGCGGTCGGCATACGTGAGGGCGATGCGCCAAAGCACCGGACGCCCGGTGATCACCGGAGCCACCTCGGCATCGCCCCGATTGAGGGCTCCCCGGGCCTGGGTGTCGATCTCGGAGGCGTGGGTCGGCCCGAGGACCTGCACCGCCAGAGCGTCCACCGGGCCGCCCATGGCCCTGGACCGCTCCTTGAGGCCGGCGTCCCGCTCGAGGAACCGGGCAAGGTCTCGCCACCACTCGAGGTAACGCAGGTAGGTGGCCGGCGATGCGGCGGGCAGCCGGATCGACACGTCCTCCACGAGCCCCCCTCGACTTGCTTCCTTGTATCACACTGCCTGAGGCGTCCAGAGGGCGTGGCTGCCCGGATTGTGTCGATTTCCGGCCCAACCGGCCGTCGCTAGGGTATGGAGCAACGGGACTGACGGGAAGGAGGAGGCCGACGATGCGCTATCTGTTGTTGATCTACGGGGACGAGGAGGCCTGGGCCGGGATGTCGCCGGAGGCGCAAGCCGACGAGTTTCAGGCCTACGATGGCTACACGAAGTGGCTCGGCGAGAAGGGCTGGTACCGAAGCGGCGAACCGCTGGAGTCCTCGACCACCGCCACGCAGGTTCGGCTGCGCGACGGGAAGGTCCTCACCACCGACGGGCCCTTCATGGAGACCAAGGAGCAGCTGGGCGGCTTCTACCTGATCGAATGCGCAAACCTGGACCAGGCGATCGAGGCGGCCTCGAAGCTCCCCGCGGCCCGGGGAGGCGTGATCGAGGTGCGCCCGATCGCGGAGCTGCCCCTGTCCGGGATGTAGCGAGCCGGGCCCAGGCGGCCCGGGTCGTCGTCGAGAAGACGTTCCGACGGGAGTCCGGGAGAGCCGTCGCCACGTTGATCAGGATCCTCGGCGACTTCGACCTGGCCGAGGAGGCCGTCCAGGAAGCGTTCGCCGTGGCCATCGCGCGGTGGCCGGGCGACGGGATCCCCGACAACCCCGGCGCCTGGATCACCAGGGCCGCGCGGAACAAGGCCATCGACCGGCTGCGGAGGGAGCGGACGGCCAGGGCCACCGCCGCCCGGTTGGCCGACCTCCAGGCCCTCGCAGGGCAGGCCAGGGCCGAGGACGAGCTGGGGGAGTGGGAGGTGGACGCCATCCCGGACGATCGGTTGCGACTCATGTTCACGTGTTGCCATCCGGCCCTGTCCCTCGAGGCCCAGGTCGCGCTGACCCTGCGCACGCTGGGCGGGCTCTCCACGAGGGAGATCGCCCGGGCCTTCCTCTCCACCGAGCCGACCGTGGCCCAGCGACTCGTTCGGGCAAAGCGAAAGATCCGGGACGCCGGGATCCCGTTCGAGGTTCCCGCCGAGGACCGGTTGCCCGATCGCCTCGACGGGGTGCTCGCGGTCCTGTACCTGATCTTCAACGAGGGCTACGCGGCCACCGCGGCCGACTCCCTGATCCGAGTGGAGCTGTGCGAGGAAGCCATGCGGCTGGCCCGGGTCCTGTACGGGCTGTTGCCCGACGAGCCGGAGGCGTCGGGGTTGCTTGCCCTCATGTTGCTGCACCACGCCCGGCGCGAAACGAGGGTCGGCCCGGACGGGGAGTTCGTGCTGCTCGAGGACCAGGACCGGTCTCGGTGGGATCGCGCTGTTATCGACGAGGGGACGGCGCTCATACGCAAGGCCCTGGAAGCGCGCCGGCCCGGCCCGTACCAGATCCAGGCCGCGATCGCCGCGGTCCACGCCGAGGCTCGCCGGTCGGAGGACACCGACTGGCCTCAGATCGCGGGGCTGTACGCGGGCCTGGCTCAGGTGGCTCCGAGCCCCGTGGTGGAGCTGAACCGCGCGGTGGCGGTGGCCATGGCCGACGGTCCGGCCCTCGGTTTGGCCATGGTCGACGCGATCGCGGACTCCGGGGCCCTCGATTCCTACCCGTGGCTGCACTCCACCAGGGCAGACCTCCTTCGCCGGCTGGGCCGGACCGAGGAGGCCGCGGAGGCCTACGCCCGGGCCCGCCGGCTCATGACCAACCCGGTGGACCGGGCCTTCCTCGACCGGCGGCTGGCCGAGATGGCAGGAGGGCCGGCCTCGCCGGGCCCTCGCCCCTGAAGAGCGCCCGTCACACCTCGACGGGTCCCCCCGACCGCCAGTAGACCCCGCGTTCCCGGGACAGGAACCCTTCGTCCACGAGATGCCGGCGAAGCGAGGCGTGGTCCGCATGGAACCGCTTCAGGACCTCGTTGACCTCGCCCTCGGGGTACCGCACACCTGGTTCGAACTCCAAGGCCAACCGCGTCAGCACGATCATCCGCTTCGATCGCCTGGCCGGGATCTCCCGGAGGCGTCCTGCCCGGAAATAGCTCCGAAGGACCGCTTCCTCCTCCTCGTCGACGGCCCCGAGAGCCAGCCCCGCTTCTCGCGGCGGGCTCGCCTCCAGGGCGGCCGTTCGGAGGGCCTGGGTCTCCAGCGCGTAGGTTCGCCGGTCGGCCTGTGGGCGGGCCAAGCCGGCCGCGGCCAGCCGGGAGAGGTGGCGGCGAACCCTGGCGACGGGGAGCCCGGTGTCGTCCGCCAGCGCCTTCACCGTTCGCGGGCCGCGGGCAAGGGCCCCGGCGACGGAGAGCCGCTCCGGATCGGCTAGCGCACGGAGTAACTCTTCGGGGGTCATCGGGGCGGGGAGTCTACCCAAACGATTTGCGCCTCGGAGAGGGACCTCGGCACGATGGACCGCATGGCCGCCGGCGCGCCGAACGAGGTGTTCCTGGTTCCGCACACCCACTGGGACCGAGAGTGGTACGAGCCGTTCGAGCGGTTCCGGGAACGGTTGATCCAGATGATGGACCTGCTGATCGACCTGGCCGACCGGGAGCCGAGGTTCTCTCATTTCCACCTCGACGGCCAGGCGGCCCTGATCGACGACTACCTGGAGGCCCGCCCGGAGCGAGAGGAGGATGTGCGCCGGCTGGCCCGGGAGGGGCGGATTTCGGTCGGTCCGTGGTACACGCAGATGGACGAGTTCCTCACCTCCGGCGAGTCGCATATCCGGAACCTGGAGTTCGGTCTGGCTCGGAACCGGGACCTCGGCGCGGAGCGCCCACTGGCCGGATACCTGCCCGATCAGTTCGGCCACATCGGGCAGATGCCGCAGATCCTCCGGCACGGGGGCCTCGATCGGGCCGTGGTCTGGCGAGGGGTCCCCGCCGCGGTGGACAAGACGGCGTTCTGGTGGGATGCGCCGGACGGCAGCCGCATCCTCACCGAATACCTGGCTTTCGGCTACAGCATCGGGATGTACGTGGGGCAGTGCGAGGACGCCGCCAGCCTCGGGACGGCGCTGTCCCAGGCGGCCGAGTCGCTGCGACCGTACACGCCCCGGAACCGCCTGCTGGTCACCGTGGGCACGGACCACACGATGCCCGCGGCCCGGCTGGCACCGCTGCTCGAAGAGGTGAACCGAGACGGCCCGGTCCGTGGGAGCATCGGGTCGCTCAACGGATACCTCGGGTCGGAGGAACCGGTCGGGGCGCTGCCCGTGTGGCGCGGTGAGCTTCGTTCGGCGGCGAGGGCGCACCTCCTGCCGAACGTCTACTCCGCCCGGGCCCACCAGAAGCGCCGGCGCGCCCACGTGGAGGCACTGGTGGAGCGTTACGCCGAGCCGCTGGCGGCTCTGGTGCCCGGGTCCGAGTGGCCGGACGGGAAGCTCCACCGGGCCTGGCGGCTCCTCCTGTGGAACGGAGCCCACGACTCGGTGTGCGGGTGCTCCGTGGACCAGGTCGCCCGAGACGTCGACGCGCGGTTCGACGAAGCCGAGGCGATCGCGGAGGGCATCCGGGACGACGCCTTGGGGGAGCTTGCATCGCGGATGCGAACGAAGGGCCAGATGTCCTTCAACCCCTCCCCGTTCGAGCGGGATGGCGTTCCCGGGCTGGGGTGGAAGGTGGAGACGGAAACCTCCCAGGAAGGGGGAGAAGAGGACCGGCGACCAATCCAGCTCCATGTCGCCGGCGGCCGGATCGAGGGCGGGGGATTCGCCTTCCGTCTGGTCGACCAGGGTGACATCGGGGACCTGTACACGTTCTGTCCCACCGACGAGGCTCCGCCGAGGAAACCCGCCTCCTCCGACGTCAAGGGCGATGTCCTGACCGCCGCTTTCGACCAGGACCTCCAGGTCGAGGTCCGGGCGGATGGGCCGGCGGGCCCGTCATCCGTTCGGTTACAGATCATCATCCGGAACCGCCGGCCGGACCATCGCCTCCGCCTCCACGTCGGGTTGGAGGAACCATCCTCGGGCTCCGTGGCGATGTCCCCCTTCGAGGTGGCCGAACGGCCGCTCGCCTCCGAGGGAGGGACCGAAAGCCCCTCGCCGACGTGGCCGGCACGAGGGGCGGTGATGGCCGGAGGGGTTGCTGTCCTCGCGGAAGGGGTCTTCGAGTACGAGGTCGTCCCGGATCCTCCAGAGCTGGCAATCTCCCTCCTGCGCTGCGTCGGGACGATCAGCCGGCCGCAGCTGGCCACCCGGCCGTGGCCGGCCGGTCCCGACATCCCCACACCGGACGCCCAGATGATCGGTGAGCATCACGTCACGGTGACCCTGCGGCGCGGGGTGTCCAAGGCGGAGCTTCCGGCCGCCTGGGAGCGGGCCAGTCTGCCGACGCCCGCCGTGATGGCTCCGGGGGGCGGCGACCTGCCGGACCGAGGGTCCCTGCTGGAGGTGGAGGGCGCGGAGCTCTCCGCGATCCGCAAGGTGGGCGGCACCGTTCAGGTCCGGATCTGGAATCCGTCGGGCGTGGCCCGAACCGCGCGGGTGGCCGGCCACGAGGTTGTCCTGGGCCCCGCCCGCATCGAGGACGTGGTGGTCCAGCGCCCCTGAGCATCGATCGGCCTGGTTTCCAGTACGCTCGGATGAAGCATGCAGACGAGTGTCGAGGAGACGGACAGCCACGTCGTCCGTTTGACCGTCGAAGTCCCACCCGAGGAGTTCGCCCGGGATCTCGACCGCGCCTATCGCAAGGTGGCCGGGCACGTGAAGATCCCTGGATTCCGGAANNNNTGGAGCAATTCGTCCACGACGCGGTCCCGTCGTATTACGTGCGCGCGCTCCGCGAGCATGACCTCGCGCCGATCACCGACCCCGAGATCGACCTGGACCGGCTGGAGGAGGGCAAGCCGCTGCGGTTCACCGCCACCGTGGAGGTCCGGCCTCGGCTGATCCTGGAGCCGGAGCGGTACCGGGGGGTCGAGGTCCAGGCGCCGTCCACGGAGCCGCGCGAGCTCGAGGTCGACGAATACCTGGATCACCTCCGGGAGCGCTTCGCCGAGCTCGAGGTGGTCGAGCGCCCCGCCCAGAAGGGCGACTACGTCCTGGCGGACGTGCGGGCCACGCTGCATGGAACGGAGCTGCCGGAGGTCTCGCGGGTGGGCTTCCTCACCGAGGTGGGGTCCGCGGAGCTCGTGCCGGAGCTGGATCGGGAGCTGGAAGGCAAACGCAAGGGCGACATCCTGAAGTTCAACGCGACACTGCCGGAGCGGTTCGGAGAGCGAGCCGGGACCGAGGTCACGTTCCAGGCGCTTGTCAAGGAAGTCAAGACGAAGAAGCTTTCCGCGCTCGACGACGAGTTCGCCAAGACGGCGTCCGAGTTCGACACGCTGGAAGAGCTTCGCGAGGACGTGCTGTCGAAGCTTCGAACGCTCAAGGAATCCGAGTCGGTCGGCGTCGTCCGGGACCTGGTCCTGCGCAAGGTGATGGAGGACCTCCAGGTGGACCTGCCCGATCGGATGGTGGACGAAGAGACCGAGCGGCGAGTGGAGAGCGTGAAGGAGCGGGCGGAACGGGCCGGGACCACGCTGGACGCGGTGCTCACCGCGCAGGGATGGGACGAGCTCCAGTTCCGGTCGGACGCCAGGGCGCATGCCATCCGGGGCGTGACCGCCGACCTCGTCCTGGAGGCGGTGGCCAGGGCGGAAGGTATCACTGCGACCCAGGAGGACATGGATCGCGAGATCAAGGCACTGGCGGAGGCAACGGGCCGCGACCCGAAGGATGTGCGCAGAATCCTGGAGCGGTCCGGTCAGGTCGGATCACTGGCCGGTGATATCATCCGAACGAAGGCACTTGACCTCCTTGTCGAGTCGGCCGAAGTAACCAGAGAGGGCGCTCCGGCCATCCAAGAGCCGGATCCCCCCCCGAGCCAAGAGGACGAATGATGAACCAGATCAGCGATTACCTGGTCCCGGTCGTGATCGAGCAGACGAATCGTGGCGAGCGGTCGTTCGACATCTATTCGCGGCTGCTGAAGGAACGGATCGTCTTCCTGGGGACGCCGATCGACGACGCGGTGGCGAACCTGGTGATGGCCCAGCTCCTCCACCTGGAGAGCGACGAACCGGAGAAGGACATCCATCTGTACATCAACTCTCCGGGGGGAGACGTCTCCTCCACCTTCGCCATCTACGACACCATGCAGTACGTCCGGCCGGACGTGGAGACCATCTGCATGGGGCAGGCGGCCTCGGGCGCGGCCGTGCTGCTGGCGGCGGGCACGGCGGGGAAGCGTTACGCCCTCCCGCACTCGCGCGTGCTCATCCACCAGCCTCATGGGCAGGCCGGCGGCCAGGCGGTCGACATCGAGATCCAAGCCAAGGAGATCCTCCGGTACCGCCAGCTTGTCGACGAGGTCCTGGCCCAGCACACCGGCCAGCCGCTGGACAAGGTCAAGCGGGACACCGACCGCGACTTCATCATGACGGCCGAGCAGGGCAAGGAGTACGGGATCATCGACGAGGTGATTTCTAGCCGAAAGGCTCAGGCCGAATTGGCTTCCATCGCGGCCAAGGCGTCCTAGACTACGGGGCGCGTGTAAGGGGGGGCCTTCGGGTCGCGGGGACCCGGGCGAGAACCGAAGGAGCGGGAGGACGTGGCGAAGTTCGGCGATTCGGACCTCTTGAAGTGCTCCTTCTGCGGCAAGTCCCAGAAGCAGGTCAAGAAGCTCATCGCGGGTCCGGGTGTCTACATCTGCGACGAGTGCATCGACCTGTGCAACGAGATCATCGAGGAGGAGCTCTCCGAAACCGCCGAGCTGAAGCTCGACGAGCTCCCCAAGCCCATCGAGATCTACGCCTTCCTGAACGACTACGTCATCGGCCAGGAGCAGGCCAAGAAGGTCCTGTCGGTGGCCGTGTACAACCACTACAAGCGGATCCAGGTCGGCGCCACCAACGACGAGGTCGAGCTCCAGAAATCGAACATCGTGCTGCTGGGACCGACCGGCTGCGGCAAGACCCTGCTGGCCCAGACGCTCGCCCGCATGCTGAACGTCCCGTTCGCCATCGCCGACGCCACCGCCCTCACGGAGGCCGGCTACGTCGGTGAGGACGTGGAGAACATCCTGCTCAAGCTGATCCAGGCCGCCGACTACGACGTGAAGAAGGCCGAGACCGGGATCATCTACATCGACGAGGTGGACAAGATCGCCCGGAAGAGCGAGAACCCGTCGATCACCCGGGACGTCAGCGGCGAGGGTGTGCAGCAAGCGCTGCTGAAGATCCTGGAGGGCACCACCGCCAGCGTGCCGCCCCAGGGCGGCCGCAAACATCCCCACCAGGAGTTCATCCAGATCGACACCACGAACATCCTGTTCATCTGCGGAGGAGCCTTCGCCGGGCTCGAGAAGATCATCGAGAGCAGGATCGGGAAGAAGGGCGTGGGGTTCGGCGCCGACGTGCGCCGGCTGGAGGAGAAGGACCTCGGGGAGATCTTCTCCCACGTGCTACCGGAGGACCTGCTCAAGTACGGGCTCATCCCGGAGTTCGTCGGACGACTCCCGGTCATCACCTACGTGCACAACCTCGACAAGCAAGCCCTCGTCGACATCCTCACCAAGCCCAAGAATGCGTTGATCAAGCAGTACAAGAAGTTCTTCGAATTCGACGGCGTGGAGCTCGAGTTCAGCGAGGACGCGATGGAGGCCATCTCGGAACAGTGCCTGCTGCGGGGGACGGGTGCCCGAGGCCTGCGGGCCATCCTGGAAGAGGTGCTGCTGAACGTGATGTACGAGCTCCCCTCCCGCAAGGACGTCACCAAGTGCGTCATCGACCAGCAGGTGGTCCTCTCCGGCGTCAACCCGACGCTCGTTCCACGGAGCGAGAAGGAGAAGGACAAGGCTGCCAAGCAGCCGAAGGAACGCTCCGCCTAGCTCAGGCCCGTCACCCGATGTCTTTGGGTTTCGTCTCGATGCTCGGACACAACGCGTGGGCGAGCGCCCGCCTGATCGACGTGTCCACGCTCGTTCACGTCATCGACGCCGAGGAGTACTACCTCTTCCGGATCACCGGGGGCCGAGCGCATCCGCCCTCGGAGGAAGGCGAATGGCCCGGGTTCGACGCGTTACGCGAGCGGAACTCGGCCCACGGCGGCCGTTTCGAGCGTGTCATCGTTGAGGACGACCCGGCCCGGGTGGTGCGGTGGAGGACCCGGGATGGCGACGACGCGTCCATGCCCGTGGCGCTGTTCCTGGTCCAGACGGTCAATCACGGGAACGAGCATCGATCGCAGATCGCCACCGTCCTGACCCGACTGGGGATCGAACCCCCCGAGTTGAGCGGGTGGCTCTACGCCATCGAGACCGGCGCGCTCACTGGAGTGACGGCGTAGATCTCATCGGCGGTCAGCCGGCGTGGCGTTCGAGGTGACCGTCGATCCTCGCTTTCAGGCTCGCTTCCAAGCCACCGATGCGGGCACTCAGGCTGGATCCCTGTGCATCGATCCGCGCCCCCAGCGCATCGATTCTCGACCCCAGGTAGTAACAGCCTTCCGAGCGGGCTAAACGATCCGGGCCGGCTGGGGATTCATGGCCATATGAACCGGCCGCTCCAGGTCGTTCCTCCGGCCAGCCTCAGGCACGATGATGCTCCGGTGGAGAGACCGAGCTTCGAGGGATTCTTCGAGGCCGAGCGCGACGGGCTGTTCGGGGCGCTTGTGCTGATCACCGGCGACCGGCACGAGGCAGAAGAACTGGCCCAGGACGCGTTCCTCGCCGTGTGGGAACGCTGGGATCGGGTGTCGAGGATGGAGAATCCGACCGGGTACCTGTACCGAACCGCCATGAACGCATTTCGGAAACGGCGCCGCAGGGCGGCGGTGGCCGTGCGGCGGGCGGTCCGCCTCGCGCCCACCGTCGACGTCTTCGCGCAG
>VAYG01000105.1:14090-14413 GCA_005885015.1 Actinomycetota bacterium | reverse complement strand
CCCGCCAGCGAACCCCGATAGCCGGACAGGCGCCCTTCGGCTCGCGGAGGATCCTCCCGGTAGCTCTGCGGGAGATAGGAGAGGTATGCCCGGGCCGCTTCGATGGCCGCCTTGTCGTCGGGGACCAGGAGGTCGCCGGAGCCGCTCACCTCGCAGTGCATGCGGGCTCCTCCCATCTCCTCGAGCGTGACCTTCTCTCCGATCACCTCCTCGGCCATACGGGGCGAGCCGAGGTACATCGAGGCGTTTTTCTCCACCATGAACACGACGTCGCAGAACGCCGGGATGTAGGCACCGCCGGCCGCGCTCGGGCCGAACAGGCA
>VAYG01000105.1:13422-13970 GCA_005885015.1 Actinomycetota bacterium | reverse complement strand
CCGCTTCCGGGCCAGTTCGATGATCCGGATGATCTTCTCGACCGTCCCGGGCCCCCACGAGCCGGCCTTCACAGTGGGGTCGTTCGCCATCACCGCCACGGGGCGTCCGTGCACGGTCCCCACACCGGTGACCACGGCGTCGGCGGGCAGGTCTCCCGCCAGCGTCCGAGCCAGCAACCCCTCTTCGGCGAATCCGTCGGCGTCGTCGAGCAAGAGACGGAGGCGCTCGCGGACGAACAGCTTCCCCTGCTCCGCCAGCTTCTGGTGGTACTTCTCGGCCCCGCCGGCGCGCGCTCGCTCGATCGCCGCGATGACCTGATCGTCCTGGCTTCGCTGGTCGGCGTCCACGCGAAGAGTGTAGGTCAGAAGGACTCCCGCACCGCCGAGGGCAACCGCAGACCGGTCACGTCAGCCGGGCGATCTCCCCGAACGTCACTTCCTCGGTTCCGCCGCCGGTCTCCACCAGGAGCTGGCCCGCATCCCCCACCCCGACGGCCGTGCCCTCGACCTCCGTTCCCTGCGTCGTCATCGCCCGGACCCGGCGGCCG
>VAYG01000105.1:7371-13293 GCA_005885015.1 Actinomycetota bacterium | reverse complement strand
GAAAGTCCTCGGCCGTCTGGGCCACGTTCATCCCGACGCCCACCACGACGTGGGCCAGCCTGGCCGCCTCGACCTTGGCCTCCGCCAGGATCCCGCCGATCTTCCGCTCCCCGGCCATCAGGTCGTTCGGCCACTCGCATCGGACGTCAACCCCGCACGCCACGGAGCAGGACACCGCCATGCACGCCCCGGCCGCCAGGGTGAGCAGCGCGGCGTCCGCAGGGGGGAGATCGGGTCGCAGGAGCACCGAGACCAGCAGCGAGCTCCCGGGGGTGGATACCCACGTTCGTCCCAGCCGTCCCCGACCCTCCTGCTGGTGGGCGGCGACCTCCACCGTCCAGGCCGGGGCTCCTTCTTCGGCCAGCCGGAGGAGGTCGTCGTTGGTCGAGGCGGTGACCTCGACGAACCGGGCCGGCGCCTGGATCCCCGCGGACCGGGCCGCCCGGGCGACGGCTGCCTCGTTCAGCAATCGGGCCGGGCGTGCCTTACAGGCCCACCCCGGCGGAGCGGCGCCCGTACGGCCACCATCCGACCGGCCTCCCCGCAGCGGGCACCGGCGGGCCCTGGTCTCGTGTCCCGGTGGACGCTCCCGTCTCATCGGCGATGGAAACGATGAGCTCCTCGTGCGCGCTGCGCTCCTCGGTGCTCGCCGAGGAATCCGCGGGAGCAGGGAACGGGGGCGGGGTAGCCGCCTTCGTCAGCTCGGCCAGCTCCTCCCCAATCGTGGCCATGAGCCCCGAGAGGGGAACCAGAGCGCCCTGGATCCGCTCGCCCACCTCTTCGATCGTCCGGCGGGTCGAGGCGATGCGCTCCTGCACCGGAGCAACGACTTGTCGCACTCCGTCCCACCACTCGGTGATGACGGCGAACTGGGCCCGGAGCTCGTTCCTGGCCTGGCCGATCTCCGCCAGCTGCTGCCCGGAGGCCGCCCGCGCCTGCTCCATCAGCGCCGCCGCCGAATCTTCCGCCGCCCGGAGGATGGGCGCGACCTCGGCCACCAAGAACCGGGTCATGCGATCATCGCCGGCCCCTCTTCCCGGCTGCTCCAGCCCCGCGGAGCCGGCGGTGACGGCCCACTCGAGCTGGCGACGGAGATCGTCTGCCTCCAGTCGCAAGGCTTCGGCCTCCTGCTCCTTCCGGGCGATGTCCAGGCTGAGCGAGGACAGCGTCGCCTGGAGGTGTTTGAGCTCGCGCTCCGCGCTGAGCGCTCGCCGCTCGGCGTCGGCCAGCCGGCGCTCCAATGCCTGTGAGCGATCCTCGGCTTCGGCCAGTCGCTGCTCGGCGAGATTCATCTGCCGGGCCAAACGTCCAACCTCGAGGTCCCGCTCCGCCAGCGCCCGCTGCACCTCCTCCGGATCGACGCCGAACAGCCGCCTGCGCAGGGACACCGACTCCATCGCCATGCCTCCCGGATACGGACCAGGGCCAGTATTGGCGACCAGCGAGGACGGTTCAATTACCCCGGTGTAATTTCCGGACCCGACGGTATGCTCCGGTCCATGGCCGAGGCGCGGGTGTTGGTGGCCAATCGCGGCGAGATCGCCGTCCGGGTCATCAGGACCTGCCGCGAGATGGGGATCGGGACCGTGGCCGTCTACTCCGACCCCGACCGGGACTCGGTCCACGTCGAGCTGGCCGACGACGCGTATCACCTCGGGCCGGCCGCCCCCGCCGAGTCGTACCTGAACATGGCCCGGATCCTCGACGCGGCCAAGCGATCGCGCGCCACCATGATCCACCCCGGCTACGGGTTCCTCGCCGAGAACGCGGACTTCGCCCGGCGCGTGGCCGAGGCCGGGTTCGTCTTCGTGGGTCCTCCTCCCGAGGCCATGCTCCTGATGGGCGACAAGGCGGCGGCCCGGCGGACCGCGGAGGCGGTTGGGGCGCCGACCATCCCCGGCACTCCCGAGCCCATTTCACCGTCGGAGGCTGCTGCCGAGGCCGGGCGGGTCGGGTTCCCGTTGGTGGTCAAGGCGGCGTTCGGGGGCGGCGGCAAGGGCATGCACCTGGTCGACCAGCCCGAGGCGCTGGCCGAGGCGGTGGAGCGCTCGGCGCGCGAGGCGGCCGCCTACTTCGGCCGGCCGGAGGTCTACCTCGAGCGGTACGTCACCCGCGCCCATCACGTGGAAGCCCAGATCCTGGCCGACTCCCGCGGTCACGTGTCGTTCCTGGGCGAACGTGACTGCTCCCTCCAGCGCCGGTATCAGAAGCTGGTCGAGGAGAGTCCTTCCCCGATCGTCGACGAGGAGCTGCGGTCGAGGATCGGCGAGGCCGCCGTGGCCATCGCAAAGGCGGCCGGGTACGTCAACGCCGGGACCGTGGAGTTCCTGGTGGACGAGTCGGGCTTCTATTTCATCGAGATGAACGCGCGCCTCCAGGTCGAGCACCCGGTCAGCGAGATGGTCACCGGCCTGGATCTGGTGAAGTTGCAGCTCATGGTGGCGATGGGCGAGCGGGTCGATCCGGCGTCCGCGGCCCGTGGCCACGCGATCGAGTGCCGGATCAACGCGGAGGACCCGTCTCGGGACTTCCTTCCCGGGCCCGGCCTGATCACCCGATTCGAGCCGCCGGGGGGACCGTTCGTCCGCCTCGACTCGGGTTTCGCCGAGGGCCGCAGGGTCGTGGGCGACTACGACTCGCTGTTCGCCAAGCTGATCGCGTGGGGCGAGGATCGCGAAGCGGCGCGCCGTCGCATGCTCCGGGCCCTGGACGAGTTCCACGTCGACGGCATCCCGACCACGATCCCCTTCCATCGCTGGGTCCTGGAAACGCCCGACTTTCGTGACGGCTCGGTGCACACGAAGTGGGTGGAGGAGGCGCTCGCCTCCGGAGGACGGGCCGCGATGGAGCGAGCCGCGGGAGATGGGCGGAGCGGCAGGGCCTCGGTCTCGCCGTCCAGACCGATCAAGCTCCTGGTGGAAGTCGACGGCCACCGCGTCCCCGTGGCAGTCTGGGGCGAGGACGCCCGCACACCTCCGGCCCCTCCCGCCTCAGCCGCCCATCACGCCGCGGCAGGGGGGGGCGAGATCATCGCCGCCCCCATGCAGGGCACCATCCTCCGGATCATGGTGGAGGCGGGTCAGCAGATCGAGGCCGGCCAGACCGTGTGCATCCTGGAGGCCATGAAGATGGAGAACCACATCGCAGCGACCCGGGAGGGCACCGTGGCCGAGGTCGCCATCTCCAATGGCGACGTGGTCGACATGGGCCAGCCCCTGGTGTTCATCGAGTAGGAGGACCGATGGCGCGGACGGTGGGATCGATCATCGGCGGCGACGGGGCGCCGAGCGCGCCGGGAGGGAAGCTGGAGGCGCGCAACCCGGCGCACCTGGAGGAGCTCGTCGCCGTGGCGGAGCTCGGCGACGCGGGGACGTTCGTCGAGGCGTGCCGGATCGCCCGAGAAGCGCAGCCCGGATGGGCCGCCACGCCGGCCCCGGTTCGCGGCCGGGTCGTTCAGCAGATCGGCCGGATCGTGGAGGAGAACAAGGAGCGGCTGGCCCGGCTCGTCACCCGGGAGATCGGCAAGCCGTACAGGGAATCCCTCGGCGAGGTCCAGGAGGTCATCGACACCTGCAATTTCTTCCTCTCCGAGGGCCGTCGCCTGTACGGCCAGACGGTGCCCAGCGAGATGCCCGACAAGCAGCTCTTCACCTTCCGGGCACCTGTCGGCGTGGCCGCCGTCATCACCGCCGGCAACTTCCCGGTGGCCGTTCCCTCCTGGTACGTCATCCCGGCCCTCGTCTGCGGGAACACGGTCGTGTGGAAGCCACCGGAGTACACGCCTTCATCGGCGGAGGCGTTCGCCCAGCTGATCCTGCACGGCGGGTTGCCGGAGGGTGTGTTCAACATGGTGATGGCCGAGGGTCCGGTCGCCTTCGAAGGCCTCGAGCGGGCGCTCGACGAGGGCCTGGTGGACAAGGTCGGGTTCACCGGATCGACCGACGTGGGAAGGCGCATCGGCGAGCTGTGCGGCCGCCATCTCCAGTCCCCGTGTCTGGAGCTCGGAGGAAAGAACCCGCTGGTGGTCATGCCCGACGCCGACCTCGACCTGGCCGTGGACGGGTGCCTGTTCAGCGGGTTCGGGACGGCGGGACAGCGATGCACGTCGCTCGGCACCGTCATCGTCCACGACTCGGTCCACGACGAGTTCCTGTCGCGGTTCGCCGCGGCGGTCGAGAGCGCGGCCATCGGCGAGCCATTCGAGGACGTCCTGTACGGGCCGATGATCAGCGAGCGATTCGGCCGGCGCTTCGAAGGATGGCTCGACCTCGTCCAGCCGCACCACAAGCTCTATGGGTCCTCGGCCACCGGTCGGATCGGGACGGGGAACCCGCGCGAGGGGTTCGTGGGCGATCCCGACGCCGGTCTCTACTACCACCCCACGATCGTCGACGGCGTGACGATGGAGGACGAGCTCTACGGGACGGAGTCGTTCGGGCCGATCGTCGGCGTGGCGAGCTTCGCCTCCTTCGACGAGGCCATGGCCCTGGCCAACGGCCACGGCTACGGACTGTCGTCCTCGATCTACACGAACGACCCGAAGAACGTGTTCCGATTCCGGGAACGGATCTCGGCCGGGATGGTCAGCGTGAACAACTCGACCTCGGGGGCGGAGGCCCATCTCCCCTTCGGCGGGAACGGACGATCGGGCAACGGCGGCCGCCAGGCCGGGATCTGGGTCCTGGACCAGTTCACCCGATGGCAGTCGATGAACTGGGACTACTCAGGAAAGCTCCAGAAGGCCCAGATGGACGTGGCCGACGTCCCTGCCGACCTCGGATTCCGGCTCCCGTAGGGTGGGGACGCAGGTCGACGTCGCCGTCGTCGGCGGCGGCATCCTCGGACTCTCCACGGCGTACCGCCTCCTGGAGCGGCGGCCCGGGCTCCGCCTGACCATCCTGGAGAAGGAACCGGAGCTGGGCGCCCACCAGACCTCCCACAACTCGGGGGTCCTGCACTCCGGTCTGTACTACCGGCCCGGGTCGCTCAAGGCCCGCCTCTGCATCGACGGCAAGGCTGCTCTGGAGCGGTTCGCAGAGGAGCAGGGAGTCCCCTTCCGGCGGTGCGGGAAGGTGGTCGTGGCGGTGGAGGCGGATGAGCTGCCCCGCCTGGCGCGCTTGAAGGAGTACGGCACGGCCAACGGGATCCCGGGGTTGGAGGAGATCGGCCCGGAACGGCTTCGGGAGATCGAACCAAACGTCGTGGGGATTCGGGCCCTGCATCTGCCCCAGACCGGCGTCATCGACTTCCGCGCGGTGGCGACGTGCCTGGCCGGGGAGATCCGTTCGCGAGGGGCGGAGGTTCGATCCGCGCACCAGGTGACCGCGCTGACAGAGCGCAACGGCTCGTGGCTCGTCCACACCTCGAGCGGCGAGGTCGAGGCCAGCTTCGTGGTGAGCTGTGCGGGGCTCCACGCCGACCGGGTCGGGCAGATGACAGGCCGGGATCGCCTGGACCGGACCGTGCCGTTCCGGGGCGACTACTACACACTGGTCCAGCCGTCTGCCGGCCTGGTCAACGCGCTCGTCTACCCGGTCCCCAACCCCGCCTTCCCGTTCCTCGGCGTGCACTTCACCCGGTACATCGATGGCCACGTCACCGCGGGGCCGAACGCTGTGCTGGCCCTGGCCCGCGAGGGTTACCGCCGACGCGACGTCAACGCCCGGGACGTTGCGGACGTCCTCGGGTTCCGCGGATTCCGGCGGCTGGCCCGCCGGCATTGGAGGATGGGGCTGTCCGAAGTCTGGCGGGACGTGTCGAGGGGGGCGTTCCTCCGGGAGTGCAGGCGCTACATCCCCGGGCTCCGGCGGGGCGACATGCGGTTCGGGCCCTCAGGCGTGCGGGCGCAGCTGGTGGGGCCCGACGGAGCGCTCGCCGACGACTTCTCGCTCCGGCGCGACCGGGGCATCCTGCACGTCCTCA
>VAYG01000105.1:2640-7256 GCA_005885015.1 Actinomycetota bacterium | reverse complement strand
CGGTGGTGATGCCGTACGCGCGGTTCACGCTCACCAGGACGGCCGTGAGCCGTTCGATGACCCTGGCCATGGACAGCGGGCCCGCGTCCACCCATCGGAGGTTCGGGATCCGGCCGACGAGGGCGCCGACGGCGGCCTTGGCTTCCGGTTCCGCCCCGCACAGCAGCACGTCTCCTTCAAGGTCCCGGTCCAGGCTCTGGAGCGCATGGCCGGAGATGGTGTGGAACCCCGAGACCAGCCGGACGTTCTTGGAGAGGATGGCCTTGGCCTGCTCCGCGGCCGAGCCCTCCCAGGGGGTCAGGACCTGCCACGCCGGCCGGCCCACCGCGGTGGCCAGCGGCGTCGTCGTGTCGCAGACGACGGCGTCCGGGCGGAGGGCATCCTTGATCGATCGGTAGATCTCGGCCTGCCCGGCGAAGGGCACCGTGACGAAAACCAGCTCCGACCCCGCGGCGGCCTTCTCGTTGGAGGTCCCCTCGATGCCCCCCCGCGTCCCCGCGCCCGAGCCGAGGCCGAGGAGGTCGGCGGCCTTCTCCGCCGCGGCCTGGCCCCGTTCCTCGGCGCGGGACCCGATCACCCCGTCCTCGCCGGCCCGGGCCAGGCGCAGGGCCAGGCCGAAGCCCTCGTCACCGGTGCCCCCGATGATCGCCACGCTCACGGCTACCCGCCTCCGCCCACGTCGTCCAGCTCCTCGTCCTCCACCGGCTGGGCCATGTGACCCCGCTCGTCGTCGATGAGCCGCCACAGGGACTCGGCCCAATCCTTGATCCCGGGCCACATCCGCCAGAAGTTCTCCTTCGTGACTTCGCCGAAGGTCCGCTCGGCGTCGTCCGAGGTGAGCTTGCCGGTGGTGTGGTCCAGCACGAACACCGCCGTCCCGAAGCCGTACTCGAGCTGCTCGTCCATCTCCCCTCCCTCAGTGGGTCGGACGGTATTCCCCGAAGACCTCCCGCAGGGCGTCGGAGACCTCTCCGAGGGTGGCCCCGGCCAGCAATGCTCCCTTCATCGGTTGGAGCAGGTTGCCGGTCCCTCGTGCGGTCTCCCCCACGGCTCGGAGCGCCGCGTCGACCGCGGGCTGGTCCCGACCGGCCCGGAACGCTCGGACGCGCTGCTTCTGCGCCTCCACCTCCGCCTCGTCGAGGCGCAGCGTCTCGGGCGGCACCTCGGCCTCCTCCACGAACTTGTTCACCCCGACCACGACCCGGTCACCGGACTCCACGCCCTGCTGGATGCGGAAGGCCGACTCGTGGATCTCGTCCTGGATCCATCCGGCCTCGATGGCCGCCACGGCGCCACCGATCCCCTCGATCTTCTCGATGTACTGCCACGCCCGCTGCTCGATCTCGTTCGTCAACGACTCCAGGAAGAACGACCCGCCCAGCGGGTCGACCGTGTCCGGCACCCCGGTCTCGTGGGCCAGGACCTGCTGGGTCCGCAGGGCGAGCTTCGCCGCGCGCTCGGTCGGCAGCGCCAGGGCCTCGTCGAAGGAGTTCGTGTGCAGGGACTGGGTTCCTCCCAGCACCGCCGCCAGGGCCTCGTAGGCCGTCCGCACCACGTTGATCTCCGGCTGCTGGGCCGTGAGGGTCGCCCCGCCGGTCTGGGTGTGGAACCTGAGCATGGAGCTGCGCGGATCACTCGAGCCGAACCGCTCGGTCATGATCCGGGCCCACAGGCGGCGGGCCGCCCGGAACTTGGCCACCTCCTCGAAGAAGTTCATGTGGCAGGCGAAGAAGAAGGAAAGGCGCGGGGCGAAGTCGTCGACGGCCATCCCTGCGTCCAGCGCGGCCTGCACGTACGCGATGGCGTTGCCCAGCGTGAACGCGACCTCCTGTACGGCCGTGGCTCCCGCTTCTCGCATGTGGTAGCCGGAGATCGAGATGGTGTTCCACCGGGGAACTCGTTCCCGGCAGTAGGCGAAGAGGTCGGTGATCAGGCGCATGGACGGCTTGGGCGGATAGATGTAGGTGCCACGGGCGGCGTACTCCTTGAGGATGTCGTTCTGCGCGGTCCCGCCGAGCTTCTCGGCTGGGATCCCCCGCTCCGCGGCCACCAGCTCGTACAGGAGCAGCAGGATGGCCGCCGTCGCGTTGATCGTCATCGACGTGGTCACCTGATCCAGGGGGATGCCCTCCAGGAGTGCGCGCATGTCCTCGATGGAGTCGATGGCCACACCGGTCTTTCCCACCTCGCCCTCGGCGCGGGGATGGTCCGAGTCCAGCCCCATCTGGGTGGGCAGGTCGAAGGCGATCGACAGGCCCGTCTGCCCGTGATCAAGCAGATATCGGAACCGCGCGTTGGTCTCCCGCGCCGTGCCCATACCGGCGTACTGCCGCATGGTCCACAGCCGCCCTCGGTACATCGTGGGGTACACCCCGCGGGTGAACGGTGGCGCTCCGGGGCGGCCGAGGTCTCGATCGGCGTCGAACCCGTCCAGGTCGTCCGGTCCGTACAGGGGCCGGATCTCGATGCCTGCGTCGGTCGACCGTGGCTCTTCGCCCATCCGGCCAAGCCTACGCCGTGTCCGTGGCCGTGAGGACCTCCAGCGCCTCCTCGTGGAGCAGCCCGTTGGTGGAAAGCGCGCTGCCGCCCGAGGCCGTCGACCGGCCGGACAGGTCGGTGAGCTGCCCCCCGGCCTCCTCGACGATCAGCTTGACCGCGGCGAGGTCCCACACGCTGACCTCGATCTCGGTCGCCACGTCCGCCGAGCCCTCGGCGACCAGCATGTGCATCCAGAAATCGCCGAACCCCCGGCTGCGCCAGGACCGGCCGGGCCCAGCCCGCCGTAGCACACCTGGGCGTCCTCGATCCGCCGCACCTCCGACACGCGGATCCGCTCGCCGTCGGCGAACGCCCCCAGACCGCGGCAGCCCCACCACCGGTGTCCGAGGGCTGGAGCGGAGGCGACTCCGACGGCCAGCGCGCCGTCGCGCTCCAGGGCAATGAGGGTGGCCCAGACCGGGATGCCCCGGACGTAGTTCTTGGTCCCGTCGATCGGGTCGACGATCCATCGCGCGCTGGAGTCTTCATCCAGGGAGTCCCCGCCGAACTCCTCACCGAGGACGGATTCCCCGGCGCGCTTCGCTCCGATGCGGTCTCGAAGGGCCTCCTCCACGGCACGGTCGGCCTCAGTGACAGGGGTCAGGTCCGGCTTCGTCTCGACGTGGAGGTCGGTGGCGCGGAACCTTCGAAGCGACGTCGCGTCGGCCAGATCGGCCAGCCCCAGCGCGAAGGCGAGATCCTCGTTCACACCGCGCGGAGCCTAACGTTTGCCGCGGAGGGCGCGCACAGGATAGAAAGCCTCCGCTCGTGGACATCACCGCCCCCGCCGTCGAGGACTACATCCGCGGCCTGCTTTGGCGCCACGACGAGCCCGTGCTGCTGGAGATGGAGGCCGAGGCCAAGGAACGCGGCTTCCCCATCGTCGGCCGGATGGTCGGGGTCGTCCTGGAGCTTCTGGCTCGGTCCATCGGGGCTCGGAGGGTGATCGAGCTCGGGTCTGGCTATGGCTACTCGGGGTACTGGTTCTCCCGGGCCGTCGGGCCGGACGGCGAGCTTCACCTGACCGACGGCGACCCCGAGAACGAGAAGAAGGCCCGCGACTACCTGACCCGCGCCGGTCTGTGGGATCCGGTGCAGTTCCACGTGGGCGACGCCGTCTCCGCGCTGCACTCCCTGTCCGGCGACTTCGACATCGTCTACTGCGACATCGACAAGTACGGGTATCCCGAGGCGTGGCGGGCCGCTCGGGAACGGATCCGGGTCGGCGGGCTGTTCATCTGCGACAACACCCTGTGGTCGGGCCGGGTCACCGGCGCACTGGACGTGGAGGAGTTCCGCGACCCCAGCTGGACCGAGGCCATCAAGGAGATGAACGGGGCCATCGCCTCCGACGAGCGCTACCTCTCCACGATCCTCCCGATCCGCGACGGCGACACGGTGGCGCTCCGGCTCAAATGAGCTGGAGGGGTTACGAAGACCCGGGATGGGAGGAGGTGCTCGCCGCCATCGGCCTGACTCTCATTCCTGTCTGGGGGCTCTTGTGGGCGCGCACGCGGATGAAGGGGATGGACCGGATCACCAGCACCCGGTTGATCTTTGCTGGGGTCGTGGCAACATTGCCGTTGTTCGCGTTCGTCCTCCTGTTCGTCATCCCCAGCCGCCAGTGGTTTCGGAGCGCAGGAGATAACTGGTTCATCGGCGTAGCCTTGGGGGCGGATCTCCTCTCGCTGGCCGCAGTGCAGAGGGTCCGTTCCCGACGGCTCGACACCTCGTCGGCAGAGCGCCTCGCGAGCTCCTACCTCGCCACCCTCTTCGTCGGCATCGGCCGCGCAGAGTTGGCGGGCTTGGTGGCACTCGTTGGGACGTTCGTCATGGGGACGCTCTGGATCTATCTCGTCGGCATGGTCGTCGCGATCATCGGTCTCCTCCTGGTAGGCCCGACCCGCCGAGAGATCGCGCGCCGCCAAGAGCAGATCGCTGCTCAAGGATCGCCGCTGTCGCTGGGAGCAGCCCTCATGGCCTCTCGGTCACTCGGTCGATGACTCTGCTCCTTCGGCACAACCCGGCTAGACGGAAGCAGACTCAGGGGATGCACTCGGAGCGGATAATCTGACGTC
>VAYG01000105.1:0-2572 GCA_005885015.1 Actinomycetota bacterium | reverse complement strand
AGCACTTCATCGATCCGCAGGCCGAGTTCCTATTCGTGCAGGCTGATCAGGTCTTGGAGGTGGCCGGGCAAGAGGGCGCTCATTCCTACGATGCCAAGGGTGCCCGGTACACCCACAGGGACGGCAAGTGCTCCTTCGACGTGCTGATCGAGGAATTCGACCTCGGCAAGGATCCGGCCCTGGTGCGATTGGCTGAGATCGTCCACGCGGCCGACGTCTCCGAGGATCGGAACACCTCCCCCGAGGGGCCCGGACTGTATGCCATCGCCCACGGCTTCGCGCTGGTTCACGGGACCAAGGACCACAGGAAGATCGAGCTCGAGACGCCGATGTACGACGCCCTCTACGCCTGGTGCCAGGCCGAGGTCGGCTCTTCTTCGTGACCAACGATCGATCCTCTGAGAACGAGAATCCGACCGATCGCGAGCGCGGCCAAGTTGCCGACGCGGGGAGCAGCGGGGAAGGGGCTCCAACCCCCGATAGCCGGCCGGCCGTTCCCCTCGGCCGACTCATGCGCTACTTCCTCTGGCTGGGGGCGTTTGGTTTCGGCGGGCCGATCGCCACGGTGGGCTACATGCAACGCGACCTCGTGGAGAAGCGACACTGGCTCGATCGGACGGAGTTCCTGAACGGCGTTGCCCTCGGCCAGACCATGCCCGGTCCGCTGGCCGCTCAGGTGGCGATGTGGGTCGGCTATCTCCAGGCGGGAGCCTGGGGCGCGATCGCCGTCGCTCTCCCGTTCATCCTTCCCTCCCTGGCCATCGTGCTCGTCGTCGCCTACCTGTACGTGCGCTTCGAGGGGCTCACGGTGATCCAGTCGTTGTTCTATGGGATCGCGCCGGCGGTGATGGCCATCATCGCCCTCGCCGCATGGAAGCTGGCCCGGCTGACCAACCAGCGGGACCTGAGGCTCTGGGGAATCTCCCTCGTCATTCTCGTCGCGACGGCGCTCACCGGCACCGAGATCGCCCTGCTGTTCCTGGGCGCCGGGATCATGATGATCCTTCTCGAGGCCCCGCCGAAATGGTTCTCCAGAGGTCGAGCATCTTCGCTCGTCGCCGCGCCCGCCGGGTTCAGCCTTCTCACGGGCGCGGCGGCGTCCGGGACGATCCTCGCGCTCGGGCTCTTCTTTCTGAAGGCCGGCGCGTTCATCTTCGGCAGCGGCCTCGCCATCGTGCCCTTCCTCCGCGAAGGCGTGGTCGACCAGCACCATTGGCTGACGGCAAGGGAGTTCCTCGACGCCGTGGCCATTGGGCTGATCACCCCGGGGCCCGTCGTCATCACCGCCGCCTTCATCGGATACCTCGTTGCTGGCCTCGTCGGCGCCCTGGTCTCGACGATCGCCATATTCATCCCGATCTATCTCGGGGTGATCATCCCGGGGCCCTGGTTCCTCCGCCACCGAGACGACCTACGCATTCGCTCCTTCGTGAAGGGCGCGACCGCAGCCGCTGCGGGAGCGATCGCGGGCGCCACGATCGTGCTCACCAGGCAGGCTGTGGTCGACGTCCGAACTGGAGTGATCCTGGCCCTTGCGCTGGTGTTCGTGTGGCGACTCAAGGGCATGGAGCCATTGCTGGTGGTCCTGGCCGGCGCCGCCGGCATCCTGATCAAGGGCCTCCACGCATAGACCCAACCCGATTCTCCATCGACTCATCATGCGTTCAGCGCGCCCTCCTCCGCCTATCGGGGAACCATGGGCGCGTGCCGCCCACGATGCCCAGGTCCATCGCGTTGGGGGCGACTCTCGCGTTGTTCGCGGGATGCACGGGGACCGCCGCCCCGCGCATAGGGTCGGACGCCACCGGCCACCCGCGGGATGCCGCATCCGCCGGCATCCATCGCATCGAGCACGTCGTGGTGATCATGCAGGAGAACCGTTCCTTCGATTCCTACTTCGGCACGTTCCCCGGGGCCGACGGGATCCCCATGCGGGGAGGGGTCGCGGAGGCGTGCCTGCCGGATCCAAAGACCAGGTCCTGCCAGCGGCCCTACCACGACCCGAGCGACGTGAACTTCGGTGGTCCCCATCACGTCGCCGCGGCGCTCCTCGACATCGACGGAGGACGCATGGACGGGTTCATCCGGGCCTTCCACGCTGCCCCCCTCCGATGCCGGCGCTTCTCCAACCTTCCTCAGTGCGCGTACTCGTCGAGCCACCCCGACGTCATGGGCTATCACGACGCCCGCGAGATCCCCAACTACTGGAGCTATGCGAAGCAGTTCGTGCTCCAGGACCACATGTTCGAACCGAATCTCGGATGGAGCCTCCCGGCTCACCTCTTCGCGGTGTCGGCCTGGTCGGCACACTGCGCCGACCCCGCCGTCGTGGCCACGTGCATCACGAACCTGGGCGAGCCGGACGTTCCCGAGCACGGGGCGAGACCCGACTACGGCTGGACCGACATCACCTATCTCCTCCACAAACACGGGATCAGCTGGGCCTACTACGTCGATCCGGGAACCCAGCCCGACTGCGACGACGGGGCGACCACCTGCGCGACCCGCCCCCAACGGGTGGGCACACCCGAGATCTGGAATCCGCTCCCCGACTTCCTCACCGTCCACCAGG
>VAYG01000104.1:2258-10365 GCA_005885015.1 Actinomycetota bacterium | reverse complement strand
ATCCATAGCTCGAGATTCTCTGGCCGATTATCGTTCCGAACTCCGTTTCGGTGATGCACCGTCTCATCGGGGGAGAGATACCGGCCGAGCAACTGTTCCATTACGAGGATGTGCTCGAACACATATGGATTCCCCCCACCAGCTCGGGGATGATTCGGGATACGAATCATCACGTAGCCCGCGTGATGTTTCGTTCGGCCGCCTTTCCAGTTGCCGTTAAACCGTCCGTCTTGTCGAAGACAAGATTGACACGCAATTGACGACCTCTGCTTGCTTCGACCGCATTGGCAGAAGTCCCGAGACCGACACGCAGGGCACCTTAGGTGGCGACTCGAAGGTCTGAAATCCCGCCCACATTCGCCGCACGTCCGCACTCAGCAACGCTAGCGATGTCTCTCCGCCATGACAGTGAAATTGGTCACGGCTTCACGAGACCATCGTCGACCGGCCGATTGACGGATCCACTCGCGCGAGCACGGCGACTGGTAGTCCGAGGCGTGTGCGGTAGGGTCGTCATGCCCAGGAGGTGAGCTCGATGGCCTCATGTCCGGATTGAGATCGTGAAGGGACGGTCGCTCGCGGAGCGGCGGCGGCTGTTCCAGGCGGTCCACGGAGCGCTGATGGAGGCGTTTCGCATCCCTGATGACGACCGCACCCAGCGGATCGTCGAGCACGACCCGGAGAACTTCGAGATCCCTCCCGGGAGCTCGGATCGCTATACGCTGATCGAGATCACCGCTTTCCCTGGCCGGTCCACAGAGGCGAAGCAGAACCTATATCGGGCCCTCGTCCAAAGGCTCGGCGAGATCGCCATCGACCCGATGGACGTCTCGGTGGTGATCATCGAGCCCACGCTGGAGAGCTGGGGAGTCCGCGGCGGCCACTCCGCGGCGGATGTCGACCTGGGCTTCTCGCTCGACGTCTGATCCAACGGCTGGGCTTGCGCGAACGACTCCGGGGAGCTCTGGAACCTACGGAAGCGCGTTGGCCACCATCGAGGAATAGTCAAGAGTTGTGGAACAGAATCTCGTGATGATCGCGCGGCGTCTTCTCGATGGGTCCGCTCATGCGCCGATCAGGGCCGTCCATGAGCGGTGGGGTGACGGGGTTCGTAGAGCATGACGTCCACCCCGCCGGGCAGGACGATCGTTGTGACGACGCCCCATCCCCGGTCTTCGGGCTCGCCACGGAATGAGACCCCCTTCGCGGTGAGCTCGGCCACCGTGGTTGCGATGTCGTCGCACATGAGCGAGAGCTCGTGGCGCGGCTGGTCGCCCGGGTGGACGCCGAGCTCGGCAGGAGGGAGGGCGAAGATGAGCCACCCCTCCCCGGCATCGACGTGAGACCAGCCTATGGCATCGGCGAGCAGGGCCCGCAGGGCCTCAGCCTCGGGCGTGTAGATCAACGCATGGACTCCTATGACAGCCATGTCACGCCTCCTGGTCGGATCGTCGGATCTCTGGTGACGGTCACGCGGCGTCCTCCTTATCGGACCGCTCGACCAACCGTCCGTTCACGAACCTCGCGCCCACGAGCGCCACGAGCTCTGGCGCGTTGACCCTCCTCCACCCCCCTTCCGCCGCCTGGATCAGCTTGAAGCCCATGGCGAGCCCCGCCCCGCGGGACCCCGGGGCCCTTGGTCACGTCGGTCCGGGCCCGCACCGGTGAGAACGTCGACTCGATCGGGTTCGAGGTCCTCAGGTGGATCCAGTGCTCGGCTGGGAAGTTGTAGAAGGCGAGCAGCGCCTCCCGATCAGCGGTGAGCTTGGCCACGGCCTTCGGCCACTTGGCGAAGTCCCGGGAGAACGGGTCCAGGGCGACTTCCGCGTGGTGCTTGTCCTCCGCGTCCCAGATCTCCCGGAGGGCACGGCGCGCGGCGGCCTGCACCGAGGCGGGAAGGGCATTCAGCGTGTTGGCCACCTTGTGCACCCAGTCCCGTTGATGGCGGGTCTCAGGGAACACGTCGCGGACCGCCGCCCAGAACCCCAACGCGCCGTCCCCGACGGCGAGCACCGGGCCCCCATGCCCCGGTGGCGGCAGTCCCGGAGCAGCTCCGCCCAGGACTCGGTCGACTCCCGGTAGCCGTCGGCGAGCGCGATGAGCTCCTTGGTGCCGTAGGCGCGCACCCCCACCATGACCAGCACACACAGCTTCTGGTCGCCCCCCAGGCGCACCGTGAAGTGGACGCCGTCGACCCAGCAGTACACGTAGTCCACCTCCGAGAGGTCCCGGGCCATGAACGCCTCGCGCTCGGCCGCCCAGCTCGCGGTGAGACGGGTGACGGCCGCCGCCGACAGCCCCGAGGAGGTGCCGAAGAACTCGGCCAGGGCGGGCACGAAGTCCTTGGTGGACAGCCCGTCTAGGTACAGCAGCGGCAGGACCTCGACCACCTTCGGGGAGCGGCGGACGTAGGGCCGCAGGATGGCACTTGCGAACCGGCGGCGCTCGCCCGCGGCGGGATCCACCCGGTCGTCATCCACCCGGGGCGCGGTCACCTCGATGGCACCGGCCCCGGCGGCCATGGTCCTTGGCCGGGCGCGGCCGTTGCGGACGACGAGGCCCGACCGCGCTCGTCGCGGGCCTCTCGGTGCCGTTCGAGGTAGGCGTCCACCTCGGCCTCGAGCGCGAGAGCGAGCATTCGCTCGGCGCCGCGGCGGCAGATCTCTTCCGGGGTGAAAGCCAACTCGTGGCGGGCAGCGTCCTCAGCGACTACCCTGAGCATCGGCGTACGCCTTCCAGCCGGCGTCGCCACGCCGGCGCTCCGATCAGTGATCGACCGGAGGGTACGCCACGCCTTTCACCAGGGCCCGCATCCACAACTTTCGTTCATACCTCGCCACCATCGTGACGGTGCTCTTGACCTTTCCGGCTTCCTCGGTGTACCTGAGGGGCATCCCGGGAGCCGATGGGGCGAACCAGAAGGTCTGAACCGTCGAGCCGTCGCGGACCGTGTACCGGAGGCACTCGAGGACGCCGAGGGGGAGCTCGATCCTCTAGGGACTGATCTCGGTCTGATGGGCAGGGAACGAGGCATGAGCCTGGAGTTCCAGCCACGTCGTCCTGTCGGCGACCACCGCACCGAACGGCTCGCCACCGATGGTGGAGCGGGTGTATTCGATGGTGGCTCCCTCGTCATCGCACTGTACGAATCGGTTCGTCCGGAAGAAGGGTTGCTCGCCCTCTTCCTCGACCAGGAGCCGGATGGTTCTTCCCTGTGGGCAGCCACGCCGGATCTCATCGGCTGTGAAGGGCGTCGGGGCTCGTCCCGGCGCCAGGATGTGGGGGTCGAGCCTGTCGGTCGACATCACGCGGCGCTTTCTTCGGTCATCCGGCTCCGATCGCTCCTCTGACAGTACGAGGCTGCTCGCTAGCGGGGATCGAGTCCGCCGTCATCGGCTGGTCAAGCCAGACCAGCGAGCCTCCATCCGGAAGGACGAGCGGTCGATACCTCTTGCATGAGCTCGGTGACGACGGCGCACGCTCCGTTCCGTCCTATCAAGCTTCCGCGAGGTGCGATCGTCGCCATCGTCGCGCTGTGCGCGGCGACCGGCAGCGTCATCTTCCGCATGTACACGGCGCTTCCCTTCCCGACCTTCGTCGGCGCGTGCCAGCGACTGCGGGCATCCGGACTCGCCGTCACCACGCGCGACTGGTTCTGCCGGGCGACGCCGCTTTCGGCCCGGGCAGCCTACTCGCTCGCCCTCCTGCTGATCGCCGTCGGCCTGGTCGTACCGTGCGCCATTCTCGCCTCCACCGGGCGGCGCTGGTCGTCGCTGGCGCCGCTCGCGGTCGCGCCGTTCGTGAAGCCGCCGGTGTTCTTCGCCAGCTGGTGGGATGCCGGCTCGCACGGGAACGGCTGGCTGCTGATGGCCATGAACGGGGCCGTGCTCGCCGCGCCGGTCGTGGCGATCTGGCTCGTCGCGCGTCGCCGAAGAAGCCATGAGCGACTGGACCTCGCGGCGGGGCTCATCGCCGGGGTGGCATGCTCCCTGGCGTCTTTCGGCATCGCATGGTGGGCGAACCGGGTCGTCGCCGAGCATTGGGCGTCGCTCGGTGGAGGGACGGACATCCAGTACCTGATCCCCTCGGCCATCGCGATGGCCCTCTTCGCCGCGATGCTCGGCACCGATCGACGATGGTGGCCCTGGTCGCTCATCCCCGTAGCGGTGCTGCTCAGCTTCGGCCCCTCCGCGGCACTGGTTTGGAGTCCCGAGCACCTGACCGACTGGTCGTTCTTCGGAGGGGTGGCTCCGCTGGTCGCCCTCGGCCTGGTGTGGTCGGTGTGGCGGCTCTTGGTCGTGCGGCTCTCCTCGCGAGTCCACAGGGACCCAACGGGAGCGGCCGACGGATCGCCGGAGGGTTCCACCGTGACCGCGCCACGCACCGGCCGACTGAGGTTCGAGCTCAACGCGGCCGCGGCTGCGCTGCTCCTGATCTCCATCGTGATGTTCAAAGCGGACCCGTTGCCGGTGCAGGAGGGGACGAGCCTGCCCACCTACCTGGGCGAGCGGATCCAGGCGCAGGATGTGCGGACGAAGCTCGATCTGCGTCAGGCGATGGCGGCCAGCGACGCCTACGCCGTGCGCAACGGGTCGTATCGGGGATTCGACGCGGCGGCCGGCCTCCGCATGGACCCGACGCTGGCCTGGAGCGACGGGCACGTGGCGTCGACCCGTTCCGGGACCGTTCCCGCTCTCACCATGTCGATCGAG
This sequence comes from Actinomycetota bacterium, assembly GCA_005885015.1. Taxonomy (GTDB): domain Bacteria; phylum Actinomycetota; class UBA4738; order UBA4738; family UBA4738; genus AC-52. Next base: position 5,653 of record VAYG01000104.1, on the reverse strand, counting down.
CGCGCATCGGGCGACACGGCTCGCATCGCCGCGCGGAGCGACGGCGGGGCGGTGTTCTGCATGCAACGAACCGGGGACGGGTCGCTCCGCTACGGCCGCGCCGCAGGGGAGGGGGATCCATCCCTGTTCGAGCGCGCCATCGCCCGCTGCGGATCGACTCCATGGAGCGCCTCGGCCGTCCGTATGCCCGACACCGCCAGGATGTGCGATGGAGTGGATCGTTCAGGCGGCTACCTGATCTGTCGGATGGTCCAGGTGCTGATCACGGACACCATGCGGCGAACGAAGCCTGCGTGACGCCCTTCTCGGTCGGATGCCGAGGAGCCGCGCTCGGTGGCAGGATGGGCTGAGACGCGGACGATCGGACCAGACCTGGAGGAGGAGCGTATGAAAGGGATCACGCCGTTCCTGTGGTTCGACGATCAAGCCGAAGAGGCGGCAAACCAATACGTCTCGATCTTTTCGAGTCTGGGAGCCGGCGACTCACGGATCACGGACGTCACTGGATACGGGAAGTCGGGCGCGCAGGTCACCGGAAAGCGGGAAGGGTCCGTCATGACCGTGGCCTTCCGGCTCGACGGACAGGACATCGTGGCATTGAACGGCGGCACAGAGTTCCATTTCACCGAGGCGGTCTCACTCGTGGTGAATTGCGAATCCCAGGAGGAGGTCGACCAGCTCTGGGAACGGCTCTCCGAGGGCGGGGAAGAGGGGCCCTGTGGCTGGCTCAAGGACAAGTACGGCCTGTCGTGGCAGATCGTCCCGGTCGCCCTGGGCCAGATGCTGCAGGACGAGGACCCGAAGCGAGCTGATCGGGTCATGGCCGCCATGCTCCAGATGAAGAAGATCGATATCGAGACGCTGCGACAGGCATACGCCCAGGGATCGTAGGCCGAACGAGCGTTCGATTCGTGGCGCAGCGCCCTTGCTGCTGGTCAAGGGCCTGTCCAGCCTGCCGATCTACGAATCGAATCCGTATGAGCTCCATCCTGGTCATCGACGACGATCCTGCGGCCGCCAAGCTGCTGGAGCTGGCGCTCGGGCGGGTGGGACACCAGGTCGACGTAGCCCGAGACCTCTCCTCCGGCCAGCGGGCGGCCCGCTCCGGTCACCACGACCTGATGATCCTCGATGTCTTCATGCCCTCTCTGCGGGCCGAGCTCGGTTCCACGGTCCCGGTCCTGGTGCTCACGGGCCATCGACAGGAAGAGTTCCTGGCCCGGGCCCAGGAGGCCGGCGCGACCGGCTACGTGACCAAGCCGTTCAGCGTTCGCGATCTCCTCGCCGAAGTTGCCCGCCTGACCGGTTGACGTCGCCATGTGGCGGCGATACGGAGACGTCCCCTACACGCTCCTGGTCTTCGCCGTCTTCTGTCTGGAGGTCCTCGGCCTCGGCTTCCTGACCTTCACGTTCGCGCGCCGCCTGTTCGGGATTCTCCCGTACACCCAGGTGCAAGGGGCACTGGTCGGGGTCATCGCGCTGACCGCCGCGTCCCTGTCGATGCTCACCGGCTATGTCCTCCTCTATCACGCGCTTACCCGATCCCGGGAACAGCAAGCCAACCAGCGGATCGAGGCATGGACCGAGCAGTGGTTCAACGCGGTCTACGGAGACGGGGCGCTGCCGCCCGTACCGCTCACTAGTGAGGCGCTCGAGGCGGGTCTCAATCTTCGCCACCTGATGACTGGAGACGACGGCCGGCAGCTCGCGGAGGCCCTGTGGCGCACCGGCGCCGCCGCCACCCTGCTGGCTCAGTTGGGTTCACGCCGCCTGCTCGACCGCATGGAAGCCCTCGACGGCCTGGCCAGGGCTCGGCTGCCGACCACGTTCGCCCCGGTGATCCGCCAGATCACCCACCCCGAGCCGGTGGTCCGGCTGATGGCGGCCCGGGCGGCCGCCCGAACCCTCGCCGAATGGAGCGGCCCGGGGCGGCAAGAGGCCATCGACGCGTTCGCTCGCGGGATCGGCATGGCGGACCTTCCTTCCGGAGCGGCGGCCGAGACGATGCTCCTCCTGGAGGGGAACGCGCCCGGCGTCCTCTCTCGGCTCCTCACGGATGAAGCCACACCCGTCTCGCTGCTCCGGGCCGCCCTGGATGTGGTCGGCCGACTGCGACTGGGGGAGTTCGCCTATGAAGCCGCCGTCCGGATCTCACACCGTGACCCGGAGGTTCGGGCGGCTGCCCTTCGGGCGCTGGGCCGCGCCGGCCGCGTGCCGATGCGGGCGCGGGATTCCGTCGTCATCGCCCTGATGGACGACACCGAGTACGTGCGGATCCAGGCGGCTCGGGCTGCGGCCTTCGTCCCCGCGAAGGTCGCCGCACCGGCTCTGTACGAGTCGCTGGGCGACCGGTCGTGGTGGGTCCGCCGGGCCTCGGCCGAATCGCTGCTTCGCAGCGGAAAGTGGGGCATCGCCGCCCTGAAGAAGGCGGCTCGGGCTCACCCGGACCGGTTCGCCCGCGACATGGCGGCCCAAGTTCTCATGGACGCTCAGGTCATCCGGCCCGAAGAAGTCTCCCGGCTGAAGGCGCCAGCATGAGCTTCTGGACCTACGTGTACATCACGTCGCAGCTCGCGGTCCTGGCCTACTTCGCCGTGCTCAACCTCCTCTACGCCTTGTTCGGGTACCTGGGCCTCCGATCGATCATGGTCTACGCCCGCGAGCTCTCTCAGCTCTCCCTGAGGGACCTGCTCGAGCGAGACCTGGAGATGCCCGTGACCATCCTGGTTCCCGCGCACAACGAGGAACGGAGCATCGTTCCCAGCGTCCGGTCGCTTCTCTCGCTGCACTATCCGGAGTTCGAGGTGGTCGTGGTGTCCGATGGATCCACGGACGGGACGGTGCGCCGGTTGGTGGACGCGTTCGCCCTGGTCGAGCAGCCGAGGATCTACCGGCGGGCCCTCCAGACGGCGACGATCCGGCGAAGCTTCCGGTCTCTTCGCCATCCGAACCTCATCGTGGTGGAGAAGGAGCGAGGCGGCCGCGCCGACGCACTGAACGCGGCCCTCAACCACGCGCGATACCCCCTCGTGGCGGCGGTGGACGCCGATTCGATCCTCGACGCCGAGGCCATCCTCCGTGCGTCGCGATTGTTCCTCGAGGACGAGCGGGTCGTGGCGGTTGGGGGGACGGTCAGGCCCGTGAACGGGGCGGTGATGGTCGAGGGCCGGGTGACCGGGCTGCGGATGCCCCGGGGCTGGATCGAACGGTTCCAGATCCTCGAGTACGCCCGGGCCTTCTTCACCGGGCGGGCCGGGTGGAGCCACTTCGACGCGCTGCTGATCATCTCCGGCGCGTTCGGACTCTTCCGGCGGGAATCGGTGATGGAGGTCGGGGGGTTCTCGACCACGACCGTCAGCGAGGACATGGAGCTGGTGGTCCGGCTGCACCGAACC
>VAYG01000104.1:0-2243 GCA_005885015.1 Actinomycetota bacterium | reverse complement strand
CATGCCGTACCGGATCCTGTTCACCCCCGATCCCATCTGCTGGACCGAGGTCCCCGACTCCATGAAGATCCTCCGCGGGCAGCGCAACCGGTGGCACCGGGGACTCTGGGAGACGCTCTGGACCCACCGGGAGATGCTGTTCAATCCCCGGTATGGGCGGCTGGGCTTCCTGGCCGTGCCGTATTTCTTCTTCTTCGAGGCCCTCGGCCCGGTCGTCGAACTGGCCGGGTACGTGCTGCTGGTGGTGAGCTACTTCCTCCACGTCCTCTTCCCCGAGTTCGCCGTGCTCTTCCTGATCCTGTCGATCCTGTACGGCATGCTGCTGTCGCAGATGGCGGTTGGGATCGAGACGCTGCTGCTGTCCCGCTACCCGAGGACCCGTGACCGGGTCATCCTGGTGGTCGCGGCGCTGCTGGAGTTCTTCGGCTACCGCCAGGTGCTCACCTTCGAGCGGTTCCTGGCGATGTTCCAGGTCCACCGGAAGCGGGGGCAATGGGGGACCATGGTCCGGACCGGCATGATGGGGCAGCATCCGGCTGCTCCCTTCGGCACGTCGTCCTCGGAGTCCGGCGTTCCCTCCGTTGCCGCGGGGGCGGCGACCATCGCGGCGTCGAGGCCGGCACCTCCGGCTACGCGCTGACCCGAAGCCCCCGGAGCCCTCGGATGATGTAGGCCGCCTTCCATTCGGGCTCGGCCACGCGGTTCAAGGTGGGGATGCGGCGCAGGAGCGTGGAGAAGGAGACCTCGAGCTCGCGCCTGGCCAGGGGCGCTCGCAGGCAGAAGTGGATCCCCGCGCCGAAGGAGAGGTGCGGGTTGTCCACGCGGGTGACGTCGAGCCGGTCCGGATCCCGGAAGACGGCCGGGTCGTGGTTCGAGGAGCCGAACAGGAGGCCGAGCTCGCTTCCCTTGCGGATGGGGACGCCGCAGACCTCGGAGTCCTCGAGCACCCATCGCTCGAACATCTGGAGCGGCGTGTCGTAGCGCATGAGCTCCTCGATCGCCGCCGGTACGAGCGAGGGGTCGTGCCGAAGGAGCCGGAGCTGATCGGGGTTCCGGAACAGGGCCCACCAGCCGTTGCCGGTCACGTTGACGCTCGCTTCGTGCCCCGCGTTGAGGAGCAGCACGCAGGTCCCGATCAGCTCGTCCTCGGTCAGTCGCTGCCCTTCCTCGACCACCTGGGCCAGCGCGCTGATCAGGTCCTCCTGCGGGTCGGCCCGCCGTTCCCGCGAGAGCATCCGCAGGTAGTCGGAGAACTCCACGCTCGCGTTGACGGCACGGCCGGCGTACTCCTCGGAGGGATTCAGTTCGTACATCAGGCAGATCTCCGCCGACCAGGGCCTGAGCAGATGGCGGTCGGAGGAGGGGACCCCGAGCATCTCGGCGATGACTTCAACGGGCAGCGGCTCCGCCAAGCTTGAGATCAGATCGAACTCGCCCGCTCCGGCGATGCCGTCGATCAAGCGATCGACGATGGCCTGGATCCGCTCGCGAAGCCCCTCGACCATGCGAGGGGTGAATGCCTTGGAGACCAGCTTGCGTACCCGGGTGTGGTCGGGGGGCTCCATGTCCAGGATGCCGTTTCTGATCAGGTGCCAGAAGGGAGCCAGCGATTCGGGCGTGTCCGGACGGCCCATCTCCGAGTCGCTGGCGAGATGGTGGTAGGTGCGGCCGAACCGCCGGTCACGGAGCAGGGCGTTGACGTCGGCGTACCGAGGCACGAGCCAGTGGTCGGTCTGCTGGTCGTACAGGATGGGGCCGATCGAGCGGAGCCGTTCGTAGACGGGATAGGGGTTGCCGATGAACGAAAGGTCCGCGGGCGCGAATCCGAGTTCGGATGGAGTGAGGTCCTGGCGGATCACGGCGCGACCAATGGTACGCCCGCGGCAATTGGCCCTTGCACGATGCGCGGAACACCGGGTCAGGGGAAGCGGATCACCGACTTGATGACTTCCCCGCGCTCCATCCACCCGAAGGCCTCCTCCACCTCTTCCAGACCGATCTCCCTCGATACCATGGAGTCGAGATCCAGCCGGCCTTCGAGGTACAGGCCGGCCAGGACGGGAAAGTCCCCGGCCGGAATGCTGTCCCCCCCGTGGGACACCCGGATCGTCGCCTTCTTCATGAACAGCCGCTCCAGCGGGAGGGACGCCTGCGTCTCCGGCGAGGGGAGGCCGACCAGGGTCGCCGTCCCCGCGTGTCCGAGGATCCTGATCGCATCGGCGAGCGATGCGGGGGAACCGACG
>VAYG01000083.1 GCA_005885015.1 Actinomycetota bacterium | reverse complement strand
CTCCGCTCCTCCTCCTCCAGGGGGGTCACCGACTGAAATCCCTCGATCATCGCCCCTGCCATGTCCAGCGAATCGGGTCGACCGTCCAGCACGTCCGAGAGGGCGACGGCCAGATCGCACACCAGCGCCGTATGCGTCATGTCACCGAAGTCCGTGATGCCCGTGATGCGGCCGCGGACATCGACCAGCACGTTGTCCAGGCTCATGTCGTTGTGGATGACCTGGGCTCGGAGCTTTCCGAGAGCCGGGGTCACGTTCGCTTCGAACCGGTCGAGAACGTGCTCCACCAGGGCCCGTCGCCGCTCGTCCCGAATGTGGGGGACCATCGGCCGGAGCGCGGAGGCTCGCCGGACGTCCCACAGGATCGGGTAGCCCGCGGCCGGATGGAAGAAGCCCCGCAGGGCGCGGCCGAGCCGGGCCACCGTGACGCCCCAAGCGTGAAGTGCTTGCGGGTCCAGTTCCTCCGCGGCGGGATTGTGACCTTCGAGGAAGGTGAACAAGCGGGCCAGCGAGATCCTCCCATCCTCACCCGGGACCTCGGCCCAGTGCTCGCCACTCAGTGTGGGCACGATCCTCATGACGGGGAGGGAGGGCTCGTTGCGGGCCACGTGCAGCATGGCCTCCGTCTGCATCTCGACCACGTCCGCGTCGTCCGCCGGGTTTTGGAGCTTGAGGAGGAACGATGTCCCTCGCCCGTCATCGACTCGGAAGTTCAGGTCGCGCTCGCTCGGCAATGGGGTGAGCAGGCCGGCCACCCCGAAGACTCGCCCGGCGACCTGCTCGGCCTCCGGCAAGCCGAACGCCGGAGGTGGGGACCTCAGCGGATCCACGGTCTCCGTCTTCATGCTGGGCAGCCTATCGTCCGGCTGGCTTCCCCGGTACGGGGTAGTCTGCCGGCACGCTGGTGGGGCGCCCGAGGGGCCCCGGAGAACGAGTCGGGAGGGTCAGGGATGAGCGTTTTCACGGTGTCGGAGCTCGAGTATCTGGGCGGGCAGTCTCTCGCCAGGGTGGCGACCGTTGGCCCCGACGGCCAGCCCCACATCACGCCGGTGACGTTTCACTACAACGAGGAAGAGGACACCATCGACGTCGGTGGCATGTTCTTCGGGGGGACGAAGAAATGGCGCGACGCGCAGGGCAACCAGCGCGTCACCCTCTTGATCGACGACGTGATCCCCAGACCGCGGCAGGCTCGAGCCATCGAGGTCCGTGGGACCGCAGAGCTGCACGAGACGGGCGGGGAGACGGTCAATCCGAGGTTCTCGAACTTCGCCCCGCAGTTCTTCCGGATCCGTCCGACTCGGATCGTGTCCTGGGGGATCGAAAAGGTCGCCGCCGCGGCCGACGCGCAGAACTTCCGGGTGAACGCCCGCTCGGTGCGGTAGGGCCGGCGGGAGACGACGATGCGCATCCTGGTCGGGACCGACGACGGTCTGCACCAGTTCGGCGACCGCAGTGGTCCCGGATCCGTGCAGCACGCCGGGCGGAAGGTGTCGGCGCTCGCACCCGGGCCCGACTATTCAAACCTCTGGGCGATCCTTGACGAAGCGGAGGTCTGGCGGACGGACGGCCCCGGCGACTGGGCACGGAACGCGACGCTGGAGGGGGAGCACCTCCGGGCGAACTGTATCGCCGACACTCGGCCGGGCGTCCTGGTAGGCGCCTCGGACGCTCGCCTGTACCGGGTGGGTGGGGAAGGCCTCGAGCGCGTCCAGCCTTTCGACAAGGTGGAAGGACGCGACGACTGGTACACGCCGTGGGGCGGGCCGCCCGACGCGCGGTCGATCTCCGAGGACTCGAACTTCCTCTACGTGAACGTCCATGTGGGCGGGGTCGTCCGCTCGGCGGACGAGGGCGCGACGTGGGAGCCGACGATCGACATCGACGCGGACGTTCATCGAGTATGGGCGGTCGACGGGCGAGTGTTCGCGGCTTGCGCCAGGGGACTGGCGGTCAGCGAGGATCGCGGGGCATCGTGGGCGATCAGGACCGAGGGCCTCCACGCGGTGTACTGCCGGAGCGTCGCTCTGAGCGGCGACACGGTCCTGGTCTCCGCTTCGACGGGACCGAGGGGTGGCCGGAGCGCCCTGTACCGCGGGGCCGCCCGCGGAGGCGCGTTCGAACGTTGCCGGAGCGGACTCCCGGAGTGGTTCGACCACAACATCGACAGCCTCTGCCTCGACGCACTGCCCGACGAGGGAGCGGCCGCCTTCGGCACCGAGGACGGGCGTGTGTTCGGGTCTGGTGACGAGGGCGCCACCTGGACGGAGATGGCCTCGGGCCTCCCCGCGGCTCGATGCGTCCTGCTGACGCCCGGCTAGATCCGGCATCATCCCGAGACGGATACACTCCCGCCTCGTGGAGGTGGGTGAGCATCTCGACGCGCTGCGCCGTGAGGGTGAGCTGCTCGCTGCGGCGGCGGAACGGAGCGATCTCGACACGCCCATCCCGACCTGCCCGGAGTGGCGGATGCGCGACCTGGTCCGCCACGTGGGGGACGTCCACCGCTGGGCGAGGGCACATCTGGCCGAGGGCCGCCTGAAGCCGATCGGACCAACTGAGCTCCCGGAGGTGGCGGGGCCGGTGCCCGCCGACGCCCATCTGCTGCCATGGTTTCGTGAAGGGCACGCGCGGCTGCTCCGCACGCTGGAGACCGCGGAGCCGAACACCCAATGCTGGACGTTCCTCCCTGCGCCCTCTCCGGTCGCGTTTTGGGCCCGCCGGCAAGCGCACGAGACCGGCATCCATCGCGCGGACGCCGAGAGCCCGCGCGGACGGACTGGGATCACCTCGTTCCCTCCGCGGTTCGCGGTGGACGGGATCGAGGAGATGCTGTTCGGATTCCTCGGTGGAGCCGGCGGTGAACCGGTCGACCCGCCTCGAACGCTTCACCTGCGCGCCACGGACACGCGGGGTGAATGGTTCGTCCGGCTCGGGGAGACGGTCGAGGTGAGCCGCGAGGATGCTCCGGCGGACTGCTCCGTCCAGGCCCCGGCGTCCGACCTCCACCTCCTGTTGTGGAACCGGCGGTCACCCGAAGGACTGGAGATCGATGGCGACGACTCGGTCCTGAGCCTCTGGCGCCAGACGGTCAAGGTCGAATGGAGCCGGAGCCGCTGACCAGGGTCAGGACGTAGGAACCGCGTCGGGCAGGCTTCGGAGTCGGCGAACGGGGGACAGGAGTGGTGGCAAGAACGCCAGCAGCTGGCCCGCAGCGGCGATCCACAGAGTAGGGCGCAGCCCGATGCGGCTGCCGAGCACGCCGCCGACGAACGTCCCGATCGGGATGACGCCCCACACGACGAACCGGTTCGTGGCGATGGCCCGCCCCAACATGCGATCCGGGGTGAGGGACTGCATGAGGCTCCGGCCGTTCACGTTGTAGATCACGCCGCCGAAGCTCGAAATCAAGCCCCACAGGATGAGCATCGGAGCGGCCCTCCCCCGCGACGCCAGGGGTATGAAGACCGTCCCCAGCCCGACGAGGAACGCACACGTGATCAGGGTTGGGCCGACGCCGAGCCGCCGCCCCACCCGCCGCGCTACGAGCGCACCCAACAGGAAACCGGCGCTGCCGACGGAGAGGATCACGCCGATCGCGCCGGCGCTGAGGCCGAGCTTCTGTACCGCGAAGAGCAGGATCACCGCCTGCCCCATCATGCTGAACAGGTTCAGCATTCCGGTGCAGGCCAGGATGGGCCGGAGCAGCGGCTGGCCGGCGATGAACCTGATCCCTTCGGCCACTTGGCGACGCATGGGGGGCCGGCCGCCTTCGGGTACAGCTACGGGTGCTTCTCGGCTCCGGATGGCCAGGAGGGAGAGCACCGAGGCCAAATAGCTCAGCGCGTCGGCCAGAATGGCCCCGGGTGCCGACAGGGCCTGGACGAGGAGGCCGCCGACGCCTGGACCAACGATCTGCGCTCCCGACCTGGACCCCTCGAGCTTGGCGTTTCCCTCGACGAGGCGGTCTCGATCGACCAGTGACGGTAGGTATGCGCCGTACGCCACGTCGAAGAAGACCGTGCCCACCCCGGAGAGGAATCCCACGACGTACAGCTGCACTAGTCGCAGGACGCCAAGGGCGTATGCCAGCGGCACACTGCCGATGACGATCAGCCGGAGGACGTCGGCGACGACCAGGATCGGCCGCCGGCGCAGCCGGTCCACCCACACGCCGACGGGAAGTCCCAACAGCACAAACGGGAGGAACTCCACCGTGGAGAGCGCGCCCACCTGGAAGGCCGAGGCGTTGAACACTAGGATGGCCGTCAGAGGCAACGCCAGCAGCGTCACCTGGGACCCGACCAGGCTGATGGTCTGCCCGGCCCACATCCGGACGAAGTCGCCGTGTCGCCACAAGCTCCGGGACTGGGAGTTCGGCATGGGAGCCACATCGTAGTGGGGTACCGGGTGCGGATAGAGTTCTCTTCGTGGAGACCTGGGATGCGATCCGGGCTCGGCGCAACGTTCGGCAGTACTCCGACCTGCCGATCTCGTCAGCGGACCTCGACCGGATCCTCGAAGCCGGGCGACGCACGCCCTCATCGATGAATGAGCAGCGCTGGGACTTCGTCGTCGTCACCGGTCGGGACCAGCTGCAGGAACTGGCCAAGGTGTGGCGCTACGGCCGGCACGTGGCGACCTCGGCGGCTACCGTGGCGCTCATCGCCCCAGAGACCGACGATCCCGACACGAACTGCTCGATCGAGTACGACCTCGGCCAGGCGACCATGAGCATGATGCTGGCGGCGGCGGACCTCGGGATCGGCAGCGGCCACTCGGCCGTCATGGACCAGGACCAGGCCCGGAAGGTCCTCGGGCTCCCGAAGGATCGCCGCGGCGCCTATCTGATCGCCTTCGGCTACCCGGCGGACCGCCCCCTGGCG
>VAYG01000080.1 GCA_005885015.1 Actinomycetota bacterium | reverse complement strand
GCCCGACCCCGCTGGGGCCGCCCGACCTGCGGTAGTACATGCACCAGCACCCACGCACGATCGACCCTCCCGGCCGGCTGAACAGCTCGACCAGGTCCTTCCAGCGGTCCTTCGTCAGCGGATGCGCCTCGAGCTTCATGAGGCCTCCAATCTACCGGCTAGGCCTCCGCTATCCGCCGGAGCGCCGCTTTCTGGACCTTGCCCATCTCGTTCCGAGGGAGCGCGGGCACGAAGCGGACCTCCCGAGGGCGCTTGTGGGGCGCGATCAATCCGGCCACGTGACTCACGAGCTCGTCGGCGTCGGCCACGGCTCCCGGCCGCAGCACGACCCAGGCCACGATCCGTTCGCCGAGCCGATCGTCCGGCTCGCCCGTCACCGCGACCTCGGCCACGGCGGTGTGCTCGAGCAGCGCGGCCTCGACCTCGCCCGCCCCCACCTTGAACCCGCCGGTCTTGATCAGGTCCGTGGCCCGCCGGCCCACGATGCGGATGTAACCGCCCGCCGCCCTGGTGGCCACGTCCCCCGTATGGAACCAGCCGTCACGGACCGCCTCGGCGGTGGCGTCCGGTCGATTGAGATAGCCGAGGAACAGGTTCGGCCCCCGGACGAGCACCTCCCCGATCGTTTCGTCGCCCTCGGACTCAACGACGACGCCGCGGTCGTCGACGAGGCGAACCTCCACGCCGGGCAACGGCGGACCGACGTACCCCGGCCGGCGCACGCCGTTCGCCCTGACCGCGCAGATCATGATGGTCTCGGTCATGCCGTAGCGCTCCACGATCCGCTGGCCCGTGGTCCGCTCGATCCGGCGGAACTCTCGCTCGGGGAGCGGCGCCGATCCGGAGACCAAGAGGCGGGCGCGACGGAGCGCGGCGGCTACGGAACCGCTCCCCTCGGCGGCCTCGGCCAGCGCGTGGTACATGGTGGGCACCCCGAACAGCATGGTCGCCCCGCCTTCGAGCTCCCGGCACACCGCCTCCGGGGAGAACTTCCCCGCGTAGCGAAGGGAGCCGCCGCGGCGCAGCGGACCGAGCACTCCCAGGACCAGGCCGTGCACGTGGAAGAGCGGAAGGCCGTGGGTGAGCACGTCCTGGGCAGTCCACCCCCACGCGTCGTACAGGGCGTCCAGGTTGGAGGCAACCGCCCGATGGGGAAGCACCACCCCCTTGGGTGGGCCAGTGGTCCCGGATGTATAGAAGAGGAGCGCGGGCGACTCCGGCGGGGGTTCTGGGGGCAGCGACGCCCCGGCCCCATCGAGGTCGACCGCCACCCTGGGGAGGCCGTGCAGCGGCGGAGGGAGCTCCTCCTCCCCGGGCGCCACGACCAAGGTCGGGGCGCTGTCCCGCAGGACGTGCTCGAGCTCTCGGCTGCCCATCTTGGGGTTCAGAGGGACCGCGGCCGAGCCCGAGAGCAGGATCCCCACGACCCCCACACAGCTCTCGAGCGTGGGAGTGGCCCACACCGCCACGCGCTCCTGGCCCACCACGCCCGCGGCGAACGCTGCCGCCGCGTCCCGCAATCGCCGGTACGACAGCGACCCCCCACCGGCGCGGATCGCCTCGTCCTCGCTCGGATCCGCGAAGTTCGGGAACAGCATGGCCGGCTCAGAGCGGGGCGATGGACGAGCCCCCGGAGACATCCTTCCGGATGAACTGAGGCGTCCCGGCATACCGCACGGACGAGGCCCCCGACACCTGAGCCGAGATCGTCCCGCTCACCGAGACCGTGGCTTGGGACGCGCCGGAGAGGTCGATGGTCAGCTCTCGGCCTCCAGGCGGCTGGCCCCGCTTCCTCTGATGTCGAGCTTCCCGGCGGTTCCGGACAGTTCGAGGTGCGACGCGCCCGACAGGTCAGCGCCGGCTTCATCGAATCGGACGGGCCCGTCGATCTCGCCAGCGCCGGACAACGTCATCTTGATCCTCTGTCCGGCGAGCTCATCGGAGAGGTGGAGCTTCGCGGCGCCGCTCACTTCGATCGAGGAAACCCCCGGAGCCGTGACGTCGGCCTCCAGGGTCGCGTTCCGCACCGACGTCCCCGGCTTCAGCCGGATGCGCAGGGTTCCATCGGAGATCCCGACGTCCAGGTGATCGGTGAGGTTGTCGTCCACCCGCACCGTCACCTGCTCGTCTCCGCCGACGGTCAGGGTGACCCGGAACGCGCTGCCGACCTCCAGGCGAGAGAAGGACGAAGCGGGAACGGAGCTGGCCACCACGTGCCCGGAACCGGTGATGGACGAGGCTACGCACCCCACCCCGGCCAGCAGCACGGCCAGGGCCAAAGGGGCGGACAATGCCCGAGGTAGCCTCATCGATGCGTCCTTTCGCTTCCCGCCACCGACGGAGCGTTGCATGGAGGCGCTCATGGAGGCAACGTGCCGCGGCGATCGGGGAATGCTTCGAAAGACGCTCAGGCAACGATGAGGGCGCTCCAAGGCTCCTCTCAGGTAGCGGGGGCAAGATCGCGGCCAGGATCGCCGAAACTGTAGGAGGAAGCGGTGCCTGAGGACACGAGCGGAAGCCCGGTGCAGGACGACGAACCAGAAGACCAACCGGTTCCCCGACCCTGGGAGCCGCCGGGCGGGTGGCCGCCGCCACCTCCCGGCGACCAGGGCCGGCCGTTCGCCTGGGGGCCTCCGCCCGGCGCCCCGGAGACCCGTCCGCCTCACCGGAGCCGCCTGGCCGCGGCCATCCTCGCCGGCCTGTTGCTGCTCAGCAGCGGGATCGGCATCGGCTGGGTCATCACTCGGAACGGCTCGCCCGCCGTCCAAGGACCCATCACCGCCGCCCCGGCGAACCCGTCGACCGGCCAGGCGGACCGGGGCCTCAACGTGCAGGCGGTGGCCGACCGGGTCGACCCCGCCGTCGTGGACGTCAACACGATCGTCCAGGCCGACGCCCTCGGCCGGACGGCCCAGGGGGCGGGGACCGGCATGGTGGTCACGGCTTCCGGCGAGGTGCTGACCAACAACCACGTCATCCAGGGCGCAACCAGGATCGACGTCACGATCGCCGGCCGGGGGCGATACACCGCCCACGTGCTCGGGGCCGACCCCACCGACGACATCGCGTTGCTCCAGGTGGACGGCGTGTCCGGGCTCCCCGTGGTGACCCTGGCCGATTCGTCGAGCGTGACCGTGGGGCAGGAGGTCGTCGCCATCGGGAACGCTCTGGGCCAGGGCGGAACCCCCAGCGTCACCCAGGGCACGGTTTCCGCTCTCGATCGTTCGATCACGGTTCGCGACGATCGCGGCGGGGCCGAGCAGCTGAGCGGGTTGATCCAGACAGACGCCCTCATCCAGCCGGGAGACTCCGGCGGGCCGCTGGTCAACTCGGCCGGTCAGGTGATCGGGATGATCACCGCCGCGGCCCGAGGAAACGTCTCCGAGCCCGTGGCCAGGGTCGGCTTCGCCATCCCATCGAACACCGCGTTGCGGATCGTCAACGAGATCCGGGCCGGGCACTCCAGCGACTCCATCATCATCGGCGAAGCCGGGTACCTGGGCGTCGAGGTTCGAGACCTCGACGCGGCGACGATCGCCCGCCTCGGGCTCAGGGTGAGCTCGGGCGTGCTCGTGATGGGGGTCAGCCCCGGCACCCCGGCCCAGCGGGCAGGGATCGGCCAGTACTCCGTGATCACCGAGACGCCATCCACCGGCACAAGCCCGGGGAGCAGATCCGGGTGACCTGGGTCGATCGGACCGGTGCGACGCACGTCGAGACGGTGACGCTGATCTCAGGACCGGCCATCTGACGACCCTCTCGGCGGCGCGGACGGCAACCCGGTGGGCCCTGCGTTGCTGAAACACGGACGCCGCGCTAGGGTCCGGCCCACCAACCTCAGGTACGGGGGCATCGCCGAATGGAAGTCAAGGAGCTCGGACACATCGTCCTCTACGTCCGTGACGTCGAGGTGTCGCGGGGCTTCTATCGAGACGTGCTGGGCTGGAAGGAGATCGGCGCCGTGGAACACCGCATGGCCATGTTCTCGTCCGGCCGCACCCATCACGAGCTGCTCCTCATCGAGGTCGGCCGCGACGCGACGCCGATCCCGCCGGGCCGGCGGGTGGGCCTCTACCACTTCGGCCTGAAGATCGGCACCACGGACGACGAGCTTCGGGATGCCCTGCGCACCCTGGCGGACGCGGGGGCGAACGTGGTCGGCACCGCGGACCATGGCGTCAGCCACAGCATCTACATCACCGACCCGGACGGGAACGAGATCGAGCTGTACATCGACGTGCAGCCGGAGACGTGGCGGGAGGACCCGGACGCCATCATGGCCCCGGTTCGGGCGCTCAGGCTGTAGCCGGGTCGGGCGAGGCGCTCCACGGACGACCTGGTCGGACGTTCCGCCGACGAGCTGGCGCGGCTGGTCCGCGGCGGTGAGGTCTCGGCGCGGGAGGTGGTCGAGGCCCATCTCAGGCGGATCGACCAGGTCAACCCCGAGCTGAACGCGATCGTGTCGCTCCGGCCGGAGGCGGCCATCGCCGAAGCTGTCGAGGTAGACCGCGCCGTGCGGGCCGGGGCCGACCGGCTGCCGCTGGCAGGCGTGCCGTTCACGGTCAAGGACGTGATCGCCGCGAGCGGTGTCCCGATGACCGCCGGCACGCCGCTCCTGAAGGATTTCGTTCCGCGGCTCGACGCAACCGCCGTCGCTCGCCTCCGAGAAGCCGGGGCCATCCTGCTCGGGAAGTCGAACTGTCCCGAGTTCGCCATGTTCGGCTACACGCGCAACTCGCTGTTCGGTGCGACCCGCAATCCCCTTGGGCCGGTCACCGTGGGCGGCTCCAGCGGCGGTGAGTGCGCCGCGGTGGCTACGTGCTGCTCGGCGCTGGGGGTGGGGACGGACTTCGGCGGGTCCGTGCGATGGCCCGCCCACTGCACGGGCATCCTGGCCCTGCGGCCGACCGTGGGACTGGTTCCCCGGACCGGTCAGCTCCCGGCGCCGTCATTGGACGAACCTCTGGCACCGAGCGAGGCGACGCTGCAGGGTCAGGTGCAGGTGATCGGTCAGCTGGCCCGGACGGTGGAGGACCTGGAGCTCGCCCTCCTGGTCATGGCCGGTCCGGACGGCATCGACCCCCTCGCAGTGGAGATCGGGCCGGGCCGCTCGAGCCAGGTCCACGTTGGCAGGGCGGCCGTGTGGGATGGGCCTGTCCGGCCCGGCGTCCGGGCCGACGTCTCGACGGTGGTCAGGGATGCGGCCGGCGCGCTGGCAGAGCAGGGGGCCGAGGTCTCCGAGGAGTCGCCGACCATGCTCGAGAGGGCCGTTTCCCTCTACTCCGAGCTACGCGACCTGGACCGCCTCCGCGACGTCCGCGGCTTGATCCGGGGTCGCGAGTCCCAAGTGGGGGAGGACGTACGAGCGGCCGTTTCCGCCGCCGAGGAGGCAGAACGGACCGCGCCGGACACGGATCCGGCGCCGCTGTGGGAGGAGCGGGAACGCCTGCGTGCCGACTTCCTCTCGTATCTCGACCGCCATGCCGTTCTGCTCATGGCGGTGGCCACCGTGCCGCCCTACGACCCGGACGGCCCGGGACCCGAGGTGAACGGGCGGGAACAGGGCATGTGGGACGTCCTCGCCCCGTGCCGGCTGATCAGCTTGCTCGGCGTCCCGGCCGCGACGGTTCCCTACGGCCGCTCCTCCGATGGGCTCCCGATCGGCGTGCAGGTGGTCGGGCGGCCGTTCCGTGAGGACGAGGTTCTGGCCGTGGCGCGAGCGCTGATGCGATCCGCCGGGTAGGCGTCGTCCATCGCTCGAAGGGTGCGCATGAGGAAGGCTTGCCCTCTCCTGTCGTCACCATCCACGATATCCGGGCAGTGCCCGCCCGGATGTCGTGCCGATCGGAGGTGGCCGAGTGAGGGTCCAACGCGTGGAGATGTTCGTGTGCCCGATGGCCCTGCCGAACGACACGTCCGGCCTGCAGCAGCTGGTGGACGCGGGGACCCTGAATCCGGAGTCCCTGGTGGCGCTGGTCGGCAAGACCGAGGGGACGGGCTTCCACGACGACATGGGCCGCGTGCTGGCCGACGCCGCGTTGAGAGGGTGGGTTGCCCGGGCGTTGGGGATCGAGGTCTCGGAGGTCGCCGACCGAGTGACGTTCGTGCTGTCCGGTGGCTGCCCCGGGGTGATCACGCCGCACTTCGTGGCCGTCACCCGGGAATGGGAGGAGGCCGGGGAGATCGCGCCCGGGGAGGAGAAGCGGCTGGTCGTGGGGATCGCCGGATCCGACCCGATCCTTCCCGAGGAGGTCGGACGGATCGGCATGATCCGGAAGGTCGCCGAGGCCGTGATGCGGGCGATGGCGGACGCCGGCGTGGACGACTCGAAGGACGTGCACCTGGCGATGGTGAAGGTCCCCGGATTGACGACCACCAGCATCAAAGACGCCGAGTCGCGTGGCGGCACGGTCGTCACCCGGGACCTCACCTTCGGCCCCGAGGGCGCGGGGTCGTACGCGAACGACGCGGCGGCCCTGGGCGTGGCCCTGGCCCTGGGCGAGGTGCCCGAGGCGAAGCTCTCGGACCAGGTCGTCCGGCGGGACTGGGACCTCTACTCCGAAGTGGCGATGACATCATCCGGCGGGGAGAAGCGTCACGGCGAAGTGGTGGTCTTTGCGAACTCGGCGGCCTCGAGGAGCGGGTTGCGGGTCGGCCACGCGGTGACGGAGGACTTCATCGACTCGGAGGGCGTTCGCAACGCGCTTCGGGCCGCCGGCCTGGAGTTCGAGTGTCTGCCCGGAGACGAGGACCTGACGAGGCTGGTCCACGTGTTCGCCAAGTCCGTGATCCCCGGCACCGACCTGATCCGAGGGCAGCACGTCACCCTGCTCGACGACCACGACGCCTATCAGATCGGCAAGGCGCTGGGGGGGATGCTGGTGGCCTCGGTCACGGGCCGGACCACGAACTACGTCAGCGGGGGAGAGCGGAACAGCCACCAGGGGCCCCCCGGCGGGAACGTGATCGCCGCGATCGTCCGCCTTCCCTGAGCGTCGGCCGGGTGGTGGGCGAGCTGGCCGGCCCGCGGGGGGCCGGGCCGGCCAGCCACCGGATCAGGCGCCCGGCGAGGGCGAACCCATCTCGGGCGGGCCGGGGAAGCCTGGCAGCCATCGCCCGCGCAAGCGCCGGACGTTCGTGGCGTCGATGACCTCGACGGCGGTTGCCTTGCCCCCGCTGACCGTGGCCACGACCCGAACGGTGTCTCCGGACTTCACGTCGGCGATGCCGTTGTTGCCGGCGTCCACCAGGGTGTTGTCGTTGACGGCGTAGGTCCGGGAGAAGCCATCCTCGCTCTTGACCGCGATGGACGAGGCGCTGACCGAGGTGACCGTCCCCAGCTGGGTGGCGAGTGTCTGGTAGGCCCCGTTCGGACCCCGGATCGTGAACTCCCCGTGGATGGCGCCGAAGCGGAGCCGGAACCCGAGCTCGGGCCCGAATCCCTCATGACCGAACCGTCCGTGTCCATACCCCTTGCGGAGGGAGCCGGGCACTGACCCTTCCGCGTCGGGGGAGGGGGAGGACGAGCCGGTCTGCGCCCCGGCCGCGGTGAGGCTGGCCACGGCGATCCCGATGACCAGGCCCGCCCCGAACACCAGGGCCCCGACGGCGACCCAGCGCGGCCGGTCGCGCGGCGAGGCCTTCACTTCCTGCCGCTCCTCCATGCGGCGCTCCTTCCGGGGGAGGGCTCCCCTTGATCCAATCGGTATGGCACGAGGGCCTTAGAGGAGCATGAGAATCCTGTAACGCGAACCTGGGAGCCCGCGGGCTCCCCTCATGAGAGGGGAGCCCGCCGGTTCCGTTCCTCCAGGCTCAGCGCAACCCGGCCGTTGCCTCCGACCCGCCGAGCGATGCCGCGGACAGGACCGCGGCGTACGCGTCCAAGCGACCCTCCCCGAAGACGTTGTTGTCGTCGAGGGTGCCTCCGCAGGTCAGCGCGTTCACATCGATCCCCGAGTTGTCGATGATCGTCCGCAGCTGGCTGATGTTCCCGCGCAGGCTGGGGTTCTTGCTGATCACCAGGGCGATCGTGCCGGCCACGTGGGGGCTGGCCATGCTGGTGCCGGAGAAGCTCGCGTAGCCATTGGTCGGCACCGATGACCGGACGTTCACCCCGGGCGCCGAGATGTTCGGCTTGATCTCGCCGCCGAACGGGGACGGGCCCCGGCTGGAGAAGCTGGCGATGACGTTGTTGATGTCGTAGGCGCCGGCCCCGTAGCTGTTGATGTAACTGCCCGGGGCCCTCACGGTGCCGCAATTGGGCCCCGCGTTCACGTTGGAGAACTGCGGGAAGATCCCCGCGGCCACCCAGGAATTCACCGTGGCCTGGTAGAACGTGTCGGAGCCGCTGCCGGATCCCCACGAGTTGTTGACCACGTCTGGACGCTTGGACGGGTCCGGGTTGTTCCCGTTGAGGTCGGTTGGAGCCAGCATGAACTGGCCCGAGGACAGCAGGGCCGAGGACGAGCAGCTGTTCGACTCGCATCCCTTCGCCTCGATCCACTTGGCATTGGGGGCCACGCCGATCTTGTTCACTCCAGCCCGTCCGACCATGGTGCCCATGGTGTGGGTCCCGTGCCCGACGTTGTCACACGGCTTGGGCTGGGGACAGATGTGCGAGGGGTCCCACCAGTTGTAGTTGTGGTTGAAGCTGCCCCCTCCCTGGTTCCCCCGGTAGGCGTTCACCAGGGCCGGGTGGTCGAACTGGGCGCCGGTGTCGATGGCCGCCACGACCGATCCCGCGCCCCGGTCGCCGAGGAGCTTCCACACCTTGTTGGCCCTGATGTTCTTGATGTTCCACTCGACCGCGCCGATCGACTTGATGCGCCTTCCCTTGAGCGGCATGATCACGAAGCCATGCCAGTCGGCGGC
This sequence comes from Actinomycetota bacterium, assembly GCA_005885015.1. Classification (GTDB taxonomy): domain Bacteria; phylum Actinomycetota; class UBA4738; order UBA4738; family UBA4738; genus AC-52. The sequence continues at coordinate 752 of VAYG01000080.1, read as the reverse complement.
GATCCGGGAGACCTCCGGCCTGGCGGCGGCCGCCTCCAGGGTGGCGGCGGTCCCGCGGGTGACCAGGATCCCGTTCACGATCCAGAACGACCGGTAGGCGACGTGGCTGCCTGCCAGCTCCGCCCTCATCGCGCGCTGGCTCGAACTCGCCACCGCCTTCAAGCTGTCGACCACGAACGCGCCGCGGGCGGTCCAGTCCGCGATCGCGCTGGCCCTTGAAAGGTCGGCCTGCTGGCGGAACAGCACCCAGAACCTGGCCGACCCGTTCACGTGGATCTGGCGCAGCACACTGGCGTCGACCTTCGCCAGCGAGCCGCTTGGGGACGGCGACGCGGCCGGGGCGGAAGCCAGCAAAACCCCTGTGGTTAGAACAAGGACTGACAAGACCGCGAAGCGCGTGCTCGCCCGAGCACGGGAACGTCCTAGCATCTGCACCCCCTACTCTCTGGACCCGCGCCGGGCGCAGCCGGACCTCCGGGAAGGCGCGGATCTGATCCGTCTTCCGAAGGCCGGACGGCCTCGGATGGGGAAGCATGATACGGCACGATCCCAGGAATGGGTAGTCCTCGGGCTGCACCCCGCGCTGGTTTGTTGCCAAGATCGGGATCGGCCGTCATGATGCTCGGTCGCGATCCATCTGGGAGGAAGGGGTGGCGATGAGGTCACGAAGCCTTCGGTTCGGGGCTGTCCCGCTGGCGGTGGTGAGCCTGGCCCTAGCGATGACGATGGCCATGGCCCAGCCGGGCCTGGCA
>VAYG01000079.1 GCA_005885015.1 Actinomycetota bacterium | reverse complement strand
GTGGAAGGGGTCCGGGAGCACATAGAGGACGTCCCGGAGAAGATCCGGCAGGCTCTGGCGCCGATGGCCGATTCGATCTCCGCGATCGACGCGGACCTCGCCGAACTGGCGGCCGCGTGCACCCCGCCGCTGCTGCTGACCCCCACCGGCCTCAATCCGGAGACCGACCCCGAAGAGTGGACCATCGGCGACGACGTGCCGTTCCGGTCCGAGAACTCGGGCTCCGGGGAGCCGAACGCCGACCACGGCGACACCGACCACCTGGCGGGCTAGCGCTCTCCAAATGCTGTCTATGGGCGCTTCGGTCGCCGTCAGTAGCGAGCGACCGACACGCCTTGAGGCAGCATCGACTGTCAAAGGAACCTAGGCGGCTTAGCTAGGCTTCGCGGAGCTAACTCCTGCTGAGGTTCCTGAAGATGGCCCGGCGGGCAGACAGGCTTAATGCTCTACTCGGTCGTTCCCTGGGAATCGTGAGTTGCTCATCGGTCATCGCCGCAACGACGTCGCGGAGGCACCGGTTGTACTGCGGCCACATGCGTAGGCCGATCGAACCGCCGGCGAGGGACCGAGATCAGCTTTCCGCAACTGTGTAGAGGCGCCACTCCCCGGGCACACCCTTCAGCTCGGCCGTGCCACGCTCCTCGAAACGGATGCCCGAGCCGGCGACGAGGTCCTTGACCGTGCTCGACACCAGGACCTCGCCGGGCTTCGCTTCCCTCGCCACCCTGGCCCCGATGTGCACGGCGATACCGCCGACCTTGCCGTCCATGACCTCGCACTCGCCGGTGTGCAGGCCCGCACGGACCTCAAGTCCCAGATCGCGGACACCTGCGGTAATCGAACGGGCACACCGGATCGCACGCGCGGGCCCGTCGAAGCTGGCGAAGAAACCGTCGCCGGCGACGTCGAGCTCGGCCCCACGGAAGCGGACGAGCTCTCGTCGGATCAGCTCATGGTGGCGCCCGAGCAACCCTCGCCAGGCGCGGTCCCCGACCTCGGCCGCCCTCGCCGTCGAGCCAACGATGTCGGTGAAAAGAACGGTGGCCAGGACCCGGTCGGGTTCGGCTTCCTCCCACCCGCCGGCTTCCCAGACCCCGGTGACGAAGCGTTTGATCTCGTCGACAACACGAAGGGCCAGCTTCCCGAAGGCGAGATGGCTCGCACCCGCGACCTCCACGACACGGGCGCCCGGGATCCGCGAGGATATGTATCGCGCCAGGTCGGCCGGGACTACGGTGTCCTCAGACCCGCGCAGGATAAGAGTCGGGACGCGCACCGCTGGCAAAACGGCCCGGACATCGATTTCCTTGTTCATGCCGTGAAGCGCCTTGAGCGCGCCCGGGCTCGACCCGAGGCGGTATTCATCGACGACGGCATCGATGGCCTCGTCTTCCAGGTTACCGACGAGCGCCCGGACCGCCTCCCTCGCCCGGGCGCGGGGGCCAAAGATCTGAAGGTCTCGTTCCACCACACGGGCGTATTCCTCCTCGGTCATGCCCCACGGGTAGTCGGGCGCCCGCATCGTTCGCGGAAACGCGCTTCGGACCACCAGCGCCGCCGTCCGCTCGGGATACGTCGCGGCGAAGAGGATGCTCATCGCGGCACCTTCGGAGAGGCCGTAGAAGGCCGCGCGACGCGAACCGACCGCGTCCATGACAGCTCGGGCGTCGTCCATCCGCGTCTCCAGGGTGGGCGCGCCGCTGACTCGATCGGACATGCCCGTGCCTCGCTTGTCGAACCGAATCAGCCGGGCGATGGACGAAAGGCGTTCGAACGCCGGCGCCATCCCCGCCATCCGCCACTGGATCTCGAGGTGCGTGACGTAGCCGGGGATGAACACGAGATCGAATGGTCCGTCGCCGGTGACCTGATAGGCGATGTTGACGTCGCCGCTCTTCGCGTACTGGGTCTCGGGGATGTCCACGCACAGTAGTGTCGTCTCGCCCAGAGCAATGGGCAACCCAAGGCCTCGTCGCGGCTGACCGTGATGGCTACTTCACGACCCAGTAGTGGAGGTGGGTGACGCCGGGGGGCGTCGACGACCCGGACCACTTCGAATTCGACGCTTCCACCTTGCAGATCTGGGACGGGGAGGAGCTCCTCAAGACCGTCCTGCGCACCAACCTCAAGGAGGTGAGAAAGCAGAGCGCCGCACGAGCAAGCTGAACGTGCAACGATGGCCCACGAGGTGTAACGGATCAGGCGGAGCCATTAAGTCACGCGTCAGCCGAACCCTCGGTTCCTAAACCGTGTGTCGGAGGTTCGATTCCTCCCGGGGGCACGTTCTTGACCTTCACCCCGCACTCGCTACCGGGCTTCCGTCGCCACATTTCCTCTTGGCCGACCTCGCGGGGGCGCTCGGAACATGGGACGACCGCGGGTACCGGGCCGCTCAGCTCGAGGCCGGCATCGTGGCCGGCAAGATCTACCTCGGGACCCACGCCTACGGGTACGGCGCCACGGGCCTCACCTTCTACGACGACGAGGTGACCTCCTTCTTCTCACGCCACGCCGCCGACAAGAGCTGCATGCTGGTGGTGGCGGTCGGCAAGAGCATCGGTCGGCCCGACCTCCGCCCCACCAGCTGAGCACCTTGATCGCAGACGGGTGGGTTAACTTCGGTCACGGGCCCGGCGCTGGGAGAGTCGGCCTGTACGATGCAAGGGAGATGTTCGGCGACGAGGTCGGGAGGTTGAAGTCCTTGCGTCCGTTTCCCCTCCATGGCCTCAGCTACTGGGACGTGGCGGTGGAGTTCGACGACGGACGCATCGAGCAGGCGCGCCTCGGCCCCGAGGGCGTCCCGGAGGGCCTCCAGCTCGGAGACCGAGTGGTGGTCAGAAAGGCCGCCATGACGATCATCGGCCTGGAACGGGACGTGGAAGGGTCTTAATAGGCACCGAGCTTGCGGCCGTGGTCGCGGAGGGCCGCGCTCCGGGCTGTTCAAACTAGAGCACGTCTCGGGAGCCTGGCTCGCCGAGGTGCTCTCGCGTCTCGAGGTCCGTTATCCGGAGATCCGCGTCGTGTCGCCGAGTCCCCAGCGCTTCGCGGAGGACTCCACCGACAGGTTCGTCTCCTCGGCGCCGGCCGATGCTGAGGAGAGTACAAAATGAGTCGGCGCGTCGCGAGGTTCAGGGAGGTACGAGCAGGGTCCACTCTTGCTCCATGTTGTCGACGACGAATCCCGCTATTGCACGACCGGTCCCTCGGGCCCGGGAAGGCAACATGTTGGGACGCTGGAGGGTGGCGACCACCATCAGCGGGCGAAGAAGTGCAGCCCCAGCCAGGCCCACCCCGCCACGACGCCGATCCGGCCTGACCGCGTGCGCATGACCCGGCTGAACACCGTTCCAAGCGAGGGGATCCGCGAACTGCTCCGTTGGCTATTGAGTTGCAACAGGACACCGGCCAGGACGATCAGCGTGTAGACCCCAAGGGCTACCTGGCGGCTGGTCATCGCTGCACCAGGAACCACCCGAGCGCCAACCAGAGGGACAGGACGATGGACCGGCCGAGATGAGTGGCGAGGACGGGGTCCGTTAGGACGCTGATGGTGGGATGGGCGTATGAGTCCGTCCTCAGCGATGGCTGAAGAAGCAACTCCGTCAGCTCCCAGATCGCAAGCGCGACGAACACAGAGGCCCAGGCGATCGCGCCGATCGGGTCGAGTTTCCTCGAAGCCGCGGGCTGATTGAGGTCACCCCGCCACGCGATCAGGAGGACGCCCGCCGCGGGACAGAGCACTGCGACCGTGGCCGGCCAGGAGTACCGCCCGAACCCACCAACCACCACGACATAGGCCGAGCCGAAGGTTGGCTGCAGCAGGCGCCGGAGGGGCCGCCTCGCTTGAGCGACCAACGATCGCATCTTGGCCCAGGGCGAGACCCACAGTGAGCAGCAGGAGCGAGTGGATCGGGTTCCCGGACAGACAGTCGAAGATTCCCGCGAGCACCAGGATCACCGCGACGGGATCGCGGACCAAGGTGGTCGTGGCCCGGGCGAACGAGATCCTCTGACCCTGCATCGTGCATACGGTAACCCGACTTGGGCGGCTCTACTCCATTCGCTCGTTCGACCAGGGATTGACGCGAGCTTGGGCACGGCGGGGGGCCCCCTATCCTGGCCGACTTCATTTGCGCCCCCTCACGAGGCGCCAATACACTCCGGCGGCGGTGCCAGGCTCCTCGGGATTCGCCCCAGTCCTCGCCTCCAGCCTGATCGGGCCGGCGTTCCTCCTGGTCGCGGTGGCGGTCGCCGGCGGGATCTTCTTTCGCCGCGCCCAGCAGCTCTACCGGTTCGTCCGCCTGGGCCAGCCCGTCGACCGGCTCGACGTCGTGCTCGCCCAGCGCAAGCTGCTCCAACGGCCCGGCCCCGGCCTCATGCACGCGTTGATCTTCTGGGGCTTCATCGTCCTGCTGACCACGATCGTCGAGGCGTTCGCCGAAGTCTTCCAGCCGTCCTTCGCCATCCCCCTGTTCGGACGGTCGGCCTGGTTAGGATTGGTCCAGGACGCCTTCTCTGTGCTGGTGATCATCGCCATCGGCATGGCCCTGTACTACCGCAAGGTCCAGCGGCCCGAACGGTTCAAGGGAAGCCACCTTGAAGAGGCGGACTTCATCCTGGCGATGATCTTCGGCATCATGCTGACGCTCCTCTTCCTGAACGCAGCCCGGATCGCCCTGGGCATCAACGAGTCCCCCGCCGCCTGGACCCCCGTCTCCAACGCCATCGCCCCGCTCTTCCGGCACATGGGCCACGACGCCCAGGGGTTCTTCGAGCGGCTGTTCCTGTGGGCTCACATACTGCTGATCCTGGGCTTCCTCGCCTACATCCCCTACTCCAAGCACCTCCACATCTTCGTGTCGGAGCCAAACGTCTTCTTCGCCAACACGAAGGCCCGCGGCCGGCTCCGCCCCCTCCACATCGACCTCGACCAGCTGGACAGCGGCGACGTCAGGTTGGGCGCCGCCACGGTCGAGGACCTCACCTGGAAGGAGCTCCTCGACCTCTATTCCTGCACCGAGTGCGGGCGGTGCCAGAGCGTCTGCCCCGCCTGGAACACCGGAAAGCCCCTCTCCCCGAAGCTGATCGTGATGAATCTTCGAGATCACCTCTTCGAGGTGGGGCCGGGGCTGGTCGCGGCCAGGCGGGCGGGCCAGGAGACCGAGAAGCAGCCCCTGAATCCCGACGTGGTCGAGGACGAGGTCGTGTGGGACTGCGTCACCTGCGGTGCGTGCATGCAGGAGTGCCCGGTGGACATCGAGCACATCGACCACATCGTCGACATGCGCCGGAATCTGGTGATGGGCGAGTCGAGGTTCCCCGCGGAGGCCGGCACCCTCCTCCGAAACCTGGAGAGCTCCTCGAACCCCTGGGGGCAGCCCCAGTCCGCGCGGGCCGACTGGGCCAAGGACCTCGAGGTGCCCGTGCTCGAGGACGGCCAGGCCCCCGAGTACCTGTATTGGGTGGGCTGTGCCGGATCCTTCGACGACCGGGCGAAGAAGATCAGCCAGGCCGTCGTCCGGGTGCTCCAGCGAGCCGGCGTCCCCTTCGCCATCCTGGGGCCGCGGGAGCTGTGCAACGGCGACCCGGCCCGTCGCATCGGCAACGAGTACCTCTACCAGGAGCTGGCCAGGCAGAACGTCAAGACGCTGACCGAGATCGGCGCCAGGAAGATCGTGGTCAACTGCCCCCACTGCTTCAACACGATCAGGAACGAGTACCCGGACTTCGGCGGGCGGTTCGAGGTCGTCCATCACACGGAGCTGTTCGAATCCCTGATCAGGCAGGGCCGCCTACAGCCGACCGGCGAGGTCCGGGAGCTCCTCGCCTACCACGACCCCTGCTATCTGGGCAGGCACAACGGCATCTACGACGCGCCCCGGAGCGTCCTCGGTCAGATCCCCGGCCTCTCGTCGGTGGAGCTCCCCCGCCACCGGGAGCGTTCGTTCTGCTGTGGGGCCGGCGGGGCCAGGATGTGGCTGGAGGAACACCTGGGCAAGCGGATCAACCTCGAACGAACCGAGGAAGCCATCTCGACCGGGGCGAGCGCAATGGGGGTGGCCTGCCCGTACTGCCTGATCATGCTCGACGACGGGGCGCGGGCAAAGGGCGAGGTCATCAAGGTCCTCGACGTGGCCCAGGTCCTCGAAGCGGCCACCGGTGCTGGTGCCGACGGGGGGCCGCCACCGGCTGCCGGGCCCTCGACCCCCTGAGGGCGCGGTCCCGGCCTACAGCGGTTGAAGAGGAGGGCCTAGCCCCCGGGAAGGCGCCCGCGTTAAGGCGGTGGGCCTTTCGACCGATACACCGAGCATGGGACAGCGGGCCCTGAAGCTTGCATCCATGTACTCGGAGCCTACAATTTGACTTTCCCATCACCACAGGACAATCGAAGCCAGCCTCCGGGTCTCGCTCCGGATGCTCCTTCCCCCTTCGATCCAGTGGGGCCGGGGCAGTCTCGACTGCGAGCAGTCCGTGGGGGCCGGCGTGCAGGGGGGGCCGGAACCCGGATGTCTCGTGATGCCCGCAAACGAACGCCGGTGGCGTCCGCGGGACGCCGAGGGTTTCCTCCTGCCCGCGAGCCGGCCTCGCCACCCCAGGCCCTTCCGAACGGCCCGCCAGAGGTCGATGGACTGGCCCGCATGGGCCGGGTGCTCCGGGCCATCCGTGACGACCTCGGGTTCGAGACGGCCAGCGTGTACGTGCGGAGCTCCGACGGCTGGGAGCTCCTCCATCGTGATGGGGCCACCCAGCCGTGGCACGGCCTGATCGACCCCTCGGTCCTGGAGGGGACGGCCGAGGCCGCGGCCTATCCCGACGTGCGGTCGGTGCCCGGGGTAGGCCCGCGACTGGCCCGCCTGGGCTGCTCGAGCCTCGCCGTCCTGCCCCTTCCCGAAGAGGGCCGCCTGCTCCTCGACGCGAGCCGGCCACCCCGAGCGGGCGGATGGATCGAGCGAGCCCGTCCCTACCTGGAGCTGGTCGCGGCGATGGCCGGGTCGGGGTGGGCGTCCGGCGGATCCCTCAGGAGCGAGCAGGAGGTGGCCGCGCTCGATCGGCTGTTCGCGGCCTGCCAGGAGACGTTGGGACGAGCCGCGTCAACGGATGACCTCCTCGACTCCGCCCGGCAGAGCCTGGAGGCGAGCGAGCTCTTCCTCATCACCGGCCGGGGTTCCTCGCGCCGGGTCTTCTCCTCCCCCGACGCGTTCAGCGGCCTCGTCCGTGACCTGCCCTCCGAGGTCCTCTCCGGGCACGGCCTCGGGCTCGATCCGCGAGCCGTCCGGGACCTGGCCGTCGCCGTGCGGGCTTCTTCGCGGGCCGTAGCCGGGGCGTTCGGCCGCGAGGGCGACGATCTCGAGATCGTCCTGATCGGCTGGGCCGAGGGGCCCGCGCTCTCCACGGCCTCTGCCGTGGTGGCCGCCCGGGCGATCTCCACCGCCCGCGTCGCCCTGGAGGCGCGGCGCCAGGCCGTCACCACGCTGGTCGACCGGGAGCGAGCGAAGATGGCGTACGCCCTCCACGACGGGCTCACCCAGACCGTGACCGGCGCGGTGCTCCAGCTGGACGCGCTGGCGAACCGGATCGAACGGGACCCGCCCTCGGCGCTGGCCGTCGTGGAACAGGCCAAGGTCGAGATCCGGCGCTCGCTGGCGGAATTGCGGGGGCTGCTGTTCGATCTCACGCCCGCGACTGACGAAGAGGCCGCGCCGGACGAGCCGTTGACCCGCTACGTCGACGACGTGGTGAAGCGGTGGCGGCTCCCCGCCCGGGTTGCTGTGCAGGGCGACCTCACCGCCGTGCCGGAAAGGGTCCTGTCCGTCGCGTACGTGGTCATCAGGGAGGCGCTTGCCAACGCCGCGAAGCACGCCGCCGGACGCAACGTGACCGTGTCGCTGGCGGCCAGCGACCACGACCTGATGGTCGTGGTCGGTGACGGGGGACGCGGCTTCACGCGGGAGGACGAGGCGCAGGCCAGAGAGGCCCACCACCTCGGCCTCGACCTCCTCCGGCGACGGGTCGGAGAGGTGGGAGGCCGGCTGCGCATCGAGTCCAGGCCCGGACGGGGGACCCGGGTCATCGCCAGGCTCCCCATCAACGGGGTGGCGTCGTGAAGGTGCTCCTGGTCGAGGACCACACCCTGGTCCGGCGGGGACTGGCCCAGCTCCTGGCGACCTGCGTCAAGGGGGCCGACGTGTCCGAGGCCGCCGGCGCGGACGAGGCCGTCGAGGTCCTCAAGAAGACCCCACACGACGTGGCCCTGGTCGACGTGCGGATGCCCGGCCGTGACGGGCTGGAGCTCCTGAAGGAGATCCGGGCCTCGTGGCCCCAGCTGCCCGTCATCATGCTGTCGAGCTACGACAACGGCGAGTACGTGAAGGCCGCGCTGGCTGAGGGCGCCGCCGGCTACCTCCTCAAGGACACCACGCCCGAGGATCTGGCCCAGGCGATCGTGGTCGCGCTCTCGGGGTCGGGCAACGTCCTGTCCCCCCGGGCGGTCAGGAACCTCTTCGAGGGTTCCATGCGTCCCGGCGGGGCGGAGGCGCAGGAGAACCCCATGCCCGACGCGGGACTCACCAGGCGAGAGGCCGACGTGCTCCATCTCCTCGCCGGTGGCGCCAGCAACCGCGAGATCTCCCGGCACCTCTTCCTGTCCGAGAAGACCGTCAAGGCGCACCTGGCCGCGGTCTTCCGGAAGCTCGGCGTCACGAACCGGACACAGGCGGCCATGGCCGCCGTGGCGATGGGCCTGGGGCCGCCCGGGCTCCTCGCCGGTCGAGCGCCGGCCTTCGGCGCCGACCGCGCTCGCGGCGCCTGAGCGCGGCGAGCCTTTCGGCTGATTCCCCCCGGGACTTTCGCCCGTTGCGCCCGGGCGCCAATGCTGAATTAATTCCTTGCTTGCAAGGCAGGCCGACGAGCCTTCGGTTCATGCTGGGCGGGATCATCGGCCGGGCCAATGTCGAGTTGGGATGGGGACGAGCCAGCGACTATGGATGTCAACGATCCTGGCCAGGAGCCCGGCGACTCCATCCTCGACGCGGTGAACGAGGCGTTCGAGCCCCCGCCCCAGGGATCGCCACCCGAGGATGAGGATCGACCGGACCACGGATCGGATGACCGGCCGGACGATGAACGGCCGGAGCCTCCGAGGACACGCCAGGGCGCCCGGGGCGGACCGGCGACCCCCAGGCGGACCGGCCCCTCCCCGGCCCGCCCGGCCCACCCCCGGAGAGTCACGCTGTTCAGCGCGTCCCCGGCAGAGCGACGGGCCCGACTCGAGCACCTGGCCACGAGGGGGGTCGACACCGGACAGGTGGAGGCCGTGGCCCGGGTGCTCGCCGCCGATCCCGACCCGGAGCTGCGGATCTTGGCGGCCCGAACGCTGGGGGACATGGCGGGCCGGGTCCCCATCGAGCTCCTGGCCCGGGCCCTCGCCGATCCCCACGACCGGGTGCGGGCGGAGGTCGTGCTCCTGATCGCCGGCCACGGTGAGCACGGGCTGCATCTCCTCCTTCCCCTCGTCACGGAGCGGCGCTGGCCGGCCACGCAGCTCGCGGCCCTGGCGGTGGTTCCCCGATTGCTGGCCGCGGGATCGCGCCTCGGCGACCCGCAGCTCGAGCGGTTCCTGGCGGCGGTAGGCTCGCTCGACCCCCCGCCGATGAACGGGGAACGCCCCGGCCTGGAAGCCATGGCCCTGGCCATCGGGCCCTCGCGCCTGGCCCGGTCGCTGTCCGGCCCCGATGGGATCCGCCGGGGAGCCGCTCGCCTCGTCGGTCTGTCCCGGATCCCCGCCGCGCTCCGGGCGCTGGCCGCGATGGTCGAGGATCCGATCGACGAGATCAGGATGCTCGCCGCGGCTGCGGGCCGGATTGCCCAGGCCGGCGGCGTTCCTGCGAGCGAGCCCTTTCCCCTCGAGGCCGATCGAACCGAAGCCGAGTCCTGGCACGCCGAGCCCGCCCTCCTGGGTGCCCTGGCCCGGGCCCTCGGCGATCCCGCCGGTACCGTCCGGGAGCAGTCCATGGCGGCAATGCAGGGGATCCCCGGTGGACAGGTGGCCGCGTGGGTCCGAGGGACGCTGGAGGGTGCGGGGGGCGAGGAGGCCGCCACGGCCGCGCTGGTCGCCGGTCGGTTGCGGATCGTGGCCGCGGCTCGATCGCTGCTGGAGCGCGCGGCCGCCACGCCGCTGGAGGATCGCGGCCCGTTCGTCGCCGCCCTGGAGGAGCTCGGGCTGGACCCGGACCGGCTGGTCAGGCTGGTCACAGAACTGGATCCGGCTCACCGGCAAGCCGGCGTCAGGCTCGCCTGGCAGGTCGGCGGACGGTCGATCCTCAACCACCTCCCCTCGCTCCTGGCCGACTCGGCCGGCGCCGTGCGGATGGCGGTGCTGGAGGTGTTGGGGGCCTCGGGCGACCCCGCGGCGGCCAGCCTGGCGGCGGAGCGGCTGGCGAACGACTCATCCGCCGCGGTCCGAGCCACGGCCGTCCACGTTCTCGCCGCGTCGGACGCCTCGACCCGGCGAACGGCGCTGGACCAGGCGATGGCAGACCCCGATCCCGACGTGCGGGCCACGGCGGTCGAGACGCTGGCCGGCGGATCGCCGGATCTCGTGCCCCTCCTGCTGTCGGCGATCCACGACGTGGACCGGCGGGTCTGGGAGGCCGCCATGGCGCAGGTGGCGGGGGCACCGAACCTCGACCACGGCCTGCTGTGGGAGACCCTTCGCAGCCTCCAGCCGGAGCGGCGGGAGCGGTTGACCGAGGCACTCGAAGCTCGCAACGCGCCGCTGCTCACCGAGCTCGCCGCGCAGAACGCCCGCGTCCCCGATCCAGCCGAGCGGGCGATCGCCCCCGACCTCGCGGCGCGGGCCGGCACCTCCCAGGCCACGTCCCTGGTGGTGGCCGCGCTCGAAGATCCCGATCCATCGGTCCGGCGCACCGCTGCCGCCGCGATGAACACGCTCCGGTCTCCCGCCGCGGTCGAGGCCCTGTCGAAGTCCCTCTCCGACCCCCAGGTGGAGGTCCGGGTAGAGGCCGTCCGCGCGCTGGGGCTCATCGACGACGACGCCGTGCCGGACCGGCTGATCGAGGCGCTCAAGGACCCGGAGGTCCGGGTCCGGGACATGGCGGCCGACGCGCTGGCCCGGTGGCAGTCCCCCGCCGTGGCCCGGAGGGTGGCCGCGGCCCTGTCCTCTCCCGATCTCCGTCGCGCCGCCGGGGAGGTCCTCGGGCGGATGGGCCGAGTGGCGGTCGACGCGCTGTCCGGAGTCGCCGTGAGCGAGGACGTGGAAGCCGCCGGCGCGGCGGGATCGCTGATCGAGCGCATCGCCGGACCTGGTCCGTTCATCGAGGGCCTGTCGTCCATCGATCCGCAGGAGCGGCTTCGATGCGTCCGGATCCTAGGCGCCATCGGAGGGCCGACAGCGTCCGACGCCCTGCTGGGCGTGCTGGCCGATCCGGACGTCCGGGTTCGCTCAGCGGCGGCCGGCCTGCTCGGTGCGCTGGGATACCTTCCAGCGGTCAAGCCGCTGCGGCGGATGTTCCTCACTGACCCCGTCTCGGCCGCGGCAGTGGCGGCGGAGCGGGCGTTGCGCTCCCTGGGGGTGGTTCCACCCGGCGGGGAGGAGGTCCGCGTGGTGGAGGAGGTTCCGCAGGAGCAGCCGGATCGGCCCGGGGACTAGGTCCTAAGGCTCACGCCGAACTCGGAACCTTCGCCCAATGACTGAGGCCACCGCGGTTCCTACCCTCACGCCCATGGACCGACTCTCCGGCGCCCCCGAGCTCGGCGCGGCCGAGCTCTCGGACGCGCTCGCCTCGGCAGAGCCGGCCGTGCGCTCCGACGCGCTGGACCGGGCCGGACGGGGACCCGACGTGTTGGAGGTGGTGCTGGACGCGCTGGTGGACCCCGATCCCGAGGTCCGACGGGCGGCGGTGCGGGCCCTGGTCCGCGGAGACGGCCCCAGGGCCACCCGGGCCCTGATCGAGGTCTCGGCCGGCGACGTCTCGGTGATCGTCAGGGCGGAGGCGGTCGCCGCCCTCGGCCGCATCCTCGAGGCGATGCCGCCCGGCGCCGAGCCGGGCTCGACGGAACCCTCGGGCTAGGCTTCGCTCGCCCCGAGGGGCGGTCAGATCTTCAACCGGATGGCCTCGGGGATCACCTCGAACGTGGCCGGCGTGGTCCCGATGACGCGCCCGTCCGCAACGATCTGCCACGGGCGCTCGGGCTCGATGGACAGCGTGCGGGACCGGTACTCGACGATGTTCGGGTTGGGAAGGTGCTCGCCGAGCACGGCCTTGTTCAGGATGGTGAATGCGTCTGATTTAGGACCCTTCATGACGAGCACGTCGACGTAGCCGTCGCCGGGCCAGGACCGGGGCGACAGGCGGTAGCCCTCGCCGGCGTACTGGCCGTTGGCCACCACGACGCCATGCGCCCTCCCCTGCCAGGACCGGCGATCGCCCCGCAGGTCGACCGTTGCCGGCCTGAACGTGGCCACGGCCACCCAGAAGCCGAGGAACCTCCGCAAGCGACCCAGTCCGCGCGGCAGGCGGCTTGTCCAGCGGGCTACCGAGCCTCCCAACCCGACCTCGGCGAGGTTGAGGAAGGACCCCTCGGCGTGCGCACCGCCCGGTGCCCAACATGTCAGCCGCACGGCGTCGATGGGCATCACATTGTCGCCCTCCAGGTGGCCACAGGCCCGCGAGGGATCGGCGGGGAGACCGAAGGTCCGGATGAGATCCGAGGGCGCCCGGCCCGCCACGACGCCCAGGACGCCACGGGTCGGGGCTTCCGTCTCCAGCATCCCGTTGGCCACCGCGCCTATCAGGGGGTCCCCGCCCACGGCCACCACGAACCGGTCGCCCGACGCCAGCGTCTCGCGGGCGGCCTCCGTCGCCCCTTCCAGGCCGTTCACCGCCACCGAACGGAACGCCAATCCTCTGAGTTCAAGCTCGCCGGACACCGCCGCGAGGTCATCGGTCGCCACCGGATCCTCGGCATCGGCGATCAGGACCATCGGGCCGAACGGGCTGCTCAGGGCCGGTTCCCCGACTCCCGGGCGAACTCTTCGAAGAACCTGCTGGCGGTGGGCCCGCGCTGGCCCTGGTACTTGCTCCCCCGCCCCTTCGATCCGTACGGGCGCTCCGCGGCGGAGGTCAGGCGGAAGAACGAGATCTGCCCGATCTTCATCCCCGGGTAGATCGTGATCGGGAGGTTCGCCACATTCGACAGCTCGAGCGTGAGGTATCCGTCCCACCCCGGGTCCACGTACCCGGCGGTCGAATGGATCAGGAGCCCCAGCCGCCCGAGCGATGACTTCCCCTCCAGCCGGGCCACCAGGTCGTCGGGCAGACGGACCCGCTCCAGCGTCGAGCCGAGGACGAACTCGCCCGGATGCAGGATGAACGGGTTGTCGCCGTCCACTTCGATCAGCTCGGTCAGCTCCGGCATGTCCTTCTTCACGTCGATGAAGGGGTACCGGGCGTTGTGGAAAGTGCGGAATGTGCGATCGACGTGCAGGTCGACCGAGGATGGCTGGAGGCAGCGCTCGTCGAACGGGTCGATCTCGATCCGCCCGCTCTCGATCTCCTCGCGGATCGAGCGGTCCGACAGGATCATCCGGCGAAGCGTACTACAGGGTCTGCGGCCCACCGCCGGCGGCCGGTAAACTCTAGGGCTGCGCGGATGTAGTTCAATGGTAGAACGCGAGCTTCCCAAGCTCGAGGCGGGGGTTCGATTCCCCTCATCCGCTCAACCGGAGTGCTCTCGTGATCGCGTCACGCCCTGCGAGCACTCGCGGCGCGGTTGGGCACAAGTCCTGGAGCGGGCAGACCTCGCATCGCGGGCGGCCCGCGCGGCAGATCTGGCGGCCCAGCCTGATCATCCCGACGTGCATCCGGACCCGCAGTCGCGCGGGAACCGCCTCCACCATGACCGCGTGGGCCCGCGCCGCGTCGGTGCGCTCATCGAAGAAGCCCAGCCGGCCGGCCACGCGGTGGACGTGGGTGTCAACCGGCAGGGCCGGGCGGCCCAGCGAGAAGGCCAGGACGCATGCCACGGTCTTCGGGCCGACTCCGGGGAGCGACGACAGGTAGTCGACGACCCGTTTGGAGTGCGCCGTCCGCATCCAGGACAGGTCGAGGGCGCCGTCCTCCCGGTCCTCGATCTCCCGCAGGATGGCCAGGATCCGGGGGGCCTTGATGTTGGAGAGCCCTCCCGGGCGGATTGCCGCGGCAAGCTCGCTCGGATCGGCGGCCGCCAACTCCTCCCACGAGGGGAACCGTTCCCGCATGGCCGTGTAGGCCCGGTCCCGGTTCACGTCGCTCGTGTTCTGGGACAGAACCGTGACGACGAGCTCCTCGAGCGGATCCAGTTGCCGGGGCGGGTCCAGCGGCCCGAATCGCTGGCTCAGCCGCCGGTAGATCTCCCGAATGGTCGCCGGCGACGGAGGCCGGCCACGTCGCGGGCGATGAGGACGATCGACGCGGTCGGTCACGGGGCCGAGCGTACCCGGCTCGGCCGCCGAGCCGACGCTCGTGCTCAGGCCTTTGCGAAGTTCCTGAACAGCGTGAGGTGGGGAAGGAAGGTGAGCGGAACGGTCTGGGTCGGGCCATTGCGGTGCTTCGCCACGATGAGGTCGGCCTTCCCCTTCACCGTCGGGTCATCGGAATCCTCGCGGTGGATGAACATGACCACGTCGGAATCCTGCTCGATTCCGCCTGATTCGCGAAGGTCCGAGAGCTGGGGTCTCTTGTCGGCCCGGGTCTCCGGGTTCCGGTTGAGCTGCGACACGGCGATGATGGGGATGTCCAGCTCCTTGGCAAGCAGCTTCAGCGAGCGGCTGATCTCCGCCACCTCCTGCTGGCGGTTCTCCGTGCGGATGTGGCCCGACATGAGCTGGAGGTAGTCCACGATGATCAGGCCGAGGCCACGCTTGGACTTGAGCCGCCTGGCCTTGGCCCGGATGTCCACGATGGTGACGTTCCCCGAGTCGACGATGTACAGGGGCGCCTCGTGCAGGACCTCGGCGGCCTCCACGATCCTGGTCCACTCCTCGGTGGCCACCCGGCCGGATCGGACCCGGTCCCAGGCCACCCGAGCCTCGGCGCAGAGCAACCGCATCCCGATCTCGAAGCGCGACATCTCCAGGGAGAACATGGCCACGGGCACGCCGCCATCGACGGCCACGTTCCTGGCGACGTTTGTGACGAACGAGGACTTTCCAACCCCCGGGCGGGCCGCCACCACCAGCAGGTTGCTCTTCTGCAGGCCGGACAGGAGGCTGTCCAGGTCCACGAACCTGGTGGGGACCCCGGCGAAGGCGCTGTCCCGCTGCTGGATGTGCTCCAGGGCCGACATGCTGTCGTCCCTCTCCGCCCCGAGAGACCGAGTAGATCAGCCCCTCCGCCTCGTCGGCGGCCTTCCGCGGGTCCTCCGGCACCGCGTAGGCCCGGGACATGATCTGGGAGGCGGCCTCGATGAGCCGGCGCAACAGGGCGTGTTCTGAGACGATCCGCGCGTAATACCCGGCGCTGGCCGGCGTGGGCACGGACTCCACGAGGTCCTGGACGTAGAGCGGGCCCCCGATCTCCTCCAGCCGGTGGCTGCGCTTGAGCTCCTCCACCACCGTGATGACGTCGACGGGCTCCCCGCGGCCGTAGATCGCGAGGACGGCCTCGTGGATGCGCTCGTGGGCGGGGCGGTAGAAGTCGCCGCCCTTCACCACCTCGACCACCGTGGCGATGGCCTCGGCGGAGAGCATCATCGAGCCGAGGACGGATTGCTCCGCCTCGAGGTTGTGGGGAGGGATCCGCTCCGGCCGAATCCGCCTGACGTCCTCAGCGATCTTCCCCACGGCCTCCCCTTGTCGGATGTGGACCGTACCGGAGGGGGCTCGTGCGTATCCAGACGGAAAGGATTGGGACGGGGTGTGGATAGCGCCCGGACCTGGGCAGACGCCTCTCGAAAAACGAGTGCCACTTCTCGATCGAGCCCACGCTCGTAGCGTAGGGGCGACCTGTGACACGGTCCGACCTGCCCAAAGCCGGGTTCCCCAGGCGTCTACTTGGCGGGGACGACCTCCACGGTGACGGAGGCGTTCACGTCGGGGTGGAGGTGGACCGCCACCTCATGCGTGCCGACGCTCTTGATCGGCTCGGGCAGGTTGATTCGCCGGCGATCGATGGTCAGGCCCGCGGTCTGCTCGATGGCCTGGGCCACGTCGACGACCGTGATGCTGCCGAACAGCCGCCCGTCCTCGCCGGCCCTGGCCTGGATGCGGAGCGGCGAGGCCGCCAGCTGGTCGGCGGTGGCCCGGGCCTCGGTCACGGCCTGCTGCACTCGCTTGTCGTGGGCCTGCTTGAGGCGCGAGGAATGCCGCACGGCGCCCTTCGACGCCGGCGCGGCCATCCCCTTGGGGATCAGGAAGTTCCGGGCGTACCCGTCGGCCACGTCGACCACGTCGCCGGGAACGCCGAGCTTCTCGACGGGCCGCTGGAGGATGATCTTCATCGGGCCGTGTACGGCAGCAGGGCCATCTCCCGGGCGTTCTTGACGGCCGAGGCCACCTCCCGCTGGTGCTGGGAACAGTTGCCCGTCACCCGGCGGGCCCGGATCTTTCCCCGGTCCGACACGAACTTCCGGAGCAGCGAGACGTCCTTGTAGTCGACGTACGCCATCTTGTCCTTGCAGAAGATGCAGATCTTCTTGCGCTGCTTCTTCTGCCAGCCCTTCTCCTCTTTCTCCCTCTTCGGCGGCCTGCGTTGTCCCTTAGGCATCCAGTGGTGTCTCCCCCTGGGGCCCACCCGCGCCGACGGTGACCCCGGTGGCGTAGTCGCCCGCGCCCGGGGCGCGTCCCTGCTTCTCCGGCTTGGCCGTGGCCCACTTCAGGCTCGGGGCGACCTCCTCGGCCTCGATCTCCACCTTGGAGCGGCGCTCCCCTTCCGGTGTCTCCCACGAGTTGGTGCGGAGCCGCCCGACGACCACCACCCGGGTCCCCTGGGTCAGGGACTCGGCGACGTTCTCCGCCAGCGTCCGCCACGCGGTCACGTCGAAGAACGACGTCTCGGCGTCCTTCCACTGCCCCGTGGCGTCGTCCTTGATCCTGCGGCTCACCGCCACCCCGAACTTGACCAGGGCCGCCCCGTTCGGCGTGTACCGAAGCTCGGGGTCCCTCGTCATGTTCCCAACGATCACGACCTGGTTATCCTGCGCCATCTCCCTCACCACCCTCGCGTGTTCACTCCGTCTCCGAGCCGATGGCCTGCCCGGAGAGGGGAAGGGACCAGCGGCGCGTTCACGCCGCTCGAACGACGACCTTGAAGCGGATGACCTCATCCGCCAGGCCCAGAACCCGGTCCAGCTCCTTCATGGCTGTCGGGTCGGCCAGGCACTCCACCACCAGGTAGAAGCCCTCCGACTGCCGGCCGATCTCATACGTCAGCCGCCGCTTGCCCCACCGGTCGGCCTTCTCGACCTTCCCGCCGTGCTGGGCGAGCACCTGAGTGATCCGATCGGTGGCCGTGCCGATGACCTTGTCGTCGGCGTCGGCAGGCAGGATGAGCATGACCTCGTACTTCCGCAATTCCACCTCCTCTGGACTGGACGGCCCCGCTGGGGAGCAGGAGTGGAGCGTCCATCGTACCAGTCAGTCGGCCCGGCCAGAGCCGGGCAGGACCCCTCCAACTGCCGGAATCCTAGCGCGGGGGTATGACATTCCGCTTACACTGTGTCGGCAACCGAGCCGTGCACTCGAGAGGAGGCGCGAGCCATGCCGATCACCGTCCGGGACCTCCTGTCTTTCAAGGAACGCGGCGAGCGGTTCGTCATGCTCACCGCCTACGACTATCCGACCGCCAGGATCCTGGACGAGGCCGGCGTCCCCGTCCTCCTGGTCGGTGACTCCGTCGGCAACAACGTCCTCGGCTACGACACGACCATCCCCGTGACCATGGACGAGATGCTCCATCACTGCCGGGCCGTGGCCCGGGGGGCGAGCAACGCCCTGGTGGTAGGCGATATGCCGTTCATGTCCTTCCACACCTCCATCCAGGAGGGGATCGCCAACGCCGGCCGCTTCCTCAAGGAGGGCGGCGCCCACGCCATCAAGCTCGAGCGGCCCTCCATCGAGGTGGCCGCGGCCATCGTCGACCGAGGGATCCCCGTGATGGGCCACATCGGTCTGGGGCCGCAGTCGGTGCATGCGATGGGGGGGTACCGCGTCCAGGGCCGGAGCGAGGAGCATGCTCGCAAGCTCCTGGACGAGGCCCAGACCCTGGACAAGGCGGGGATCTTCGCCCTGGTCCTGGAAGGGATCCCGGCCGAGCTGGCCGCCCGGATCACCGAGGCCGTGGCGACGCCGACCATCGGGATCGGAGCCGGCCCTCACTGCGACGGTCAGGTGCTCGTCATCAACGATCTGCTGGGCCTGGGGTTCGGGAGCTATCCGAAGTTCGCCAAGCCCTACGCCGACCTGCGAGGCACCATCACGGGGGCGGTCCAGGCCTTCCAGGCGGACGTCCGGGCCGGCACCTTCCCGGACGAGGCCCACTCCTACCGGTAGCGCAACCGGGCGCCCCTACGATGGGGGCCATGGCGATCCGTCCCCGCCGGTGACCACCGCCGAAACCGCGTTGCCCCCATCCGGCCGGAGGCCGGCCGGGGCGATCCCCCTGGTCGTGGTGCTGGCCGCCACCTCCATCACCTTCGCCGCGGGGGCGCTGGTGAAGGCGCCCTGCGGCTCCGGGGCCTGGCAGGACGGCCGGCAGTACCGCCGTCTCTGCTACACAGACATCGTCCCCCTGTACGGGACGGAGCACCTCCAGGGAAGCCGCCTCCCCTACCTGGATACCTGCCCGACCAGCTCGACCAACCAGTGCGACGAGTACCCCGTGCTCACCATGTACTTCATGCGCGTGGCCGCCTGGATCGGCCACGGCTACGCCGGGTTCTTCTGGACGAACGCGGTCCTGCTGGGGCTGCTGGCCCTTGCCGTCGCGACCGCCCTGTATTTAGCGGTCGGCGAGCGATCCCTGTACTTCGCCGTCGCCCCCACCCTCCTCCTCTCCGGCCTGCTGAACTGGGACCTCCTCGCCGTCGCCCTGGCAGCCTGGGGAACGCTGGCGTTCCTGCGCGACAGGGACGAGCTCAGCGGAGCCCTCCTCGGGCTGGGCGCCGTCGCCAAGGTCTACCCCGCGCTGTTGGTGGTCCCCTTCGCCCTCCAGCGGCTGCGTCAGCGGCGGGCGGCGGGGGCGGTGTCGTTGGGCGTGTGGGCGGCGGCGGCGTACGCGCTCGTGAGCGTGCCCTTCGTGCTGGTGGCCCGCCCGGCATGGCTGACCTTCTTCCGGTTCAACGCCGACCGGGTCGCCGACTTCGACAGCCTCTGGTATCTGGCATGCCGCCCGCTGCACCTGGGTTGCTCCCTCAGCCCGCATCGGATCGACCAGCTCTCGCTCGTCCTCTTCCTGGCGCTGGCCGCGGGCATCTACTGGGCTCGCCGGCGCGTGGATCCGGACTTCCCCCGGTGGACCTTCGGGTTCCCTCTCATCGTGGCGTTCGTCCTGGCGAACAAGGTGTACTCGCCCCAGTACGGGCTGTGGTTCCTGCCGTGGTTCCCCCTGGCCCTTCCCAACCTCCCCCTGTTCCTGGCCTTCGAGCTGGCCGACGTGGCCGTGTTCGTCACCCGGTTCAGCTGGTTCGGCCGCTTGGGCGGGCTGGGCGGGGCGCCGCTCGGGGCGTATCAGCTCGCCCTGGTCCTTC
>VAYG01000100.1:1215-7605 GCA_005885015.1 Actinomycetota bacterium | reverse complement strand
AGGGCCACGGGCCCCGACCGTCTAGCCATCCCGACCTCCTACCCCTTCCGCTGCGGGCACCACGAGCTCCATGCAAGGAGCACGTCGTGTTACAGACAGTCCTTTTCGTCGTCCGGCGATGTACCCGGAGACCAATCCAGGCAAACCCGGATGCCCGGGTTCGCCCTGGACGGCCGCCCTGGCCTCACGAAGTCCGTGCGCTCGTCCGATCGAGGCCCGGTTGGGGTGGCCGCCGGGCCAGCGCAGGCTCACCCGGTCAGCTCGGCCGCCCCCGGTCGGGTGATCCGGGCAGGACCCTGTCCCGCCCGACGGAGACGCCTTCGGCCCGCAACCGTCGGGCCTGCTCCCGCTCGTGGCCGGGGACCAGCCGCCCGGCCGCCGTGACCACCCGCCACCAGGGCACTCCCTCGCTCCGGGCCATCACGCCGCCGACCGCTCGCGCCGCGCCTGGGTGGCCGGCCTCCTGGGCGATCTCTCCGTAGGTGACGATCTCACCGGGCCGCAGCCGGGCCACGATGCGGAGGACGCGGCGCTCGAACTCGCTGCCATTCGCCAGACTCATGTCGCCGGGCGCGATCCCAACCGCATCCCCGGCACCCACTCGGGGCGTCCACGGACGTTCGCTACGGCCATCGCCGGGCAAGCCTAGCGCCGGGGGACCGAGCGTCGCGGACCGAGTGCCGGGAGCCCCGTACACTGCCGCGGGCATGGCGCTCAGGCTGGCAACGCTGTGGGAGCGAGCGGGCCTTCCCGCGTATGAGCTCCCCGCGACCCTCTCGGATGCGTACGGCGGAAGGATCGGCTTCCGGTCCTCGATCCTCTACGCGAACTTCGTGACGTCCCTGGACGGCGTGGTGGCGGCGAATGACGCCCCGCCGTCCGCCATCAGTGGCGGCGCGGAAGCGGACCGCATGGTCATGGGCCTGCTGCGGGCCTGCGCCGAGGCCGTGGTCGTGGGCGCCGGGACGCTCCGGGCCGAACCCCGGCACCTGTGGACCCCGGAGCGCATCCATCCATCGCTCGCCTCGGCCTACGCTGAGCTGCGGACCACCCTCCGATTGCCCCCGGCGCCACACCTGGTCTTGCTGACGCGAACCGGCGACGTCGACCCGTCGCTTCCCGTCTTCGAGCAGGGGGCTCTGGTGGTGACCACGGCCGGCGGTGAAGCGACGCTTCGGGGGAAGCTGCCCGCGGCCAGCGCGGTTGCGTCCCTGCCCGGGCCGGACGTCGGGCCGGCCGCAGTGCTCGAGGTCCTGCGGGGTGAAGGCTTCCGGGTGGTGCTGACGGAGGGGGGGCCCACGATCCTTGGGCAATTCCTGGCCGCGGGGCTCCTGGACGAGCTGTTCCTCACGCTGTCGCCACGGCTGGCCGGGCGCGATGGCCAGTCCCATCGCCTCGGACTGGTAGAGGGCCAGGCATTCGACCCGTCAGCACTCCCGGCCGCAACGCTGCTGAGCTTGAAGCGCCACCGATCCCACCTGTTCGTCCGGTATCGGCTCGACGGCGAGCGCTCCTCCGCGGACTAGGTGCTCCGCAGCAGCTTGGACTGGCGGACCACGTCGAGGAACTCGGAGCGCATCTCCGGGTTGGACTCATAGGTGCCACGCCAGAACGAGGTCCAGGTCCGGGAGTGCTCCTCCCGTACCCCGCGCATCTGCGTGCACAGGTGCATGGCCTCCAGGTGGACGGCCACGCCGTGCGGCTGCAGCAGCCGGACCAGCGTGTCGGCGACCTCCACCCCGATGCGCTCCTGCACCGTGAACCGCCGGGCGAACAGGCGGACCAGCCGGGTCAGCTTCGAGATCCCGATGATCTCCTCGTGCGCCACATAGCCGACGTGCGCCATGCCGAAGAAGGGCAGCGAGTGATGCTCGCACAGCGCGAAGAAGGAGATGGGACCCTCCACGATCTGGCTGATGCTGCAGTCCGGCCCTCCCCGGCACTCCGTGGGGAAAGCGGTTAGGAGCTTGGGGTCGCCCTCGTACCCGGCGGTGGCCTCGAACAGGGCCCGCAGGAACCGCTCCGGCGTGCGGACCGTCCCCGGGGTGTCCAGGTCCATGCCGAAGGCCTGAAAGATCTCGCCGACGTAGCCCTCGAAGCGGCTCCACTGGGCCTCCGGGATCCTCCGTGGCGCGACCTCCTCCCATCGCGCGGTCTCGTCGGGGTCCTCCAGCAACAGGCGCGACGTCGTGCGCATCCCGTTGCCGTCGTGGTCGTGCCGTGCCTCGTCTCGAACCTCGTCCGAATGGGCCATCACCACTCCGATTCCCCGTGTTCCGCCGGCATCTGGTCGCGCTCGGACTCGTCCCACGCGGTGGAGCCCTCCAGGCTCTCCACGTTGAACTGGTAGTCGTATACCAGCGACCCACCGTAGAACGATCCGTACAGGACCAGGATTCCCGCGACCAGCGACAGGATCATCACCGCGAGCGAGGCATAGTGGGTCCCGTACTGCGTCAGCCGCACGATGACGTCGACGATCACGATCGCCGTGACGGTGAGCATCACCGTGGCGTGCCAGTTGATGGTCCGCCACACCTGGGTGTGCTTGGCCCGGCCCAGGAAACCCTTCGGCTCGCGATCGATACCTTTCCACCAGTCCCAAAATCCGGTCAGCGCGGCGCCCAGGGACAGGACCGCTCCGCCGATGATCGTGTACGTCCCGGCCACGAACGAGTCGTGGGCCAGGTTCGACACGCGATACCCGCTTCCGCTCTTCGCGGCGATGTAGGAGATGACGTCGAACGCCGCAGCGAAGGCGTACGCCACGATGGGGAAGTCGGTGAAGGGAGGATGGCTGGGCTTTCCCGCCCATCCTCGCATCCCACGGAACTTCCGGCCCTTCAGCGTGATGGGGGGCTTGACGGAGAACAACCGAGCCATGTTCGAACGACCTCCTCCGGCCCTGGAGCGCCGCTTGGCTTCCTGAGCGTTCCCGAACGAGCGGGATTCATCCCTGTCCTATGAATAATAGAGCTTAGCGTTAGATGGCTGGGGACTACCGCCGTCCGGGGGGCCGCTGGTCCGCCGGCCACTCCACGCCCTCCCACGGGTCGTAGTCGACCTCGAGCGGTTCCTGGGACGGACGCTCGTCCTCCGGGACGTGGCGGAGGTTGAGCCGGATGCGGGTCCACGTCGTGCTTCTTCCCCGCATCGAGTCCACCAGGACGTCGGCCGGCTCGAGATGGGGCCACACCGTGGGATGCCTGGCCTTCCACCGCTCCAGGCCCTCCCGGGCTTCGGCCTCCGTGGCGGCGCGGGCGATCTCGACCAGGGGCATGGAGGTCCGTCGGCGCCCGGTCGGTCCGACGGTCTTGCCCGGGGCAGGCGGCGGGACGATGCCCTGGCGGACCGTCGGCCCCGCCGACGTCCGGCGCTTGGACGGCTGGACCCGGGGCGGCTCACCGGCCTGCTTCTCGTAGTGGGGGGGCCACGGCGCGTCTCCGAACCCCGCCGCCTCGTGCTCGGCGGCCAGCTCCAGCAGCGGTTCGAGCAACCCGGCGGCCTGGTCGATCCCCTCGGCAGGATCGCCCACGCGGGCGAACCGCTCCTTCATCGCCTCGACGGTGAAGGCCGAGGGATCGCATCCCGGCACCTCGTCCCAGGTGAGGGGCACGGAAACACGCGCATCGGGTGTGGGGCGCACCGAGTACGCCGAGGCGACCGTGCGGTCTTTCGCGTTCTGGTTGTAGTCCAGGAACACGCCGTGGCGCTCCTCCTTCCACCACTTGCTGGTGGCGAGGTCGGGGGCCCGCCGCTCCACCTCGCGGGCCAGGGCCAGGGCCGCCCGCCGGACCTCCGAGAACGTCCACCGCGGCTGGATCCGGCAGTACACGTGGAACCCGCGGGAACCGGATGTCTTCGGCCACCCGGTCAGCCCCAGGTCCTCCAGCACCTCTCGAGTGACCATGGCCACGTCCAGGATCTGGGGCCACTCGATCCCCGGGATAGGGTCGAGGTCCACCCGCAGCTCGTCGGGGTGGTCGAGGTCGTCGGCGCGCACCGGGTGCGGGTTCAGGTCGATGCAGCCCAGGTTGATCACCCAGGCCAGCTGGGCCTCGTCGTGGACCACGATCTCGTGGGCGGTCCGTCCCGAGGGGAACGCAAGCTCTACCGTCTCGATCCACTCGGGACGCGATTGCGGCGCCCGCTTCTGGAAGAAGAACTCCCCCTCGGCGCCGTTCGGGTACCGCTTCAGCGCCATGGGCCGGCCCCTGACGCCGCGGAGGGCGCCGTCGGCCACGGCGAGGTAGTACCGAACCAGGTCCATCTTGGTGTGGCCGGCCTTCGGGAAGAAGACCTTGTCCGGGTTGGTGATGGTCACCTCCCGGCCGGCCAGCTCCAGCACCTCCGTCCGCCCTCCCACGGACGCAACCTTACGGCCGTCGTGGGTCGCTTACAGTCTGACCGTGGCGCCTGTGGGACGGCTGGACTTCCTGTACATGCCGAGCCGCGACGTCGCCGCCGACCGGACCTACTTCACGGAGGTGCTGGGGGGCCGGGAGGTGTTCGCCGTCGAGGGTATGGGGGCGCGGGTGGCGGCCGTCGAGCTTGGAGCGGGACCGCCGCTCCTGCTGCTCGCCGACCACATTGAGAGGGAGGCGCCCATCCTGGTGTACCGGGTCGATGACCTGGACACCGCGCTGGGGTCACTGGAAGAGCGCGGTTGGGAGCGCGAGGGTGTCTTCGAGATCCCCCACGGCCCCTGCTGCTCGTTCCGCACCCCGGGCGGCCACCGGCTGGCGCTGTACCAGCTGGTCAGGCCGGAGGCCGCCAAGCACTTCGACGGCCGCAGGGACTTTTGAGCGACGAGGCGCCTAGTAGCGCCGAGCGCCCCAGAACCGGCCCCGGCCCAGCAGGGCCATCAGGCCGACCACCGCCAGGATCACGATGACAATCCACAGGATGCTCACGAGCATCTCCAATCCGTGGGCGATGAGGCGCCGCCCCGTTCATACCCGTATCGGCAGAAGGCAACCACTCACGAATCAGCGAGCGCGTGAGCGAGTGCCCGGGGTGGGATTCGAACCCACACGGTCCCGAAGGACCCAGGGGGTTTAAGCCCCTCGCGGCTACCTGAGATTTCGCCACCCGGGCGCCCCTTCAGGATAGGCGCTCAGACACGCCCACGTTCCTCCCCCGGTACGTGGGCGTCTGCGCAGCCCACCGGTCCTCCGATCGAGATGGCGAGCGGATGGTTGACCTCGCGGGGGTGGGCTGCCTAGCATGGGCCGTCCTCGCTCCCCGACCTCGACGAGGAACCCCACTCGTGAGCATCGAACTCGACATCGATCCCCTGCTCATCCTCTCGGAGCGAATCCGCACGAAGGAGGCCACGGTCGGCGTGGTCGGGCTCGGCTATGTCGGCTTGCCGCTGCTGGTCGCCGTGGGCAACGCGGGATTCCCCGTCGTCGGCATGGAGGCCAACCCGGAGAAGGTCGACAAGCTCCGGGAGGGACGTTCCTACGTGGGCGACGTCACCGGCTCCGACCTGGCCAGTGTGGAGGAGGGCGAGTTCGCCACGGACCCGGCGATCCTGCAGCGGGCCGAGGTCATCGTCATCTGCGTCCCCACCCCGCTCACCGACCACACCCCCGACCTGTCGCTGGTCCGCAAGGCCGCCCACGACGTCGGGCTGCACCTCCGTCGTGGCCGCCTGGTGATCCTGGAGTCGACCACGTACCCTGGCACGACCGAGGAGCTCCTCCGGCCCATCCTCGAAGAGACCTCCGGGCTGTCCGCAGGGCGGGACTTCGCCCTGGCCTACTCGCCGGAGCGCATCGACCCCGGCCAGAGCGTCCACCGCTTGGAGAACACGCCGAAGATCGTGGCGGGCCTGACCGACCGGTGCCGCGACCTGCGCGAGGTCGTGAACACATCCTCACCCCGTGAGGCGGAGATGGCCAAGCTGGTGGAGAACACGTTCCGCCAGGTGAACATCGCCCTGGTCAACGAGCTCGCCATCATGGCCCGGGAGATGGACGTGAACATCTGGGAGGCCCTGTCTGCCGCGGCCACGAAGCCGTTCGGCTACATGCCGTTCTGGCCGGGTCCGGGCGTGGGCGGGCACTGCATCTCCATCGACCCCTCGTACCTGTCGTGGCGGGCCGGCCAGCGGCTCGGCTATCGCATCAGCTTCATCGAACACGCCAACGAGGTGAACAACCGCATGCCGACCTACGTGGTGGCCCGCGTCGGCGAGGCCCTGAACGACGCCGGGAAGGCCGTCCGGGGATCGAAAGTGCTGGCCGTGGGGGTCACCTACAAGCCCGGCGTGGACGACCTCCGGGAGTCCCCGTCGCTCGCGGTCATGGAGCGGCTGGCGGCGAAAGGGGCGGACCTCTCCTACCACGACCCGTTCGTGCCGGAGCTCCACCTGCCCGACCGGGT
>VAYG01000100.1:567-1159 GCA_005885015.1 Actinomycetota bacterium | reverse complement strand
CATGCTGGTCCGCACGGCGGTGTTGCTGTTCGACTCGCGGGGCGCGACCGTGGGCATGGACGCCCCGAACATCGTTCGCCTGTAGCGACCCTCAAGACGCGGACGGCGACGGTGTGGGCGTTGCCGCCCCGCCCTTCACCGTGATGGTCACCTTCTCGATGTAGACGTTCTGCGCGGGCGGCCCGTCCGCGTTCGGGTCCCCCGCCTTCGCGCCCTTCACCGGGATGGCCTGGATCTTCTGGGCCACGTCCAGCCCCTTCACCACCTGCCCGAAGATCGAGTAGTTCGGCGCGCTGTCCAGCTTGCCGCCCTGGGGCCCGGTGATGATGAAGAACTGGCTTCCGCCGGTGTTGGGCCCGGCGTTGGCCATGGCCACCACGCCGGTCGTGTACTTGGCCCCCTGTGGGAGCTCGTCGGGAATGCTGTACCCGGGCCCGCCGCTTCCGGTTCCCGTCGGGTCGCCGCCCTGGATCACGTCGATGGAGTCGGCGATGCGGTGGAAGTACGTCCCGTCGAAGTACCCGTGCTTGGCGAGGAACACGAAACTGTTGGCGGTGATGGGGGCCTGGCCGGCCAGCAGCCTGATGGTGAT
>VAYG01000100.1:0-514 GCA_005885015.1 Actinomycetota bacterium | reverse complement strand
ACGCGGCGGGAGGGACCTTGGCGCCGCAGGCCACCGCGGTGGCCGCGGGTGGCGACGGAGTGACCGTTGTGACCACGTTCGGTACGGCGGTGGGGCTGTAGCTCGGCGAGGGGGTCGGGCTGGTCGATGCGGAGGCCGACGGCGAGGCGGCCGGGGTGGGCTTGGCCTTGCCCCCGGTGAACGCGACGAAGGCGAAGATGCCGCCTCCGGCGGCCACGGCGAAGGCCACCACGCCGGCCGTGATGCGCTGGCGGCGGCGCTTGCGGCGCTCCGAGGCACGCCGGGCGGCGAGCTTGGCGAGCTGGCGGTCGCGGGTCTTGCGCTTGGACACGGCGGAACAGGTTACCGGAACTCCCCCGGAACGGAGGGGTCGCCGAAGGGGTCGCCGAAGGGGTCGCCAGACCCGCCCATCAGGTCCATGACCAGGCCATCCAGGATGTCCCGCTCGGACACCAGGGCCCGCTCGAACCCCCACCGGCGCATCGACCGGACCAGGATCGTGGCCCCCGCCACG
>VAYG01000191.1 GCA_005885015.1 Actinomycetota bacterium | reverse complement strand
TCGGAGACGCGGAGCCCGCTCCGACCCAGCAGCTTGTACCTCATCCGGCTCCTCCTACGTTCACGCTTCGCGGGCACGCCGCTCTTCTTCTGGACCCAAGTAGGCGGCGAGCAATGACGACATCTCTGGGATGACGTCCCGCCGCACGCTGTAGCGGTGCTCCTCGTCCGAGGAGACGCGGACCAGTCCCGCGGACCGAAGGATGGCCAGGTGGTGGTGGGCGGTCGACTTCGGCAGTCCGAACCGGTCGGCCAGCTCCTGCAGGGTGGCGCTGGACGTGGCGAGCTCGCGCAGCATCCTCAGCCGCTTCTCGTCCCCGAGGGCCTTGTGCAAGCGGACCAGCCGCCCTGGAGGCTCGGACTCGCCGGCCCCGAGGCTCTCGTCAGCCACCGGATAGCAGTACAGCCGGGCGTCGTCGTGCTCGGCGAGCCATACCCACGGCCGGGTCGTGAGCTGGGGGATCAGGTAGACCTGGCGGATCCCCGGATGGGCAACGAACTGAACTCCGCTGGCCGCCTCGATGACCTGATCGGAGGGCATCGTGGCGAGCAGCCTCCGCTTGGCCTCGGCGTCTCTCAGGAGGACCGGCTCCAGCTCGGCTTCCCGCGACCGGAAGACCTCCGCGTACCAGCCGCGCATGGCCTCCATGGCGACCGCTCTCGTCTGCTCGGGGGTGAGCGCGAGGAGCCGGCCCAGGCTGGCTTCGGCGTGCCCTCCGAAGTAGGAGCCGTCCTCCAGCAGGCGGCCCTGCGCCTCGGGATCGCCCTCGGCCGCCCGGTGCAGCACCTCCCGGCTGATCGACTGCTGGTAATGGGGGACGTGGAAACCGAGGAGGTACAACCTGAGGTCGAGCGGCTGCAGGGCTTCGACTCTCCGGAGGAAGGAAGGGACATCCCTGGTCGCCGGGGAGGAGGTGGCCAGTCCGATCAGATTCACCCAGACCTTCCCGGCCTGGTTCCCGATGCGGTCCAGGGCAGCCAGAAGCGGCTTCGAGGACTCCTTCCGGACCTTTTCGAACCAGTGGGCGCCGATCTCGTAGGTCGGCTGCTCCTCGGGAAGCCCGTACGCAGTCAGGGTGATCAAGAACTCATAGGTAAGTCCGGCCTCTACCTGGACCAGGTGGGCCTGCTGCCGCCCCGTCAGATCGCGAACCGGCATGGCTCTTTGCCTCATTCCAGTATACTTCGAACCCTTGGACCGTCAAGAGGCCGTCTGGCACCAGAAGAGTGGACCGGCTATCATGGCCAAGCCGCCGGCCGGGTCGTCAGGTCCCTCGTTCAGCGCGTCCACGTGTGTCTTGCCTGGACGCCGGGAAGTCGAGTTCTCGTGAAAGAGCAACGAAGCGTCTTTGCGCGCGGCTTGCGCGTCATCGGTTCCTACATCGCCACCCATCCGTGGCCATTCGCCACGGCGGTGACCGGCGCGACCGTGTACGCAGGCATGACCGTGGCCAGCACCATCGTGCTGGGCCGGGTCACCGACCACGTCCTGGTCCCGGCCTTCAAAGGCGGCGTCGGCGGGAGCACCGTGGCGTGGGGCGTGGTGGCCATCATGGCGGTCGGCATCATCCGGGCCGGCGGGATCGTCACCCGGCGGTACTTCGCCGGCATGACGGGGAGCCGGATGCGGGCGACGCTCGCGGGCCTCGTGGTGGACCGGTACCAGCAGCTCCCGCTGGCCTACCATCGGGCGCGGCCGACCGGCGAGCTGATGGCGCACGCCGAGGCCGACGTGACGGCGGCCATCGAGGTCATNNGCTCCTGGTGGTCTTCGCCACCATCGCCCTTGTGGTGACCGACCCGTTCCTCGCGGTGATCGGGATCACCGTCCTCCCCGGGCTGGCCGTGATCAACCGGTTCTACACACGGAAGGTGGAGGAGCCGGCCACCCGGGCGCAGGAACGGATCGGCGAGGTCTCCTCGGTGGCCCACGAGAGCATCGATGGGGCCCTCATGGTGAAGACCCTCGGGCGGGAGCGGGCCGAGGTGGCCCGGCTCGCCGAGAAGGCCGAGGCACTCCGGGACGAACGCATCAGGATGGGATACCTCCGGGCCGCGTTCGAGCCCGTGTTCGAGGCCCTTCCCGCGCTGGGGATCATCCTGCTGATCGCCGTGGGCTCGTGGCGGGTATCGACCGGCGCGGTGAGCGTGGGAACGCTGGTGCAGTTCGTCAGCCTCTTCGAGCTTCTGGCCTTCCCTCTCCGCCTGATTGGATTCGTCCTCTCCGACGTGCCAAGGGCCGTGGTGGGGCGGGAACGGTTGGAGGAAGTGTTCGCCGAGCCGGTCACGCTGCGCCCGGCGGTGAAGGGCGTGGACGTGCCCCCGGGGCCGCTGGGGGTCGCCCTCCGGTCCGTGTCCTTCTCCTATGAGGGCAACCGGGTCCTGGAGGACGTGTCCTTCGACCTCGCGCCCAACGAATCGGTGGCGTTGGTGGGGCCGACGGGCTCGGGCAAGAGCACCTTGTCTCACCTGTTGGTCCGGTTGGCCGACCCGGAGTCCGGCTCGATCCGTGTGGGCGGCGTGGACCTCCGCCGCGTCGACCCCGTTCGGCTCCGCCGCGAGGCGGCGATCGTGTTCCAGGAGTCCTTCCTGTTCGCGTCCTCGGTGCGAGAGAACATCGCGCTCGACCTGCCGGTGTCCGACGCCGACATCCGCCGGGCCACACGCCTGGCCCAGGCCGAGGAGTTCGTCGAGGAACTGCCGCGGGGCTACGACACCGTGCTCGGCGAGCGGGGGATCACGCTCTCCGGTGGGCAGCGCCAGCGACTGGCCCTGGCCCCCTGGACGATGCCACCTCGGCAGTCGATCCGACGGTGGAGGCGGCCATCCTCCAGGGCCTTCGAGACGAGCTCGACGCCACGTCGATCGTCATCGCCTACCGCGTCTCCACGATCGCCCTGGCCGACCGTGTGCTGTTCCTGGAGAACGGGCGGATCGCCGCGGAGGGGACGCACGACGAGCTGCTGGCCCACCCCGCTTACGAGGCCATGGTCCGCGCGTACGAGCTGGGGGCGGTATGAGCGACCCGAGGGCCACCGTGGGAAGAAAGGGCTCGGAAGGCAACGGCGGGGGCGAGGACCGGGACCGGTCTCGCCTGGCCCGGGCCCTCGATCGGGCCCGGTTCCGCCGCAGCCGGGGCGAACCTGCGCGCATGGAGGACGTCGTCCCCCCGGGGGGCCGTGAAGGATCCCCGCCCACCGAGCTGGAGACGCCTCCCGAGGAGCTGCCCCAGATCGAGGGCGCCATCCGCCTCATTCGCCGGGGCCTCCGTGAGACGCCCGAGCTGAGAGCCGGCCTGGGCTACACGCTGGGCCTGGCCATGGCCCTCACCGCCGGGCGACTGCTGGTCCCCATCCTCGTCCAGCAGATCTTCGACCGCGGCCTGAACGGGCCGGGAGGCTTCCGCCCCCGGTTCGTCTACGGAGCGTGCCTGGTGGCGGCCGGCGTGGTGGCGCTGGTCTACCTGGCCGGGCGCACCACCTACCGGCGGCTGGTCCGGGCCAGCGAGACCGCCCTGGCCACGCTGCGGGTGCGGGCCTTCGAGCACATCCACAAGCTGTCGATCGCCGCCCAGACCGCCGAGAAGCGGGGGGCGTTCGTGTCCAGGGTCACCGCTGACGTCGACACCATCGGACAGTTCCTCGAGTGGGGCGGGATGTCGTGGATCACCAGCACGGCGCTGATGTTCGGGACGGCCGTGGCCATGTTCGTCTACTCGTGGCAGCTCGCGCTGGTGGTCCTGCTGGCCGTCTCGCCGCTCTTCCTGGTGCTGCGGCTGCTGCAGAAAGGCATGCTGCGCGCCTACGACCGCGTGAGGACGCGGGTCGGTGAGACGCTGTCGGCGGTCTCCGAGAGCCTCATGGGGGCGGCGGTGGTCCGGGCGTACGGCTTGGAGGAACCGACGAACCGCCGGCTGAAGGAAGCCATCCGCCGCCGGTACAAGGCCGAGATGTACGGGGCCCGCTTCCAGGCCACCATCTTCCCCATGGCCGACCTGTTCGGGGCGGCCGCGGTGGCCTCGGTCCTGGCGGTCGGGGTGACGTTCGGTCCGCGGTGGGGCCTGACCTTC
>VAYG01000099.1:11923-13718 GCA_005885015.1 Actinomycetota bacterium | reverse complement strand
CCGCTCCCACTCGACGGCGTGCGGGGCCAGCTCGGCCTCGACGAAGGAGCGGACCGAGGCCCGGAGCTCCTCGTGCTCCTCCGTGAACAGGGGGTGGAGCATGGTCGAAGGATACGACCCGGCTGGGTGGCCGGAGACCCTGTGGGGCTATGCTCCCGGACGTGGCCGAGGGGCATGCGCACCACGACTTCCGGCGGGTCCGCTCGCCCTTCGAGGGCGAGCTGATCAGGCTGCGGGGCATCGCTGAGGACGACCTCCCGGCGATCAACGAGATGTTCAACCACCCGGAGGTGCAGCGGACCCTGGCGGTGAACTGGCCGGGACCCATCGGTGTCACCAGGGCCTGGTGGGAAGGCATCCGCAAGAACCCAACGACTGCCGCCTTTGCCATCGAGACCCTGGCCGGCGAGCTGGTCGGGGTGTGCAGCGTGGAGGATGTGAATGCCGCCGTGCGATCCGCGGCGGCGGGCATATGGATCGGGAGGCCCTACTGGGACAGCGGGTATGGGACCGACGCCATCCGCACGTTGTGCCGGTTCGGTTTTGACATCAACCCCAGGGCCGTCCGTGCCTACGAGAAGGTCGGGTTCAAGGAAGAGGGACGTCGCCGGCGGGCTCACTTCATCGACGGCCGGCACATCGACGTGATCGTCATGGGCCTCCTGGCGGAGGATCTCATCGAGGCCTGATCCCCGCCAGTCGGCGACCCGCTTGCTTCAGCGCCTGGCACCCAACGCCAGCATGGACAGCGCGGTGGCGAAGACCTTGCGCACCGTCGCCCTGCGCTCGGCCGCCCGAGCCCTGGCCGTCTCCTTTGACAGCCGGAACCCCTCGGCCTCACGCATCAGGTCGGCTCGGTGGTACTTCCCCATATCGGTCCCGTAGTACATGGCTCCTCCTCTCCCGCTCGTGGGAGGAGCGTATGGCCCTGGCCACGGGGGAGACCGTGCCGGGGGTCACCGGCTCATGGTGTGGCTCGTCAGGCCCACTTTGTGACGATCGTCACCAAAACAACGGTTCCCGTTCCATCAACCGAGGGGATGTGCGAGGGTTTTCCCCGCATGACCAGAGTCATCAGCGAAGCGAGCACCTCGCCCCCGGCGAACGCGAGCGAAGGCCTCATGGGGGGCCCCGACCCGAGGCAAGAGGCCCTTCGACCGTACGTCCCTCGGCTGGTCGTCGACTGGCTTCGGTCCGCACCGGGCGAGGCCTGGCGGGTCGTCGACGGCACCCTCGCCTTCGTGGACATCTCCGGGTTCACCAAGATGACGGAGCGGCTGGCCCGCAAGGGCAAGGTGGGCGCCGAGGAGATGAACGACCTCCTCGACGCCTGCTTCACCGAGCTCCTTCGGGTCGCCTACATGGACGGAGCCGGCCTGGTGAAGTGGGGCGGCGACGCCGTCCTCCTCCTCTTCGAGGGTCCGGACCACGCGGGGCGGGCCTGTCGGGCAGCCCACGTGATGCGCCGGTCGCTGCGGAACATGGGGCGGCTGCTGTCCTCGGCCGGGTTCGTGACGCTGCGGATGTCGGTGGGCATCCATTCGGGAGCGTTCGACTTCTTCCTTCTCGGTGACGCTCACCGCGAGCTGGTGATCGCCGGCCGGGCGGCTTCGGAGACCGTCGCGATGGAATCGGCGGCCACCGCGGGGGAGATCCTGATCAGCCCGGCGACGGCCGACCAGATCGACCCCGGACTGGTCGGTCACTCCAAGGGCCCCGGGTTCCTCCTGCGGGGCGCCCCCAGCGTGCCAGCACCTGCGCCGGCGCCCCCTCCCGACGTCACCGGGCTGGACCT
>VAYG01000099.1:4263-11886 GCA_005885015.1 Actinomycetota bacterium | reverse complement strand
CGAGCACCGGCACGTGGCCGTGGCGTTCGTCGAGTTCATGGGCACGGACGACTTGCTTCGAGCCAACGGCAACGCCGCCGTCGCCACCGCGCTCGACGAATGCATCCGAACGATCCAGGAGGCCTGCGCCCGCTACGGGGTGACGTTCTTCGAGACCGACATCGCCCGGGGGGGCGGCAAGGTCATGCTGATCGCGGGGGCCCCTCGCAGTTCGGGAAACGACGAGGGAGGGTTGCTCTCCGCCGTCCGCTGGGTCATGGATCGGTCCGGCCAGCTTCCCCTGCGGATCGGCGTGAACTGCGGACGGGTCTTCGCGGGGGACTTCGGCCCGCCCTTCCGTCGCACCTACTCGGTGAAGGGAGACGCGGTGAACCTCGCGGCCAGGCTCATGGGCAAGGCCGAGCCGGGCCAGATCCTGGTCAGCGAGGCCGTCCTCAGCCGCTCTGGAACGAGATTCGACGCCGAGGCGCTGGAGCCCTTCTCGGTGAAGGGCAAGGCCCGGCCCGTGCAGGCGTTCGCATTGGGACGCTCCGCTGGGCAGAAAGTGGTGGAGACCGGGGACCTCCCCCTGACCGGGCGCCGGCGCGAGCTGGAGGTGCTCCGGGAAGCACTGGAAGCGGCGAGCCGGGGCTCCGGGGGGGCCGTCGAGCTCGTGGGCGAGCCGGGGATCGGCAAGTCCCGCCTGGTCACCGAACTGCTCGCCGCGTCCCTCGACATGACGGTGATCCTGGCCCGCTGCGAGATGTACGAGGCGACCACGTCCTATTTCCCGTTCAAGACCGTGTTCCGGGAGGTCCTGGGGATCCGGGACGAGATCGACCGGTCGGTGGCTGGCGAGCGGCTGCGCGGGCGGGTCGAGGCCGTCGCGCCGCACCTCCTGCCCTGGCTCCCGCTCCTGGGCGTCCCGCTGGATATCGAGGTCCCCCCGACCCCCGAGGTGGAGCAGCTCGAGGGAGAGTTCCGGCTGGCCAAGCTCATCGAGGTGACCAGCGAATTCCTGGCCGGGGTGTTGCCGGCCACCACGGTGCTCGTCTTCGACGACGTCCACTGGATGGACGACGCCTCCGCCGCGATCCTGCGCAAGATGGCCGTCGACGTCGCCGAGCGGCCGTGGCTGATCCTGGTGACCCGACGGGAACAGGAGGAGGGCTTCCGGTTGCCGGAGGGAGCCGGCGCCACCCTGCGACTCGACCCACTCGGACCCGACGAGGCGGCCGGTTTGGTGGCGGCGGCCACCGACCGATTCCCCTTGGCCCAGCACGACATGGCGGCGCTGGCCCAGCGCTCGGGTGGCAACCCGCTCTTCCTCCGCGAGCTCGTGTCCGCGGCCCGCTCGGCTGGGAATGTGGCGGCCCTGCCGGACACGGTGGAAGGGGTGATGACCGCGCAGATCGACCGGCTGCACCCGGCCGACCGGGCGCTCCTCCGGACCGCCTCCGTCCTGGGGACGAGCTTCGACCCGGCCTTCCTCGGGGAGATCCTCGCCGAGGAAGGGCTGGCCGCCGATCGGGGCGGCTGGGATCGGCTCCGGGACTTCGCCGCGGAATCCGAGCCGGGCGTGTTCAGGTTCCGCCACGCGCTGGTGCGGGACGCGGCCTACGAGGGCCTGCCCTTCCGGCGACGCCGGGAGCTGCACGGGCGGGTCGCCGAGCGGATCGAGCGGACGGCCGGAGAAGAGCAGGCCGAGCTGCTCTCGCTCCACTTCTTCAACGCCCAGCGGTTCGAGGATGCCTGGCGATACTCCCGGCTGGCCGGCGAGCGGGCCCAGGCCAAGTACGCCCTCGTCGAAGCCGGCGAGCTGTACCGCCGGGCCCTGGAGGCGGCGAGGCGTCTCCCCCACACCGCCCCGGAGGACCTCGCCCGGGTCCACGAAGCGTTTGGGGACATGCGCGAGCGCGTGGGCGCCTACGAGGAGGCGGCAGCGGCCTATCGCGCCGCCCGGCGCCGGTGGTCCGGAGATCCGGTGTCCCAGGCAAAGCTCCTCCTCAAGGAAGCCTGGATCCCGGAACGGTTGGGCAAGTACCGTGAGGCGCTGAAGTGGGTCAGCCGCGGGCACCGCCTCCTGGACGGGGTGGAGGGGACCGATGCCGCTCGGCAGCGCGCCCGCCTCTCGGCGTGGTATGCGGCCATACGCCAAGGACAGGCGCGATACCAGGAAGTGCTGCGTTGGTGCCGCCGGGCCATCGCGGAAGCGGAGGCGTCCGGGGAGAAGGAGGCCCTGGCCCACGCGCTCTTCATCATGGACTGGGCCTACCTGGACCTGGGCCGCCTCGACCTGGCGACGAACTCAGCGAGGGCGCTGGAGATCTACGAGGAACTGGGCAACCTCGGGACCTCGGCGACGGTGCTGAACAACATGGGCATGTTCGAGTACTTCCGGGGCCGGTGGGAGGAGGCTCGGGAGCTCTACGAGCGGGGACGGCTGCTCCGCCTTCGCATCGGTGACACGGTCGACGCGGCCATGGGAACCACGAACATCGCCGAGATCCTCTCCGACCAGGGCCACCTGGAGGAGGCCGAGGCGATGTTCCGGGAGGCGCTCCGCGTCTGGACGGCCGCGGGACGCACGGAGAACATCGCCCGGGAGACGAGCAACCTCGGCCGGATTCTGTCCCGATCAGGGCGGCACGCCGAGGCGCTGTCGCTCCTCGACACGGCCCTCCGGATGTTCACCGACATGGGTGACCAGGGCGAGGCGCTGGAGATCGAAGCGAGGATCGCCGAATGCCACGTCTTCAGGGGAGACTGGGAGGCCGCTCTCGCTCGATGCGATGGGGCGTTCGAGCTGTCCCGGGAGCTGGGGGGCATCCCCTCGCAGATGCCCCTGCTCCACCGCGTACGGGCCTACGCGCTCATGCAGGCGGGCCGGTTGGATGAAGCCCGGATGGCTCTCGAGGAGAGCCTCGCCGCCGCCAGGGCCCGTCAGGCTGACCACGAGCTCGGCCTGACGCTCCGAGCCACCGCGGACCTGGCTCATCAGGCGGGCGAGGACGGCGATCCCGTCGCCCTGAAGGAAGGCGAAGCGATCTTGGACCGATTGGGAGTGATCGCCGTCCCGGACGTGCCCCTCCCAGTTCGGCGATAGTCGCTCGATTCCTCCTACCGCTTGCCGCCCGTCGGGTCTGACCCGTTCCGCCAGAGCATCACGATCACCCGGTCGCCGTTCGGCAGGACGCGCTTCGACTCCACGCACTTGGGCGGCTTGGCAACACCGAAGGTCCGGCAGTTCCGGACGATCGAGGCGAACTGCTCCGCGTCGCCTTGCACCCACATCGTGCTGCCCTGCTTCCTGTCCTTGACGTAGATGTAGTCGACCTCGATGGCGTTGTTCTTGGCCGTCTGGCCGCCCGGGAGGCCGGAGATCTGGATCTGGGCGTCGCAGAGCTGGCCGCCGCAGAAGGTTGGCTGGTCCGTAGCAGGGATCTCGTGGATGAACACCGGGCCGGCCTGAAGGCCGGCGTCGGGGTGGATGGTGAAGCTGCTGTAGAACCGGCCCGTCGTATCGCGGGTGGTGCCGAAGGTCAGGGTGTGCACGTTGTCGAAGAAGGACCGGGAGTCGTCCTTCGACGTCGGGTTGCCGGATCCGATGACCGAGGTCGACTCCGTGGCGGAGTTGTTCTCGGAGTTCGGGTCCTCCTGGTCTCCGGACACCGTGGCGGTGTCGGACATCGTCGTGTCTTCGGTCGTCGTGGGGGCCTGGACGACGATCGTGAGCGGTTCGGCGGTCTGGCCGGCAGGGAGCACTCCCTCGTTCCCCGTGTACGTGCACGTCACGGTGTTCTCCGACGGGGGCGGGCACGACCAGTTCGTGCCCGATCCGGATTGGATCGAGCTGTTCTCGGACGGCGAGTCGACCACGGTCACCCCCGTGGCGTCGTCGGGTCCGTTGTTGGTGACGGAGACCTTGTAACCGACGAAGCCGTCACTGCTCACCGGGTCCGGGCCGTACCCTGGGTCCGTGTCCGACTTGGTGACCGCCAGATCGGCCGTGCTCGTGGGCACGACGTCGACGACGGCCATGAGCGCCACGAGGGCCAGGCAGTCCTGGCCGACGGGTGGTCCGGCGGTGACGTGCAGATCATTGCTTCCGGAGGAGACGAACGATGTGATGTCGAAGGACTTGATGTCCCACAGGCCGTCGGGGCCTCCCGGGACCGAATCGCCCTGGAAGGTCGATCCGGTCGGGGCGAGGGTCGTGTCGTTGAGATCGACCTCGGGGTCCTCGTACGACTGCCCGTCTGCCACATGGAACTGGAGGATGGCCGGTCCCGACGAGTACACCACGTTGTTGATCGTGGCGTCCCACCCGTCCGGATCGTAGGGGTTGGTGAAGTTCGAGTCGTTCCCGTCGATGAGCGTCACGTTCTTGTTGTTCGCCGGATTCCCGTCATCGAAGAAGACGACCAACGAGACCCCGTTGATGTCGGCGATCACGTTTTCCCCGTCGGTCTTTCGGAAATTGGAGAGCGCGTATGTCCCATCACCCGGGACGAGCGTCGTGACGTCGGCTCGGTACCCCTGGCTGTTGTCGAACCCCCAGCAGTTGTCGGAGGAAAAGCCGATGTTGGTTCCGGTGATCGATTGGTCGGCGAAGGTCACGTCCTGGTTGGCCGCGGGATCCGAGGAGTTCGTCGGGCCCTCCCAATACAGCAGGGCCTTGGTGACGGTGCCCGAGACACCACTCAGCGTGAGCGAACCCTCCCCGCTCCCCCGCATGCCGCCCACCCCAGCCGTGGCCACGTCCGTGTTCGGGACGGTGATGATGTTCGACTCTGAGGAACCCAGCTGGGTGGCGCTGGCCGGGCCGGCGGACGCGGAGATGAGGCCGGCCATCAGCGCGAGCGTCGACGCGACGGCCAGGCCTCGCCTGCTCCGATGGAACCGTCGTCCCCTGCTCGAGTTGTTCATCCTCGCCCCCCTCCGCTACGGCCGAGGTAGCCTGTCGGTGGGTGGCGATGGTGTCAACCCGTTTGCATAACTTCTAGACCTTCGCAATACGGCCGATCACAGATCCAGCACGCGCGGGACCACCTGGCCCCTTGAGGGCGGCCGGCGCAAGGTGTAGAAGAGCCGCCGGAGCCCCGATGAGCGACCCCCGAGCAATCCAGGCAGGCGCGCCCCCGGCGATCGGATCGGGTGGCCGGCCCCGGAGCCGGAGGCGGCGGCCGGTCGTTCCGCTCCTCGTCCTGCTGGCTCTGATGGGTGGGCTCGTCGCGCTGGTGGTGGCGCGGTCGTCGCCCGAGCAGCAGGTCAGGCGGCTGATGGACCGGCAGCTGAAGCTGGCCATCGCCCAGCGATGGGGACAGCTCCACGCCACGTTGACCGCGAAGGCCAAGCAGGCATGTCCGCGGGTGGAGTTCCTCAGCGAGGTCCAACGCCTGTCCGGCACCGACCCCAATTTCTGGCACGTCATCGACTTCCGGGACATCAACATCCAGGTCCGGGGCGACGTGGCCGCGGTGACCTACGTGATCACCTACAACGGCCGGGTGGTCGAGCGAGCCACGCCCCAGGCCCCGGACCTCTACGCTCGTGCAACCAGGACCGTGGTGGGGCCCAAGCCGAACCTCCAGACGGCCCTGGCGAACCTGGCCCGGGCGGCTTCACCGGGACCGAATCAGGCCATCACCCAGAAGGAGTACGAAGCGCAGAAGGCCCGACTGCTGAAATTCGGGGCGAAGCCGCCCGTGATCTACAAGAAGGGCCAGTGGTACGACGACCTGGACAGCCACATCCATTGCGGGCCGTGACCGGGCCCGGACGCTCGGGAGCGTCCGGGGCTACAGGCCGGCCAGGCGGCTGAGCCCGCCGACGTCCTTCAGCACGTAGCGCCGCCCGTCGCGATCGACCAATCCCCGGCGCTGGAACTCCGAGAGGATCCGGGTGACGTTCTCCCGGCTCCCCCCGCACAGGCTGGCCAGGTCCGCATGCGTCACCACCGAGGGCAGGGAGGTCCCGTTGGGCGGGAGGTCGTCCAGGCTGGGAGCGACCAGCTGGAGCAGGCGCTTGGCCACCCGGCCCTTCAGATCGAGGAACAGCAGGTCCTCGACGAAGGACTCGTGGGCCTGGATCTGCTGGGCCAGGCTTCGGAGGAGCGCCTTCGTCGCCTCGAAGTGGGTTCCCAGATAGGCGATGAACCGCTCTGCTCCGATGACCCAGACGGAGCTCTCCTCGAGGGCCAGGGCCGTCGCGGTGCGTCGCTGGTCGNNNCAGCTGCCGGTGCCCGGTGACCGAGATGGAGCTGACCTCGATCCGGCCCCGCCACAGGAAGTAGACGTGCTCCGACGGGTCGCCCTGGTAGAACAGGTATGACCCGCGGCGGTACTGGCGGATGGTCCCCTGGGCGGCCAGCTCGCGGACCTCGCGGGGCTTCGCCTTGTCCAGGATCGGGGTCTTCGCCAGGTCCCGATCGATGTCGGTTGACGTCCTTCCCGCTACCACGACCATGCTTGAGGCAGCGTACTGAATCGATCCGAGCCGGGCCATACCAGGCGCCTCCTTGGCGGCTCCCCGGTCGCCGGTCGAACGAAGGAGGCGAGCCGGTCGGCTCGCCTCCACGAAACCACGCTTTTGCCGCCCCCGCCGCCTACTGGAGGGTCTTGACGTCCTTGACCACCTTGATCGCCTTGGTCGCCTTCGTTACTCGCGTCGCCGGCTTGCGGCTGGACTTGGACTTCGAGGCCGGGGCCTTCGGCGTCACCTTCTTCGTCGCCATTCTGGTTCACCTCCTCCCCTGGGGCATCTAGGCGTGATGATGGCCCGACGGGCGAGCCGTCTCGGTGACGGCCGTCACCGAACCCCTCGTGACGTCGATCACCGGTGGATGGGTGACGGCCGTCACGAACCGGCATGTGACGGGCGACACATTCCGACCCGACGATCAGGCGGGGAGCGTCACATCAGCTCGGGGAGGCTGAGCGGATCCGGCCTCGGCGTGCATGCTCCACAGAACAAGGCATCCTCGACGACCAGGGCCTTGGTCACCTCGCTCCCCCGGTAGACCTCGAGGATGTAGGGATGGTTCTGCACGTGGTCCTCGCAGATCCCCCGACCACAGAACCGGCAGACCCCCACAGCGGTCCTCCGACAGTGCCAGCAGTCCATGACGAACGCAGCCTCCTTTGGCCCGCTAGTGCTCTTCCACTCGCTCCAGAGCGATCACCGGATTCACGGTTCCGGCGCGGAAGGCGTCCCGCACGAGCTTGTCGAACCCGGCCCGGTCCAACCGGAAGGTCCGGACGGGGGTGAGCGCCCGAACCGATGCCGTCCTGGGCGTGTCGAGGAGGAGGGCGATCTCCCCGAAGTGGCTCCCCGGCCCCATCGTCCTGACCCGCGTCTCGTCCTCCAGGACCTCCACCTGCCCGGCGCTGATAGCGTAGAAGGCGTCGCCCGGTTCTCCCTGCTGGAGGATGGTCTCCCCCGGGGAGAATGCCGCCCACGCTCCCCGTTCGGCCAGGTCGACCAGCTCGTCGGTCTCCAGGTGCGCGTAGCAGGGCATCCGGCTCAGCTCTGCCACCGCCTGCATGGTCGGGGCGAACCGCGGAGCGCTGAGCGCATTCGCGAGGAGCTCGCCGAAGGTGCCCTTGTCGATCTCGAAGAGGTCGACGTCTTTCACCGCCCGAA
>VAYG01000099.1:584-4235 GCA_005885015.1 Actinomycetota bacterium | reverse complement strand
TTCCTCGCCGGACTCGGGATGTTCCTCTACCACCCGGAGGACTCCCTTGCGCACGACGTAGAAGGCCTGGGCCCGCTCGCCCTGCCGGATCACGGGCTGCCCCCCGGAGAAGGTTCGCAGGCGGACCCGCCCGGCCAGTTCGGACAGAGCCTCCTCGGGGAGGTCCTCGAACATGGGGAGCGAATCGATCAACCGCGCCGCCTCCACCCGCCACCGCCGCTGGATCCGGAACCGGGCGCGCCTCCACGCGGCCTGGATCCGCCGCCCCACCGCCTGAACGGCCCGGATCGACCCTCGGATCAGGGGGTTGAGCAGGAACAGCCCCAGGAGGATCAGGATGATCCTGGTCTCGATCCCCCCGTTCCACAGCGAGAGCACCAGGCCGCTGAACAGGATCTTCCAGAAGAAGTAGCCCGAGATCAGCAGGAGGATCGACCCCACCACTCCGAGCAGGCTGTAAACGAGCAGGCCGATGTCCTGACGGGTGAATCGCTCGCGGGTCCGCAGCTTGTGCAGGAAGTCATGGCGAAGGAACTGGAGCCAGTCCGAGAGCATGAAATACCCGTCGAGCTCGAGGAGCGGGATGACGTTCAGGAAGATGTTGAGGTAGGCGAGGACGGTGTACCGGTACAGCGTCTCGGAGACGATCCACTGCGGGTAGGCCCACGCGATGATGGAGGCCAGTCCCGCGCCGATGCTCTGCGCGTAGGGCCCCGCGAAGGCCTGGAGGACCCGCTTGCGCGGTTCTAGCATGAGGCTGTCGGAGGACTCCACGTAGAAGGCGGTGCACCCGAAGTAGATCATGAACCCCGCGCCCTTCAGCCGCCGTCCGTAGTGCACCAGGACCAGCGCGTGGCCCATCTCGTGGACCAGGATCATGAAGTACTGGAGCCCCAGGAGGACGATGAAGCCCAGCGCCAGCGACTTCCCTGTCAGTCCGAAGAGCTTCGACCGCACGTTGGCCACGAAGGCGAAGATCCCCGCGATCGAGATCGACAGGACGAACAGCACGAAGGTCTTCGTCAGCGTCCATCGAAGCCCGTGCTCGTAGAGCCACTTCACGGAGGCCTGCGGGTTCTTCCACTCGATGGTGAGCGTCGTCAGGAACTTGCGGAGCTTCTCGTGCCGCGCGGACGGGTTGAGGGCCCGCTGGATCGTGGCCTCGGCGTTCTCGTACCGGTCCTGGAAGAAATTCTCGCTGCGAAGCTGGAAGACGAAGTCGGCCACCCCGCCCAGGTCCATCTCGCCCAGCTCCCGGAACCGCTCGACCACGATCTCCTTCACCGTCCGGGTCCCGTCCATGAGCTTGACCAGCTCGTAGTCGCTGGCCTGGATGCGGTAGTGGACCAGGTCCCGTGGATTGGCCAGCATGTAGTAGTCCTCGCCCGAGCGCTGGGTGAAGCCCTTGATCTCGATGTCGGGCGCCAGGGCGGGCCGGTACTCGCCCGGGTCCACCAGCGTGCTGAGGCGCTCCCACACGGACCCGCCGTCCGCCTCGGCGGCGGCGAGGTGCTCCTCGAGCAGGGCCCAGACGTCGGAGGACGACGGCACGGTCTTCACGGCGACCCCCCGTCGGCGCCCACTCCGGCCAACAGGCCCGGGCGCACCCGCTCCTCCCTCAACCGCCGCTCCAGGACGTCCCAGATGGACGGCCGGAGCGCACGATAGCGTCGGCTCCACCGCAGGTTCGCCAGGAACGCGCCGATGAGCAGGGCCAGAAGGAACCCGATGGCGAAGGTCCCCCAGGTCAGGAACCCGCCGTAGATCCCAACCTTCTCTTTGGCATATGTGACCTGCCCGCCTTCGCCGGTGGCGACGACCCGAACCGTGGTTGCCTTGGGGACGGTCTCCCGGACCACGGCCCACATGGTCACCCGGATGGCGAACGTGCCCCGGATCAGGCGCACGGTGCGGGGGTTCATCCGAAAGAAGCCGCTGGTCAGGGACGCCGTCTTCGAGATGTCGATGCGCGGCTGGTCGCCCAGCTGGAGCTGCTGCTCCCGCACGAAGAAGGTCACCCGCTCGAGGACCTGGCCGTGCAGGATGAGGGCCACCGCCACGCTCTGCAGGTCCGTGAACGTGCGGGGATCGAACGCCAGGATGCCGAGACGGATCTTGTTCCCCTTCGCGATCCGCCCAATCACGAACCCGGACACCGTGAGCTGCTTCGGCTGAGGTGGGTGAGGAGCGCTGAAGGCCCACAGCGGCCCCGTTGGAACCGCCACCACGGCGATCGCCACCAGAGCTGCCGCAATCGCTCGCCGACGCACGGGCGCTCCGAACCCCTTCGGTAGGACCGAGCGCAATCCTGAGGGATGGACCGCTACCTGACAAGGGCTGGCGAGG
This sequence comes from Actinomycetota bacterium, assembly GCA_005885015.1. Classification (GTDB taxonomy): domain Bacteria; phylum Actinomycetota; class UBA4738; order UBA4738; family UBA4738; genus AC-52. The sequence goes on along the minus strand of VAYG01000099.1, from coordinate 1,889 downwards.
GTTGGTCCTCGACGTCCTCGCGCTCCTCGAGATTTACTATTCGAGTTGACATCGGGATTCGGGGCGCGTTAGAAACTCGTTCCGTTTCGGAATAGGAGCGGTGTGCCCGCAAGCGCGAGTTCCGAGTGCGGCCCTCAGCGCCGCACCAGATCTGATGCCGATAGTACCCATCTTCGGCGCAGGCCCCACACCGCCGAGGAGGTGAGGGAGAGGGAATCGATCGCCGTCAGCCCATGCCTCAGAAGGAGGTCGATCGAATGAGAAAGCTCTCACTCGCCGTGGCTTTCGCCACGGCGCTTTTGGCTGGGTCTGCCCATGTCGCCCACGCGCATACGGCGGCGACTCTGGTCGTCGACGACGACGGGATGGGAGACATCGCCAGCTGCAACAACGCGACGCCGACCTACTCCACGATTCAGGCGGCGGTGAACGACGCGGTCTCCGGCGACACGATCAAGGTGTGCCCCGGGACGTACACCGAGTCGGTCACCGTCTCTACGGACAACTTGACGCTGGCCGGAGCAAAGGCCGGCATCGACGCGCGCTTCCCACGGGGAACCGGCGAGTCCATCGTCCAGCCGTCCGCCGGGCTGACCGGCGTGAGCCTCAACGCGGACAACCTCACGCTCGATGGGTTCCGGGTGACACTCGTCAGCGGCGATGCATCGGGCATCTACACGAACCCTTCCTACAGCGGCTACTCGGTCGTGAACAACATCGTCGACCACAACACGTTCGGGCTCTACCTGAACACCGGGGCCTCGATTGCCAACCTCGTCGAGCACAACTACTTCAACGAGAACAACGCATCGGGTGCGGCGTCGGGCAACGGGATCTACTCCGACCAGGGCATCCAGAACGTGTCGATCCACGAGAACAAGTTCAAGAGCAACGACAATGGGGCGATCCTCATCGGATACGCCGGTCAAACGACGGACAACGTAACCATCGACGGGAATTCCAGCAAGAACGATGCCTCACTCGCCAACCTGTTCTCCGGCACGAACATCACAATCAGCCACAACAAGGGGAATGGCAACACCGGGTCGGGGATCCGGCTGGAGGGTGTCGACGGTGTCCTCGTCCAGCAGAACACCATCAAGAACGCGGGGTACTCCGGCATCGCGGTCCGCGACTCGGAGTACGGGCAGGATCCGACGAACAACGTCACCGTGACCAGGAACAAGGTCATCGGGGCCGCGAACGACGGGCTCGACGTCACCGCCTCGACCCCAGGTGTGGTCAGCGCGGACCACAACACCCTCAGGTCGAACGGCAACGACGGGATCGAGATGGACGCTGCGA
>VAYG01000099.1:0-406 GCA_005885015.1 Actinomycetota bacterium | reverse complement strand
CGCCCCCTCGTCCGTCCTCGCTCCGAGCATCCGCAGGAACAGAACGCCGGGGAAGTCATGGCCGCGGACTCGGCCGGTCGGCACTGATCACCGGCGAATCGGTGAACATCGCCGGGAATACTCAGCAGCTGCCCGGCAAGCTTCTGCCTTCCCTTGCGCGGAAGGTTCTACCGGGTCCGCTCGGCCATTGCCTCGATGAGGATCTGGGCCACTTCGGGCCGCGAGAACTCCTTCGGCGGCTTCTGGCCGGCCCGGAGCATCTCCCGCACCTTTGTCCCGGAAAGGATGACCCGGTCCTGTTCGGAGTGGGGGCAGGTCTTCGGCGAGGCCATCTGGTCGCACTTCCGGCAGAAGAACGAGTGCTCGAAGAACAATGGGGTGATCGCCAGCTCGCCCGGGTCGAACT
>VAYG01000085.1:11686-14677 GCA_005885015.1 Actinomycetota bacterium | reverse complement strand
GATGCTGGCGGCCCCCGAGTTGTCCAGATACCCGCCGTCCACCACGAACGTCGCCTGCTGAGGAGCGCCACAGGCGCGGATCCGGCCCGACGGCGACACGAAGGGGAACCGGGCGGAGAGCATGACCGCGCTGGATAGGCGCACGTCCACCCTGCGTTCGTCTCCGACCCCGCAGAGGAAGTCCTCCAGGTCGATCGTGGCGGACAGGACGGGGTCGGGCGGTGGCGCTCCCTCGACCGCGTCGTTCGACGGACATGGCGCGACGGGCGCCTGGCCGGGAGGAGCGCCGTGGTCGTTGCCGTTCCCATCCAGCGCCGAGGTGTTGAACCGGCACCCGTTCGCCACGCTGGTCCCGTTCAGCAGGAGCAGCGGCACCGGCCTTCCCCCGGGGCTCCCGCCTCGCTCCCACTGGGCGAAGAACCCTTCGGTCATCGGCCCGTGGTCTTCCGCAGGGCTGGTGCTCCACGTGGCGTGTCCCCAGCTCGGGGTCCACGGGCCGCTCTCCCACGATTGCTGCCACGCCCGCTCGCTGACCTCGGCCCGATCCATCCCCGGGCTGAACCGCATGAACGCGCGGGGCAGCTCCACCGCCACCTCCCAGGCCAGCTCGGCGGCCAGGTAATCCCCTCCCAGCCGCGCCGCCACCCAGTTCTCGCCGTCGGTGGGGTCGGGAAGCGAGCGGGCCGCGTGCGCCACGTACGTCGCCAGGCCGAAGCTGCCGCCCGAGGCTCCGCTGCCCGCCAGGACCTGATCGGTCTCGTCCCTGCCCGAGGCGCGGTCCCGGCAGGGCGGCGCCACCGGCCGCTGTTGGAGGACGCAGTCAAGGACCAGCGACGTCCAGTAGGCGGCCTTGACCCCGCCGCCGGCAGTGGAGACGAGGACCAGGGGGATCCCCCGCCGGGCGCCGCTCGGACCGGGTCCGAAGGAACCCGACGGGAGGTGCTGGAGCCAGCGCACCAGCAGGCTAGTGGGCGTCTCGGCCCGGTCGAGCGTGGCGGGGGCGGCGGAGTTCGCGGCAACGGTCACGAACCGGACGTCGTGGTAGCCGACGCTCACCGGCAGGGCCGAGGCGATCATGGCCCACCCGACCAGCAGGATGAACACGGGGAACCGCTTGAACCCGAGGACCTGGAAGAACGCGGGGGGCGCGACCCACTCGGCCAGCATCATGAGCAGGCCGACAACCACCGTCGCCACGATCAGGAACACCTCGACCACGCCGATGGCGCCGAGCTGCACCGCGGTGGCCCACACGTTCTGGGCGATGCGGACCCACACGTAGATCCCCAGGACCAGGGAAACCCCCACGACCCAGACGAAGGGGTCCATGAACCACTTGTCTCGGGATGTCGCGGGCTTGTTCAACGGGCCGATCCGGAGGATCAGGTACAGGCCCCACGCGCTCAGCAGCATGGCCCCGCCCCACGCCACGAGCGGCCCCTCGGTCGAGCGGGTCCCCAGGAGGACGTAGCTGCCGACCGCCGCGCGGAGCACGGCCACCCCCCGAGGGCCATGGAGCTGACGGCGACGAGCCGGGGCAAGACTGCTCGCCCGAATCCGGGCGCGGGCAGGACCTCGACGCTCGGCGTGATGCCCAATCTCCGATCCGCGAACGCCACCACCAGCCAGAAGACGGCGGGGATGGCCAGCCCCCACGCGGGGGCCCGGAGCACCGCGAGGATCAGGACCACCGCCAGGAGGCCGCCCCCGATGCCGGCCAGGATTCGGTCACCTGGATAGACCCGCCGAGACGGCGCGGTCACCAGCCGCTTGCCGAACGCCCAGGCGATCCACACCAGCACGAGGCCCAGCACGTAAGCGATCACGCCCTGGCGGGTGTTCCAGCGCCGGATGACGTCGGCGGCCTGGGGGTGGACGACGAACACCACGCCCAGCAGCAGCGTCAGCACGATCTGTCCCCGCAGGGTCTTCGCGGTGCGCCAGAGCTCCCCGCCCATGCGAGCGTGGGGACCGGGCACCCGGAGCCCCACCGCCACCACCACCAGTGACAGCGCGGCCAGGCCGAACCCGGCGAACTTCGCGGCCGTGAACCACCAGTTCAGGGTCACCAGCAGGCGGGCCCATCCCGGCGCCGCGTCGGGCGTCGCGACCGACCAGAATCGATGGACCGCGGCCAGGTATCCCGCGTCCTCCAGGAGATCGGCGACCGCGGCGATCAGCACCATCCACGTCGCGACGCGGGCCATCGACAGGTAGGCGGAGTGGTGCTCGTGCTGTTGCGTCTCCGGGATCCGGCCGAACAGCGAGCGGGCCCGGGAAAACAGCAACAGCAGGAAGGCGCTCAGGGACGCGATGATCACGAGGTCCACCGCGAGGGCCAGGTGGACCACGTGCTGGGGCGAGGCGTACAGATCGGACACGTGGGGCTGAGATGCCCACATGGCCCACCCCCGCACCGCGTCGAAGGCTGCCTTGGGCTCGCCGGTGCGGGCCCCGATCGAGCTCAGGGAATAGGAGGCGTGGCCGAACCGGTGCATACCGGCCAGCAACCCGTCGAGCTGACCGTAGGCGACCACCGCCGCCAGCAGGGACATCGACGCCAGGACGAACCACGCCCGCCATCCCCCGCCCGTCAGGAAGGTGAGGGAGAGGGCGCCGGCGGCCGCCGCCGCGATCAGCAGCAGGGGCAGGCCGAAGGCCAGGCCGAGGACCAGGAGCACCATGAACACGGCAGCCGACGCGATCGCCCGCCGATTGGCCAACGGCCTCCCCCCTCGAGAACCCGCGGTGATTATCGACTCCGCTTCGGACGTAGCACCAGCCGACTATCCTGTGGGCCGCCGGAGGGAGCGATGCAGCACAAGGACCGCGAGGCGCTTCACCCGAGATCGCCGAAGATCTCCGCGATCTCCTGGGGCCGGATGGAAGTGGACGGGGTTGGTTCCGGCAAGGACTTCAAGCTCTGGCCCGGTGGCGGACGGCCGTGGGACTGGAACGAGACCGGGACCCATCACGACCCGGGCGTCCAGC
>VAYG01000085.1:0-11566 GCA_005885015.1 Actinomycetota bacterium | reverse complement strand
TGCTGAGGGCGGGACCGAACGATCAGCCGCCCAGCTGGATGCCCCCGATCCTGAAGCCGGTCTTGCCCGCCGAATCGCTCCCGGCCGGCAGCAACGGAGCCAGCCATCCGGCCAGCGCGTGGGCGCTCCTGGTCTGGAGGAAGGCCCGCCCCGGGCCGGTGAGGTGCACCACCAGGCCCTCCCCGGACAGGATGGTCTGCTTCCATCCTCCGACCTTGTGCACCTCATAGCCCACGTGCTCGCCGAAGGCGACCATGTGCCCCGTGTCGAGGATCATCTTCTGCCCCTCGGCGAGGGCGATCTCATGGATGGCCCCGTACGAGGAGACGAGGAGATCGCCGGTCCCGGTCACCTTGAGGAGGAAGAGGCTCTCACCGGAGAAGAACGTCTTCGCCCCTCCCCACTTGGTGTCGATGTCGAGGTCACCCGTGGACGCCATGTAGGAGCCGGACTGGACGTACATCGTCTCGTTCTCCAGGCGCATCTGCCGGATGTCGCCGGGGAAGGGCGGGGCCATGGTGATCTCCGCATCACGCTGGGCCGTGAACGTGTTGATGAACATGGACTCGCCACCGAGGGCGGCCCGCTTCAGGCCCTTGAGCATTCCGCCCTTCGAGGACGTTTGCATGTCGAGGCCCTCGCTCATGCTGACCATGGCCCCCGACTCGGCCTGGATCATCTCCCCACTTGCCAGTGAAACAACGGCGAGCGAGTACGACGGCGCGTAGAAGATCTCGGTCTTCACGGCTCCCCCCCTTCGACCGGACGTAGCCGGATCATAGGCCAGTCGAGCGGCAGGTCGGGCCGGCGAGATGGGGCGTTGGCTAGGTCACGACCTTGATCGTGGCCTGGGGGGTCTGGAGGCTCATCGAGAGTCGGAGCCACAGCGCCAGGAGCATCTCCGGCCCTCGCGCCGACGTGATGTCGCCGAGGTCGAGCACGTTCTTCCACCCGAACCATTCCCGCAGGATCCCCGTGACCTCGGCCTTGGCGTCCGGGTCGTTCCCACTGACGAAGATGTGGTGGTCTCCGCCGGCCACCTGGCTCGGGTCGACCATCACGCCCGAGTTCACCGTGTTCAAGGTCTTCACGACCTTCGTGCCGGGGAAAGCGCGCTGGATCTGTTCTCCCAGCGAGTCCGTGTTGCACACGAACAACGTCGGAGGCATGCCGGCGGAGAAGTCCAACGGATTGGCCACGTCGATCAGGATCTTGCCGTCCAGGTTCTGCGCGCCGGCCGCCTCCAGCGCCTCGACCGAGGCCAGGCCCGCCGTGGCGTTGAACACGACCTCCCCGTGGCCGGCGGCCTCGGCAAAGGTCCCGAGCTTCACCTCCGGGTGTTCGGCGTGCCATTCGGAGAGCACCTTCGCGCCCCACCCGGCCTCCGTCCGCGCCAGCGCGGCCCGGACGTCGCGTGTGCCCATCATGACCTCGTGCCCGAGCGAGGCGACCATCGCCGCCAGCGTCTGCCCGACTCCTCCCGTTCCCAGCACCGCCACACGCATCTCGCGGCCGAGCATATCCCGGTCTGGCCTTCGGTTCCCAGGTTGACGTGAGCTAGCTCACATCGCCGGGGTGACCTAGCCCTCTGGCCGGCGGGCGGAGCCTTCCCCTACCATTCGTGGTCCGTTCGAGGAGGATCCGTGGACCCCAAGTACGACACGAAGATCGAGGACCTCCGGCGCCGGCTGCTCGAGCAGCCCGGAACCCTCGACCGCCAGATCCGGCGGGCCGCCGCGGATGGTGGCGACATCCCGCAAGAGGTCGCCGGCTTCGTGGAGAAGGTCCGCCGCCACGCTTACACCGTGACCGACGACGACGTCGACGGGCTTCGCCGGGCCGGCTACTCCGAGGACCAGGTCTTCGAGCTCACCGTCGCCGCGGCCTACGGCGCGGCCAGGCTGCGCCTGGAGAAGGGGTTGGACGCGATGACCGAGAGCCCGGTCCTGGCCGCCGGACCGCAGGAACGGACGGCCCGATGAGGCTCCGGAACCTCGAGTCCGGGCACCGCCGGGGGGTGCGGTTCTTCCTCGGGTTCCTCCGCCTGGTCAGCCGGAAGGAGCCTCCCGACGTGGTCAAGACGCTGTACTACCGGCCCGAGTTCTGGGGCGCCGCGTACAGCACGCTCCTCCAGGACATCATGCGGGGGCCCTCGGAATGGACGGTGGGAGAACGGGAGCTGTTCGCCGCGTTCGTCTCCCGGCTCAATCAATGCCCCTTTTGAACGGCCGCCCACGGCGCGGTCGCGTCGAAGGCTTACGGGGAAGAGATCACGCGCCAGATCCTGGATGACTGGCGGACCGCCCCGGTCGAGCCACGGGTCCGGGCCACGCTCGGCCTGTTGGAGAAGATGACGCTCGACCCCGAGGGCCTGAGCCCCGCCGACGTCGAACCGGCCCGCGCCGCCGGTGTGTCCGATCAATCGATCAGCGACGCGCTGCACGTCTCCTTCAGCTTCAACCTGATCGACCGGCTGGCGGACTCCTTCGGCTGGCACGTCCAGACCGGCGAGCAGTTCGGGAAGGACGCCAAGTTCCTGCTGAAGCGGGGCTACCGGATGATCGGGCCGGTGCGGAAGCGGGCTCTGGCCGAGCGCTACCCGCTGCCGGCGGCCGTCGCGCCGGTCGGCTAGGACCCCTCCTGCACCTCGAAGATCTCCTCCGCCTCGAGCCCGTGCGCCTCGCGGTGGACGTTGGCCGCGGCCTCTGCCGACGGTGCCTCGGCCAAGCAGAAGATCTTGCCGGCGTGCTCGTCGACCCAGTACCGCAGGTACCTCACGTCGTACTTGCCCTGCGTCTGGAGATCCGCCATGTGCGCCTTGGCCACGTCCTCGGCGGAGACGCCTCCCCCGATCGTGTGGATGTCCATGTACAGGGGCATCCCCCCACCTCCCTTCGTCGATCCGGTCGCAGGGCCGACCGGCGCTCGGAGCGCCGGCCGGCCTGCTCGGTTCGACCGGCCCCAGTCTAGGGACACAACCGAACCTTCGGGTTGAAGTTCTCGAACATGCCGAGCGGGTTGGGCCGCCAGATCCACGCGTGCAGCGCCCACACGCCCAGCTGGGTGTTGAGGAAGAAGTCGTGCCCGAACAACTTCGGGGGATCCTCTCCAGACCAGTCGCTGGTCGGCACGACGTACTCCACCGCGACCAGCTGAAGCCGCCGCGGATCCACCTCGTAGACCATCGCCTCCGGGCGAAGCGCGTCGATGTTCCCGTCGAGCGAATCGAGCTGCACGTAGTGCTGGCCCATGCCGCCGACCCCTGGATTCTGGAAGCAGTCCAGGAATCGCGAGTACCCCGCGGCCTCGGCCGTGGCCAGGTCGTGGAACTTCGCCGTCGCCGCGCGAACGGCTGCCAGCTCGGACTGGCCGCCCGGTGATGCATGGGACGCCACGGCCGCGCTGGACAGCAGCAGGAACACCGCCACTGCCGGTCCCCAGACCTTCATCGAGATCGCTTTCATGATCACCTCCTTCGCCGGTGACCTCGATCGACCCTCTTTCGATCAGGCAGACCGTAGGCCGGAGTCAGGGCCCGACTCATCGGGAGGAGTCCCCAGATTGGGACCCGCCGGTACCTAGGTTGCGGAGATGAGGCCGCGACGGATCGCCTCGCGAGCCGCCGCGGCCCGCGAGCTGACGCCGATCTTCGCCAGCACGGAGGAGACGTGATGGTCGACCGTCTTCTCCGAGATGAACAGGCGCCGGGAGATCTCCGCGTTCGGGAGGCCCTCGGAGACCAGCGCCAGGACCTCTCGCTCCCGAGGCGTGAGGTTGAGCGGATGGGCCTTCGTCCCGGGGCGAGGCCCTCGCGGGATCGCCCGGAGGCCCAGCCGCCGCATCTTCCTGCGCAGCAGGCCCGCGGCAGGCTCGGCCCCGAGTTCGATGAAGCTGCTCAGCCCGCGGCGCAGGGCTGGCTCGTCGCCGGATTCGGACAGCGCCAGGGCCGCCTCGTAGGGACACCCCAGGTCCGACCAAAGCCCGGCCGCGCCTTCCCAGTCCCCGCGGATCTGGCGGGCGAACGGCTCGGCGATCCCCTCCGGGGCCGCCTCCAGCCTCCCGCCCTTCCACATCCAGAGGGCCAGCCCACCGGCGGTCCACGGGTCGCGATACCGGAGGGCGAGCCGATACGCCGGCTCGACCTCGTCGGCCACCCGGTCGGGCCGGCCAGCCAGCCAGTGTGCCTCGGCTCGAGCGATCCTCGCCGCACCCGTCCACTGCAGCTGGCTCGTCCCGTCGGCGGTCGCGGCGGCCTCATCCAGCGCCTCCCATACGCCCGGCTCGCCTCGGCGGGCCCGTATGGATCCGACCACCACGAGCGGCCTGATCCGGTTGATGGCCGAGAGCCCGCCCCGCCTCAGCAGGGCCTGGCCCAGACGGAGGGCCTCGCCCCACCGCCCCTGGTACAGCAGGGACGTGGCCAGGCGCGCCAGGAACGGGATCCGGTAGATGTCGAGGTCGCGCTCGTCGCAGATCCACATCCCCGCGACGAAGGCGTTCTCGACCTTGGCGAACCGGCGTTGGTGCACGCCGGCGTCGTACAGATTGAGATAGGCGCGGGCGGCACCCTCCTCCAGCGCCTCTGCCAGCGCGATCTGGAGTGCCCGCTCCAGGGTCTCCCATCCCTCTTCGTCCCCGGCGTTCACCAGGGCCGCCCCCAGGCTGCTCAGGGCGTGGGTGAGCACTTCGGTCTCGCCGAGCAGCTCGGCCAGGTCGACCGCCTTCTTCGCCCAGTGGATCGCTTCGGCCGCATCCCGGTCCAGCATGCGGAGCTGGGCCATGTTCCCGTACGCCCACGCGAGCTCCCGGCCGGGAGGAAGAGGCTCGAGGATGTCGAGGGCCGACCGCCCCGCCTCATCCGCTTCCTTGCCTCGCCCGGAGTACCAGAGGAGGCGAGAGATCCACCGGGTGCACTCCCCGACCCTGCCCGGCTGGTTCTCCTCACGCCACAGGTCCCGGGCCCGGCGGCGGGCCTCCAGGGCCTCCTCCATCTGCTGGGTCAGGTAGCACTCGTAGCCGAGCGCGTCCCGGAGCGAGGCCCGGTCTCCCGACGGAAGGCCGTCAGCGAACCGGAGCACCCGCCGGTACTGGTCGGCAGCCTCGCGATGGGCGCCGAGCTTGGCGGCAACGCGGGCGGCTTCCGGTGCGTACCGGAGAACGGCCTCACTCCTGCCGGCGTTCTCGGCATGATGGGCGAGCCGAGCCTGATCGGCCGGCGTCGAGGCGGCTTCGAGCGCATCCAGCACCGCCCCATGTAGCTCGATGCCTCGATACGCGGGAAGAGAATCCACCACCGCCATCCGGGCCAGCTCGTGCCGGAAGCGCACGTGCTCTTCCTCCGAGACGAGCATGCCCGACGCCAAGCACTCGTCGACCGCCGGAGACAGCGGCCCGATGACCGACTCAAGCAGCCACGGTTCGACCCTGACCCCGATCACCGCCGCGGCCTCCAGGGCCCGCCGGGCCTCGGGCGACAGCCGCGCCCCGCGGGCAAGCACCGCGTCGCGGATCGTGGGCGGGACCGATTGCTCGGACGCCTCGAGGGCCGCGGCCACGTAGAAGGGGTTCCCTCCGGTCAGCCGATAGAGCTCCGCCGAGTCGACCCCGCGCCCGGCGGCCAGGGACCTCACGCCCTCATTCGACAACCGGGGCAGGGTGACCCGTCGCGTGGCCCGCTGGGTGGCCAGGTCCCCGAGGGCGACCCGAAGGGGGTGGCCGGGCCCCAGCTCGTCGTCCCTATGCGTCACCAGGAGCATCGCGGTGGTGGCGGCCAGCCGGCGGCCGAGGAACCGGAGCAGATCGAGGGTGGCCTCGTCGGCCCAGTGCACGTCCTCGGCCGCCACCAGGGTCAGGCGGGGCGGGGCGTCGATCTGCCTGAGGAAGGCGGCGAACAGCTCATCGCGAGGAGCCTGTCGTTTCCACAGCTCCTCGATCTCTCCGCCCAGATGGGGAGCCAGGTCGGACAGGAGCGCCAAGGGCCGGGGGGTGAACAGGCCGTCGCACGCGCCCCATATCCATCGGGCCTCGGGCGTTCGCCGCTGGAACTCCTCGACCAGTGCGGTCTTCCCGATGCCGGCCTCTCCGGCGATCAGGACGAACCGCCCGTTGCCCGATGCCGCCTCACGAGCGTATTCGGCGAGCGATTCGAGGAACGGAGCTCGTTCCAGCAGCTCCATACGCCCAACATGGCTGTGGCAGACTGTCAGCGATCGATCAGCGGGGGTTCGCCATGGGCTCGGTCACAACCGACGTGAAGCTCGACCAGGGATCTCTGACCGCCCTGGAGGGCTCGCTCCGCGGACAGCTCATCCGTCCCGACGATCCCCGGTACGAAGAGCACCGCAGGGTGTGGAACGGGTCGATCGATCGCCATCCGGCGCTGATCGCCCGGTGCGCGGGAGTCGCGGACGTCATCACTGCCGTCAGGTTCGCCCGGGAGACTGGCCTCGAGGTCGCGGTGCGGGGTGGCGGCCACAGCTTCCCGGGGCTATCTGTCAACGACGGCGGCATGGTGATCGACCTGGGGATGATGAAGGGCATCCGGGTGGACCCGGAGGCACGGACGGCGCGGGCCCAGGCCGGGGTACTCCTCGGCGAGCTCGACCGGGAGACCCAGGCGTTCGGGCTGGCCGTCCCGGCGGGGATCGTCACGCACACCGGGCTGGCGGGGCTCACGCTGGGCGGCGGCATCGGGTGGCTGATGCGGAAGTACGGGCTCACCGTCGATCAGCTCCTCGGCGTGGACGTGGTCACCGCCGACGGCGAATTCGTGAAGGCCAGCGAGAAGGAGAACGCCGACCTCTTCTGGGGGGTTCGCGGGGGCGGCGGCAACTTCGGCATCGTCACGGACTTCGAGTTCCGGCTGAACCCGCTCGGGCCGACCGTGCTGGCCGGCCCGATCCTTTGGCCGATGAAGGAGTCGCCGAACGTCCTGCGCTTCTACCGAGAATGGATCGCCGACGCTCCCGACGAGCTGACCACGATCGTGGTCCACCGCCACACCCCGCCCCTCCCCGCCATCCCGAAGGAGCTGCACGGGGTGCCCATCGTGACCGTGGTGTGTTGCTACGCCGGACCGGTGGAGGAGGGCGAGAACGTCGTGGCCCCCATGAAGGCCTTCGGCTCCCCCCTGCTGGACCTGTGCCAGCCGAAGCCCTTCCTGACCCATCAGGCGATGTTCGACCCGTCCTTCCCCCAGGGGTGGTGGTACTACTTTCGCTCCGCCGACCTGGCCGAGCTCGGCGATGACGTCATCGACATCGTCGCCGCCAACGCGTTGAAGATGACGTCGAAGCTGACCGCCTTTCCCATCTTCCAGCGAGGCGGGGCCATCACGGCAGTGGGCGAGGACGATACGGCATTCAACGGCCGGGCGGCAGGCTTCACGATCAACATCAACGCCACGACCGAGTCCGCCGAGGGCTTCGATCACGAGCGCGCGTGGTCGAGGAACTTCTGGTCCGAGCTCCAGCCTTTCCACACCAGCGTCTACATGAACTTCCTCATGGAGGAAGGCGAGGACCGGATCCGCCAGGCCTACGGGGTAGAGAAGTACGACCGCCTGAAGGCGCTGAAGCGCAAGTACGACCCGGACAACTTCTTCCGGCTGAACCAGAACATCGCGCCGAACTGAGGCGCGGACGCCCGCTCCGCGGGAGGAGCCCGAATGGCGAAGATCGAGATGGACATCGAGACGAACCTGGACCCCGAGCGAGTGAAGGCCGCGCTGTTGGACTTCTCGCCCCGGCGGCCGGAGCTCTGGCCGGGCATCGAGCCAAGCCTGTACGAGGTGTACTCGGTCGGCGAGACCTCGGCCGAGATCAAGGAAGGCACGAAGTTCCCCGGCGCCGTGTTCTGGGCGAGAGAACGCTACGACTGGTCGAAGCCCGGCCTCATCACCTGGACGGTGATCGAGAGCAACTTCAGCGCTCCCGGCAGCCACGTCTCCGCGGGCATATCACCGAAGGAGGGCGGGGGCAGCCGGATCCACGTGACCTGGGACCGCACCCCCAGCTCGTTCATGGGGCGGATCGCCATGGCCATGATCCGGACCGCCAAGGGCAAGCCCGTCCGGCGCTCCATCGAGCAGGCCCTCCAGAGGATGGATTCGCCAAAGGACTAGACTCGGAGTGAGGTCTTCCCTGCCGTTCGCGACGAGCGATGGTCATGTGATGATGTCCGGCCCGCTCCAACGGACCCGAGATGAGAGGAGCGGCGTGCGAGCGAACAGTGGAGGGCGCACTCAGTTCGGTGCCCAGGTGAGGGGCAAGGCACTCGGGAAGAGCGCTCCCGGCCGGGTCTGCCGCAGAGACGGGTGCAGCACGGTCCTGTCGATCTACAACCATTCCGACGACTGCGCCGTGCACGAGTTCCGAAGCACAAGAGGGGCCCGGGAACACGGCTGAGGTCGGCTCGGCCAGCTGGAGATCTGGGCTGGTACTCTAGAGCAACGGGCGAGGATTTCGCCCCGTGAGGATTCGCTTCCGCAGTTCCTCCCTTCGGACAGTTCGGCGCATCAGGAAGAGAAACCTCGCCGGATCGTCGCGGCCCCTCGACGGCTGCAGAGAGGAACACCAGCATGTCCACCCAGTCCTTCCCCGACCTCGGCGTGTCCGCGTCCGTCGCGACGTCCCTGGCCGGTCGGGGCATCTCAACGCCCTTCCCGATCCAGGCCCTGGTCATGAGCGACGCGCTGGACGGGCGGGACGTCCTGGCCGAGTCGCGCACCGGCTCGGGCAAGACGCTCGCCTTCGCCATCCCCATCGTCGAACGGTTGGCGCCGGGGGCGTCCGACCGGCCGCAGGCACTCATCCTGGTCCCCACCCGGGAACTTGCCTCACAGGTCGTCGGTGAGTTCGACGGCATCGCCCGTTCCAGGAAGCTCCGGGTTGCGGCCGCCTATGGCGGCACCCGGATCCGCGAGCAGGACAAATCCGTCAAGCGCGCCGACATCCTGGTCGCCACCCCGGGGCGACTGGAGGACCTCGCCGATCGCGGGCTGGTCCGGCTGGGAGCCGTGAAGATCCTGGTTCTCGATGAGGCCGACCGGATGCTCGACATGGGGTTCGAGCCACAGGTCGCCGCCATCGTGCGGCGCCTCCCCGTGGACCGGCAGACCATGTTCTTCTCGGCGACGCTGGAGGGGGCGGTCGGCCACCTGGCCGCTCGCTACACGCGTGATCCCGTTCGGCACCTCGTCGTGAGCCCCAGGCGAACGGTTGATGAGGCCGAGCACCGGTTCATACCCGTAACCGAGCACGGGAAGGCCGACGCCCTCGTGGCGCTGCTTCGAGCCGAGCCGGGGCTGGCCCTGGTGTTCGTCCGGACCAAGCGGGGAGCCGACCGGTTGGCGGCCAAGCTGAAGGAGCGCGGACTGGCCGTGGCGGCCATGCATGGCGACCTCTCGCAGCAGACCCGCGAGCGTACCCTGGCCCGGTTCCACAAGGGGACCATCTCCACGCTGGTGGCCACCGACGTGGCAGCCAGAGGACTGGACATCCAGGGCATCGCTCACGTCATCAACTACGATCCGCCGGCAGACGACAACGGTTACGTGCACCGGGTGGGAAGAACCGCACGGGCTGGGCGGGTGGGCCGAGGGGTCACCTTGGTGACACCCGACCAGCAAGGTGATGTGAGCCGCATCGCTGCCCGCCTCCATCTCGGCGAGGACTTCAAGCGAGAAGGCATGGCCATCGCCCCCCCGCGGGTGCTCTTCTCCTCGAAAGGCCGCCGGAGCGGGATGAGGCGGCCCCGCCGGCGGGCTTCCTGACCCTTTGGGCGGCGCGAACCGCGTCGACGTCTACATCGAGGCCGGGGCGAAGCGAGCCTTCGCCGGCGCGCTCGACTGGCCCGGCTGGTCTCGGAGTGGCCGGGACGAGCAAGGCGCGTTGGAGGCGCTTGCCGAGTACCGGTCCCGATACGCGGCGGCCCTGCGAGGCTCCAGGCTGGGGTTCACCGCACCACCGAACGCTTCGGCCTTCCGCGTGAAGGAAAGGCTGAAGGGGAACGCCACCACCGCCTTCGGGGCTCCGGGGATCCCGCCGAAGGCCGATGGCCGGCCTGTGGACGACGCCGACCTCCGTCGCTTCGAGCGCATCCTCCGGGCGAGCTGGAGGACCTTCGACCGGACCGTCGAGAACGCGGCGGGCAGGCCCCTGACGAAGGGACCGCGGGGCGGGGGCCGGGACCTGAAGAAGATCGTCGAACACGTGCGGGGGGCCGACGAGGGCTACCTGCGAGCCCTCGGGGCGAAGGACGGAGGCACGAAGAGCCGAGATCCGAAGGCGGGGCTGTCGGAGATGCGGAAGGCCATCCTGGACGCGCTTCCGCTCGCCGCGAGCGGGGCTTTCGGACGCACCGGTCCACGCGGCGGCGTCCGGTGGACGGTCCGCTACTACGTTCGCCGCTCCGCCTGGCATGTCCTCGACCACGCATGGGAGATCGAGGACCGGACGATCCGGTGATCGGGCTGGACGACATCCGGCGGGTCAGGCTCGGGCACTACACGATGCCCGCGGACAGCTCGCTCCCGAACCAGAAGATCATCGTCCTGGCCTATGTCATCCGTCACCCGGAGGGTCTGGTGCTGTTCGACACGGGGATCGGCGAGGACCACGAGGAGGCCGAGCGCCGCTATCACCCAATCGTCCGGCGGCCCCTGCGCGAGGCTCTCTCCTCCCTCGGCGTGCGGCTCGAGGACATCACGGCCATCGTCAACTGCCATTTCCATCTCGACCACTGCGGCGGCAATCCCCTCTTCCCGGGGACGCCCATCTTCGCCCAGGAAGCCGAGTACGAGGCCAGTCACTCCCTCGAGTACACGCTGCCGCACGTGGTCGACTTCGAGGGCGCGAAGCTGGAGCTGCACGCGGGCGAGGCGGACGTCGCGCCCGGCCTGCGCATCATCCCCACGCCCGGTCACACCCCGGGCCACCAGTCGCTCCTCGTGGAGACCCGCGAGGGCAGGGTCCTGATCGCGGGCCAGGCCATGAACGACGCCGCCGAATACGGGCGGGCCGAGTTCGCCGGGCGCATCCGCCGTTCGGGAAACGAGGAGGCCCCGGAGCCCCCGGATCGGATCGACCGGATCCACGAGCTCCTGCCCCGCCGGGTGTTCTTCGCCCACGACCCGGCCGTGTGGGAACCGTTCGCCGACTGAGTGACGGCGTGGCGGATCGCGGGATAGGCCAGTCTGCCGACTCACGTAGGCTGGCCCAATGGCAGGCAGGCCACTCAAGGTCGGCATCCAGCTCCCCGAGGTCGAGCGCGAGGTCCGCTGGCCCGAGCTCCGGGACATGGCCCGCGCGGCCGAGGGGTCCGGCCTCGACTCGATCTGGGTCGGCGACCATCTGCTGTTCCGGGACCCCGGCTTGCCTGCGCGCGGGCCGTGGGAGGCATGGTCGATGCTCGCCGCCCTGGCCGCGGTCACCGAGCGCGTCGAGCTGGGGCCGCTGGTCGCGAGCGTTTCCTTCCACAACCCGGCCTTGCTGGCGAAGAAGGCGGCCACCGTCGACGAGATCAGCGGGGGCCGGCTGATCCTCGGCCTCGGGGCCGGATGGAACGA
>VAYG01000084.1 GCA_005885015.1 Actinomycetota bacterium | reverse complement strand
CGATCTCCCTGGTCCGGATGTTGTGGGCCTTCGATCCGGTGAAGTACTGGAGGGCCGCCCCCCAACAGTTGGGCGGGACCACCCGCAGGTCGACCTGGAGTCCCTTGGTGGTGCGGATCGACGTCTTCGTGTCTCCGCGCGCGATCACCCGATCCACGTAGGACAGGCCGGCGAAGGCGTCCATCACCGGCCCGGGCTTTCTGGCCGCGACCAGGATGTCGATGTCACCGATCGTCTCCGCCATGCGGCGCAGGCTTCCGGCGTACTCGCACTTCCCGCAGCCGCGAACCGCCTTCAGCTCGCCGACGATCTCCTCGGCCAGATCGGTGGCCATGCTGATGAGCACCCGATCCCCGGACTGCTGCATCAGCTCGATGCCGCGGAGGATGTTCTCTTCGGTCTTGTCCCCGAAGCCCTTCAGGCCCTTGAGCCGCCCATCGTGGATGGCGTCGGCGAGCTCGTCGATCGAGGCGATGCGGAGGTCCCGGTACAGGCCCATGGCCTTCTTCCCGGGACCTGAGCGCGAAGCTCCTCCAGGGCGTTGATCGATCCCCGTTCGAAGTACTCCTGGATCTTCTCGGCGATGGACTTCCCTACGTTGGGGATCGCTTGGAAGCCCTTCAGGTCGATTGTGGCGATGTCGGTGTGGTACCCGCCCACCGAGCGGGCGGCCTTCTCGTAGGTCCGAACCCTGAACGGGTCGCCCCCGGAGATGGAGAGCAGGTCCGCGTACTCCTGGAGCAGGGCCTCGACCACGTCGTTCGCCCGGGCCATACGCGGGATTGTAGGCCGGGTGGTGGGCTCAGACCGCGCCGAGAAGCCAGAGGAGCAACGCCTTCTGGCTGTGCAGGCGGTTCTCGGCCTGATCCCACACCACGGAGCGGGGGCCGTCGATCACCTCGTCGGTGATCTCCTGGCCCCGGTGGGCGGGGAGGCAGTGCATCACGATCGCGTCGGGGGCCGCCCGGTCCAGGGCCGCCTGGTCGATGCGATAGCTTCGGAACACCAGGGTCCGGTCGGCCGCTTCCTCCTCCTGACCCATGGAGGCCCACACATCGGTGTAGAGGACGTCGGCGCCCCGGGTGGCCTCCTCAGGATCGTGGGTGACCACGGCTCCCCCGCCGGTCTCCTCGCCGATCTCCTGGGCCCGACGCACCACCTGGGGGATCGGCTCGTAGCCCGGGGGCGTGGCCACGCGGACGTGGACCCCGACCTTGGCCCCCCCGAGCAGGAGCGAGTGGGCCACGTTGTTCCCGTCTCCGACGTAGGCGAGCGTGAGTCCCGCAAGGCGTCCCTTCGACTCCTTCACCGTCTGGAGGTCGGCCAGGCATTGGCACGGATGCTCGAAGTCCGAGAGCGCGTTCACCACCGGGATGGTGGCGGCCCGGGCCAGCCCCTCCAGACGTTCCTGCCCGAAGGTGCGCAGGACGATCACGTCGACGTAGCGGGACAGCACCCGCCCGGTATCCTCGATGGTCTCTCCCCTCCCCAGCTGCAGCTCCGCCGAAGACAGGGCCAGGGGGTGCGCACCCAGCTCGGCGATCCCCACTTCGAAAGAGACCCGGGTCCGGGTGGACGGCTTCTCGAAGATCATCGCCACGCTGAGCCCCACCAGCCGTCCCGAATAATCGGAGGGGGACGCCTTGACCTTGTCCGCGAGGTCGAGGATCTCCGAGAGCTCGGACGGAGACAGATCGTCGACCGACAGGAAGTTCCGCGCCATGGGGCGCATGGTACCGGACTAGCCCGTGCGGAGCTCGGCTCCGAACTCCGACGAGGGTGCGGACGGGCGCCCGGAAGTCGACCGAGAAGGCCAGGCTCTTCTTCCCTTCGGGTATGGGAGGCCCCTGGAACACGTCGAACATGACGATCCGGTCCACCAGAGGGCCGCCGGCAGCCGACACCGCGTCTCGCACCGCCCCCGCGGGAATGGTCGCGTCCACCACGAAGGCGAGGTCCCGCCGGACGGGCGGGAAACGCGGGATGTCCCGAACGGCCCTGGCCCGAGAGGCGTGCTCGGAGAGCTGGCCGACGTCGAGCTCGAAGGCGGCGACCCGTCCGACGGCGTCGAACCGCTCCGCGGCGCGAGGCTGCAGCTCCCCAACCACCCCGATGGCGCGGCCGGCCACCAGGACCAGCGCCGACCGCCCCGGATGCCATGGATCACCCGGGGCATCGCCCAGGATCCACTCGCCGACCCCGAGCGAATCGACCAGGGCCTCCAGCGCCCCCTTCGCGTCGAAGAAGTCGAGCTCGCGCGGCTCCGCGTGAAGCCCCTCCCCTGCCGGTCCGTTCACGACCGCCGCCACCAGCTCGCGCTCCTGGACGGCGCCGTCGAGCCGGAAGGCGTGTCCCACCTCGAACAGGGCGGCCCCCCGGGCGCCTCGGGCTGCGTTGCGGCCCAGGGCCTTCAGCAGGTTCGGCACCAGGCTGGGCCGGAGGAACGGCTCGTCGGCGGATGGCGGGTTGGCCACGCGAACCCCCGCCGCCGCCTCGACGCCCATGAGGTCGAGGTCGGCCGGCGAGGCGAACGAGAGGGACAGGGCCTCTCGGAGGCCCGCCCGGACCAGGGCATCGCGGACGCGCCGCCGGAACTCGTATGTGGGCGCGAATCCGCCGGGCCGCTTGATCCCGGGGAGGGTCGACCCGAGGTTGTCGTACCCCTGCACCCGGACCACCTCTTCGATCAGGTCGATCTCCTCCTGGAGGTCCGGCCGAAAGCCGGGCACCTCGACCTCGACCACGTGGTCCCTCTTCTCCGCGGCGATCTGCAGCCGTCCGAGCGACTCGGCCACGTCGGCGGCTGAGGTCCCATATCCCAGGACCTGGGCCGCCCGCTCCGGGCGCACCGACAGGCGGCGCCGCTCGGGGGGACGCCCCACGTCGATAGCCCCCCGGAGCACCGCGCCGCCGGCCCACTCCGCGATGAGCCCGGCCGCCCTGGCCGCTGCGGGCGCGACCGCCTCGGGGTCGGCTTCCCTCCCGAACCGGGTGGAGGCCTCGGTGTGCAACATGAGACGGCGCGAGGTTCGCGTGATGGCGTAGGCGGCGAAGTGGGCGCTCTCCAACAGGACCTCGGTGGTGGCCGCCGAGACCTCCGCCGCGGCCGAGCCGAAGACCCCGGCGATGCCCACCGCCTTCGCCCGGTCGGCGATGACCAGGTCCTCCCCCGAGAGCACCCGCTCGACGCCGTCCAACGTGACCAGCCGCTCACCCTCTTCGGCCCGCCGGACCACGATGCCCCGGCCGTCCAGCCTGGCCAGATCGAAGGGGTGCATCGGCTGGCCCATCTCGAGCATCACGTAGTTCGTGGCGTCGACCACGTTCGACAGCGGGCGCATCCCCGACGCGGTCAAGCGGGCCTGGACGCGGATCGGTGACGAGCCCGGTGACACGCCCTCGATCACCCGGGCCAGGTACCGAGGGCATCGCTCGCCGTCCCGCACCTCCACGGTGGCGGCCTCCGCCGCGGGGGTTTCCGATTCCGCGACCGACACGTCCGGGGGCGTCAGGGGGATGCCGGTGGCCGCGGCGACCTCCCTGGCCACGCCCAGCACCGACAGCTCGTCGGCGCGGTTCGCCTCGACCTCCAGGTCGACCACCACCTCGTCGAGCCCGTACAGCGTCTTGAATTCGGTGCCCTCGGGGACGTCGTCGGGCAGGACCAGGATGCAGGTGTGGTCGGCTGAGATGCCGAGCTCGTGGGGCGAGCAGATCATCCCCTCCGACACCACGCCGCGGATCTCGCGGCGCGACAGCGGCTCGGGCAGCGCGGGGACTTTGGCGCCCGGCCCGGCCAGCGGCACCAGATCCCCCGGCCTCATGTTCCGGACCCCGACCACGACCTCGCGCTCGCCGGATCCGTAGTTGACCCGGGCCACGCACAGCTTCTCCGAGTTCGGGTGGTCCCGGACCTCGAGGACCCTGGCCACCACGACGCCGGACAACCCTTCCCATGGCCTGACGATCGACTCGGTGTGCAGGCCCTTCCAGGAAAGGAGGTCGCTGAGCTCCTCCGGAGAGAGCTCGACCGGACACAGCTCCCGCAGCCAGGAGAAGACGATCTTCATCCGCTCATCCCACGCCTTCGAATTGTTCGAGGAACCGAACGTCGCTCTCCCAGAGGATGCGGATGTCCGGGATGCCGAACCGGATCATGGCCAGGCGGTCGTAGCCCATGCCGAAGGCGAAGCCCGTGTAGCGCTCGGGGTTGTAGCCCACGTTCTCCAGGACGCGCGGATGGACCATGCCGGCGCCCATCGTCTCGATCCAGCCAACGAAAGCGCAGGTCTTGCAGCCGGACCCCCCACAGACGAAACAGGACACGTCGAACTGGGCCCCCGGCTCCACGAAAGGGAAGAACGACGGCGTCATGCGAACCCGCAGATCGGCGCCGAGCAGCTCGCGCAGGAACGACTCCACCGTTCCCTTCAGGTCGGAGAACCTGATCCCCTTGTCCACCGCCAGGCCTTCCACCTGGTGGAACACCGGCATGTTCTTCGCCGTGATCGCCTCGTTGCGGAACACCCTGCCCGGAACCACCACGTAGACGGGAGGCGGCTCCGCCTGCATGGTCCTGATCTGCATCGGGGAGGTGTGGGCACGGAGGAGCAGCTCCGGATGCCCGGGCACGCTCAGGTACGTGGTGTCCATCATGGTCCGCGCCGGGTGGTCGGGCTGGATGTTGAGCGCGTCGAAGTTGTGCCACTCGTCTTCGACCTCCGGCCCCTCGACCACCCGATAGCCCATCCGGGTGAAGATCTCGACGATCTCCTGCTGCACGATGGTCAGCGGGTGAAGGGACCCCGCCCGTAGTCTTCGCCCGGGCAGGGTCACGTCGATCCGGTCGAGCTCGAGGACGGCGGTCTCGCGTTCGGACTCGAGGGCCTGCCGCCGCTCGGTGATCGCCGCCTTGAGGCGGGCACGGACCTCGTTCGTCCGCTGGCCGACCCGTCGCCGTTCGTCCTCCGGAAGCGAGCCGAGCGCCCGCTCCACCACCGCGAAGGGCGCCTTCCGCCCGAAGAGGCTCGTCTGCGCGTCCTCGACGTCCTCCACGGACGAGGCCCGGGCGACCAGATCGAGGCCGCGGGCCAGCTCCCGGTCCAGCGTGGCGAGGGATTCGTCGGACGAGGGTGGGGCGCTCATGATGGACGGAAAGTGTAGTGGAGCCCCCTGCGCCAACCTGCTCAGGGGGCGGCTGCAGGAAGGTGCAAGGTCAACGTGAGCCGCGCGTCCACCGCCGCGGTCAGGGTCCCCCCGTGCGCCTCCGCCAGCCCGCGGGCCACGAACAGGCCCACCTTGCTGCCGCCACCCGACCCGGGAGCGCGGGGAACGAACAGCCCGTCGACCTCCGCCGCGGCCACGGTCGGCTTCCGTCGCCACACCGAGACCATCGGGCCTCCCCCGTCTCCCACCTCGATCCCGATGGGACCCTCTTCGGTGAACCACTGCGCCGTCTCGACCATCGCATCCACTGCGGCCCGCACGGCCTCCCCACCCACGAGGATCTCCCCCTGGCTCCAGGACCGGCTGTCCTCCGCCGTATCTCGGGCCGCCGCCAGCAGGTCCGTCGGAACCGGCGCGAGCTCGAGGGACCCCGACCGGAGCCGGGCGGCATCGACGAGCTGCGCGACCACCAGCTCCATCCTGGCCGCGTCGCCGGCGATGCCCTCCAGCATGGCGTGGCGCTGCTCGTCGTCCAGCCGCTCCCACCGGGACAGCAGCGTCGAAGTGAACCCCTTGAGCGCGGTGAGCGGCGAGCGGATGTCGTGGGCTGCCCCGGCGACGATTCTGGCCAGGGTATCCGCACCCTCCCCCGCCGCTCCCCCCCAACGCTGCCGAGCCGACTCGAAGAGGATGAGGGCGGCGGCCGCCGCCAGGTTGAGAGACTCGGCCCGTCCGGAGATCGGGATCCGGATCGCAGCGTCGGCGAGCGACCGGGACTCGCCGGACAGCCCCCAGGCCTCGTTGCCGAACAGCACCGCAACCGGATCGGCCAGGTTCGCGGTGAACAGGGACTGCTCGCCGTTCGTGGCCGCGGCCAGGATGGCGAACCCTCGTCCGCGGAGCTCCTCGACCGCCTCCTCGACGTCCACGCCACGGACCACCGGCACGTGGAAGAGAGATCCGGCAGACGCCCGGACCGTCTTGGGGTTGTAGACGTCGACCGAAGAGCGGGTGAACACCACGGCGTCGGCGCCGGAGGCATCGGCGGAGCGGAGGATCGTCCCGGCATTCCCTGGATCGCGGACCTCGACCAGGACGGGGACGCACGAGGACCCCGGCCAGAGTTCCCGCAGTCCGACGTCGACGAACCCGGCCACTCCGACCATGCCCTGCGGGGTGACGGTCGAGGTGAGATGGGCCATCAGCTCGGGCGAGACAGCGTGAACGGGGACGCCCGCCTTCCGAGCGAGGTCCCGCACAAGCTCCAGCCGTTCGTGGGACCCGGGGCTGACGAAGACCTCCCGGACGGCCCCACCCGAGGCCAGCGCCTCGACCACTCCTTGGGCCCCCTCCACGAGGAAGGCCCGGTCTTTCTCGCGCATGGCCCGCTTCTTCAGGCGGGCCGCCTTGGCCACGCGCTTGTTGTGGGGAGAGGTGATCACCGGCCGCCTGCCCTGTCGCTCAGGGAGCGGTCACGGCCGAAGCCCCTTTCAGGTGCGGGTGGTGGCCCGGCCGGCCCGTGGGCGCTTCGGCCGGGTCGCCTCCAGGCCTTCCTTCGCCGCGACCACCAGCGCGGAGAACGCCACAGGGTCGTGCACGGCGATATCGGCCAGGACCTTGCGGTCGAGCTCGACGCCCGCGCCGCGGAGCCCTCGAACGAACGTGGAGTAGCTCATCCCGTCGCCGCGGGCAGCCGCCCCGATCCTGGTGATCCACAGCCGGCGGAACTGTGCCTTGCGGTCCCGCCGATCGCGGTAGGCATATGCGCCCGAGTGCATGACCTGTTCCTTGGCCACGCGGTACCGGCGCGACCGGGCCCCCCGGTACCCCTTGGCCTGCTCCATGATCTCGCGGCGCTTCTTGCGTCCGTGGACGGCCCGTTTCACCCGCGGCATGTCGGAGTCCCTCCCGTCATCCGCCCAGGAGCCGGCGGGTCACCTTCGCCTCGGGACCGAGGGCTGCGTCGCCCTCGACCCGCCGGCGCCGGCCGCTGGACTTCTTGGTCAGCTTGTGGTTGCCGGTTGCCTTGCGATGCATGACCTTGCCGGTCCGGGTGATTCGGAACCGCTTGGCCGCGCCGCGGTGCGTCTTCATCTTCGGCATTCGCTCACTGTCCCCTCGTCCGGCTCGGGGCCCGAGCCGCTACCCCGACTCCTCCGCCGCCGCGGGCACGGTCTCCTCCCGGGCGGCCGGCCTGGCTGGCGATCGCTTGACGGGCGCCAGGACCATGACCATGTTCCGCCCGTCCAGCTTCGGATAGGACTCTACGGTAGCAAGTTCCTGGAGGTCTCCCGTGAGGCGGTCGAGCAACTTCCGGCCGAGCTCCGTGTGGGCCATCTCCCGGCCCCGGAACATGATGGTCACCTTGACCCGGGCCCCGGACTGCAGGAACCGCACCACGTGGCCCTTCTTGATCCCATAGTCGTGCGGATCGATCTTCGGGCGCATCTTGATCTGCTTGACCTCGACCCGAGCCTGGCGCTTCCGGGCTTCCTTCTCCTGCACCGCTCGCTCGTACTTGAACTTGCCGTAGTCCATGATCCGGCACACGGGCGGCTGGGCCTGCGGGGCGACCTCGACGAGGTCCAGATCGAGCTCCTGGGCCTGGCGAAGGGCTTCCTGGACCCCCACGATTCCGATCTGCGTTCCGTCCGAGCCGACCAGGCGCACCTGGGGAGCCCGGATCCTGTCGTTCACACGTGGCTCGACAGAGACGCTACCTCACCTCCTGCAATGGGGGACCGACGCCGACGTGGGCGCTCAAGGAAGAAGATCGATCGCCATCCGCTCATCCTTGAGTATAGGGAGTGGGACCGACAGAGAGCGAGAACGGGCCCGGCGACGGGCCCGTTCAGCGCGAGCCGTCAACGGGGGGCTAGACGGGCTTGACGTTCGCCGCCTGCTTTCCCTTGGGACCTTCCACGATGTCGAACTCGACCTGCTGACCCTCCGAGAGGGTGCGGTAACCCTCTCCGGCGATCGCCGAGAAGTGGACGAACACGTCATCGCCGTCAGGGCGAGCGATGAAGCCGTAGCCCTTCTCGTTGCTGAACCACTTGACCGTCCCTTGCGTCAACCTGTACCTCCTTGCACTTCTCGGCGGACCGCCCGCCAATGCGGCGGCGAGCGTAACATGCGTCCCCCACCCCGGCAATCAGTTTTGGCGACCTCGCGGATCGCTCACCAATCCGGTTCGAGAGGCCGTCCGTAGTCGTCCTGGAGCCGGAACGTGTCCTCCTCCGTGGTGTAGCCGTAGGCCACCTCCAGGACCCTGCCGCGCTCGTCGCCGACGTTCTTGATGCGGTGTGGCTCCTCCGCCGAGACGATGAATTCGTCCCCGGGATTGGCCTCCACCGACCGATTGCCGATCTGGACGAGGAGTCCGGGGTCCAACACCACCCAGTTCTCGTCGCGAAGCTAGTGGTAGTGCTCGCTGGTCTCCTGGCCCGGATCGATGGTGATCATCCGCACCGAGGACGGCTGGTTGAGCGCGTACGTGGTGACCTTCCCCCAGGGCTTGTCCACGATCACTGTCGCTCACTCCTTCGTGGGGAGCTGTTCCAGGATGCTGGCCATCTCCATCGCCGCCATGGCCGCGTCCCATCCCTTGTTCCCGTGCTTGCCCCCTGCTCGATCGAGGGCCTGCTCCATCGACTCCGTGGTCAGCACGCCGAACGTCACCGGCATACCCGTCGACAGCGCGACGTGCCGGATCCCTCGGGCGGCCTCCCCCGCCACGTAGTCGAAGTGAGGGGTCTCCCCCCGGATCACCGCACCGAGGCAGATCACCGCATCGTACAGGCGGCTCTCCGCGAGTCGGGCGGACAGCACCGGCAGCTCGAAGGCTCCCGGGGCCCAGGCGAGCACGATGTCGTCCTCCGAGACGCCGTGCGCCCGGAGGCATGCCACCGCCCCTTCCACCAGCTTCGCCACCACGATCTCGTTGAACCGCGCGGCGGCGATGGCGAACCGCATCCCCCTGGGCTCGAAGGATCCATTGATCTCCTTCACTGCCTGGTCGCCTCGTTGTCCAGGACCACCGGATCGGGGTCGAGGTTGTCGAGTAGATGCCCCAGCTTCTCCCGTTTGGTCCGGAGATAGTGAAGGTTCTCCTGTGTCGGCGTGGTCTCCAGGGGGACGCGTTCCGCGATGGACAGGCCGTATCCTTCGAGACCCGCCCGCTTCAGCGGGTTGTTGGTGAGCAGCCGCATGGACCGGACACCGAGGTCGTACAGGACCTGCGCCCCGATCCCGTATTCGCGCTGATCGGCCGGGAACCCGAGGGCCTCGTTCGCCTCGACCGTGTCGTGACCCTCTTCCTGGAGCTGATAGGCCCGCAGCTTGTGGGCGAGCCCGATCGCCCTGCCTTCGTGACCGCGGATGTACAGCACGACCCCTCGACCCTCCGCCCCGATCTTGGCCAGGGCGTCCTCCAGCTGCGTGCCGCAGTCACACCGAAGGGAGTGGAACACGTCTCCGGTCAGGCATTCCGAGTGCACCCGGACCAGGATGCGCTCCCCGTCCCCGACCTGGCCCAGGACCAGAGCCACGTGGACCCGCCCGTCCACCACGCTCTCGTAGGCGGAGGCCTCGAACTGGCCGAACTCCGTCGGGATGGCGGCCCGGGCCACCCGCCGGACGAGCTTCTCCCGGCGGCGACGAAAGGCGATGAGGTCCGCGATCGAGATGACTTTCAGGTCGTGCTCGAGGGCGACGCGTTCCAGCTCCGGGAGCCTGGCCATCGTTCCGTCCGTGTGCATGATCTCGCAGATCACCCCGGCCGGACACAGACCCGCCAGCCGGGCCACGTCCACCGCGGCCTCGGTGTGCCCGGCCCGCTTGAGGACGCCGCCCTCCTGGGCCCGCAGGGGGAACACGTGTCCGGGCATGCGGAGGTCGCTCCCCGTGGCGGCCGGCTCGCAGACGGTCCGGATGGTGGCCGCCCGGTCGTAGGCGCTCGTCCCCGTGGTGGTGCTTCGGGCATCGATGGAAACGGAGAAGGCCGTCTCCAGCGACCCGTCTTTCGTCGAGACCATCTGCGGGATGCGCAGCTCGTCGAGCCGCGCCCCTGTGCACGGCATGCACACGATCCCTCTGCCGTGCGTGGCCATGAAGTTGATGGCTTCGGGCGTCACCTTCTCCGCCGCCATGACGAAGTCGCCCTCTTCCTCCCGGTCCGCGTCGTCCACCACGATGACGACCCGGCCCCGGCGGATCTCCTCGATCGCCTCCTCGATGGATGCGAACGGCTGCTGGTCTGTCATCTGGCCTCCCCCACGAGCCGCTCCACGTACTTCGCCATGACGTCCACCTCGATATTCACCGGATCACCGACGTTCTTCGTGTCCAGGTTCGTGGCCTGGAGGGTGTAGGGCACCAGGGCCACGATGAACGTCGACCCGTCCCGGGTCGCCACGGTCAGGCTGACCCCGTCCACGGACACCGATCCCTTGTCCACCAGGTAGCGGGACACGGCGGCCGGCGCCTCGACGGTCATCTCGCACCCGGTGGCGGCGGGTTCCACGCGACGAACGATGCCGACGCCATCCACGTGCCCCTGCACCAGGTGACCACCCAAGCGCTGGATGAGCGTCACGGGTCGCTCCAGGTTCACCCGATCGCCGGGCCGGACGGAGCCCAGCGAGGTTCGGCGGAGTGTCTCGGGAGACAGGTCGAACGAAAGCACCCACGCCTCATCGGTCTCTCGGAGGGCGCGATTCACGACGGTCAGGCAGACCCCGTTCACGTTCACCGAGTCTCCGTCTGCGACGCCCGCCCCGACCTTCCGGGCCAGGATCTGGAGTCTCGGCCCGGCGGTCACCACCAGTCCGCACTCCTCAACGATCCCGGTGAACATCGGCCACCACCTTGATGTCATCGCCCCACCGTTCCACCCGGACGATCTCCACCGGCAGCGCGTCGCCCACGCTCGGGACGCCGCGCCCGCCCAGGATGCCCGGGGCCTCACGCCCCCCGATCAGCTTCGGCGCCACATAGAGGACGAACCGGTCGACGATCCCGGACCCGATCGCCGACCCCGCGACGGTCGGACCGCCCTCGATCAGCACGTTCTGGATCGCCCGCTTGGTCGCGGGCACCCTCGACCCCAATCCGATCGTCGACGGGGCGGGGGTTAAGCACCTCCGCGAGGCCGGGCTATCCGTGGAAGTCGGCGAGCTCGAGACCGACGCCCGGGAGCTGATCGCCGGGTTCGCCAGGCACGTCCGCACGGGCCTGCCGTTCGTCACGTTGAAGATGGCCGGGTCGCTGGACGGCAAG